>JBKPDO010000010.1:0-93015 GCA_046727955.1 bacterium | reverse complement strand
GGCCGGACCCGGTGGGCCGAGTGGTCCGGGTGGGCCGAGTGGTCCGGGTGGGCCGAGTGGTCCGGGTGGCTCGGGCGGCCCGGGCCGCGCCGCGACCGCGGCGCCGGCGGCCACGCGCCCAAAGGCGACCCCTCCGGTCCGGAGGTACGCCAGAGAGCGGGGCGTCGACCTGGAGCAGCTCGCCGGCAGCGGCAAGGACGGCCGCATCACCCACGACGACGTGGACCGCGCCCTCACACCGGCCGCCGCGTCCCCTCCAGGCGCCGGCCTTGTCGAGGCGGCGCCCCTGACGGCGCCGCGCCTGGCCCGCGAGCGGACCGAGCAACGCATCCCTGTGCGAGGCACTCGCAAGCAGATCGCCGCGGCGATGGTGGCGTCGAAGTTCTCGATCCCGCACGTCACCGAGTTCCTCTCGGTCGACGCCACCAACCTGATGGCCCTGCGGGACCAGCTCAGGGCGCTGCCGGCGGCGTCCGAGGTCAAGGTCACCCCGCTGGCCATCGTCGCCAGGGCGGTGTGCGCCGCGCTGCGCCAGTACCCGCTGATGAACTCCGCCTGGGACGAGGACGCCAGCGAGATCGTCGTCAAGGGCTATGTGAACCTCGGCGTCGCCACCGACACCGACAGCGGCCTGCTGGTGCCGAACGTCAAGGACGCCGACACCCTCGGCGTCCTCGACCTCGCCGCCGAGATCGCGCGTGCCAGCACGCTGGCGCGCGAGCGCCGGGCCACGCTGGCGGACCTCACCGGCGGGACCATCACCATCACCAACGTGGGCGGCTTCGGGGTCGAGACGGGCACCCCGATCATCAACAAGCCTGAATGCGCCATCGTCGCCACCGGGCTGATCGCCCCGCGGCCCTGGGTGGTCGACGGCCAGCTCGCGGTCCGCCAGGTCATGACCGTCTCGGTCTCGTTCGACCACCGCATCGTGGACGGCGCCTACGCCGCGCGCTTTCTGGCGCTCCTGCGAGACCTGCTCGAGCAGCCGATGCTGCTGGCGGCCTTCTGAGCCCTCTGAGCCCGAGGCAAGAAGCCGGCGGTAGAGCCGGGCAGGCAGTCTCCCCTTCGACCTCGCTCGAGCGACCGTCCCCCAGACTGCCGCGAGCTCCTGCCCGGCTTCCCGCCCCCACCGGTCGGTAGGCGGTGCGTTCCCTCCGAAGGCGACCGTAAACCGGCGACCGAAAACCTTAGGTATTGGCGCGGCGCTCGAGCGCTCGCGAGACGCGCGTCAGCACCTGGTCCGTCGCGCGCAGGACCAGGTCCGCGCGGTCGATCGCGGCACGGGCCGCGTCAATGGTCGCTGTCGCTTTGGCGCAAGCGTCTTCCAACTGCTGCTGCCGCTCGGCATACGCTTCGTCGAAGTGCCGCTCGTGGTGCACGGATCGCCGGCCCTTGCTGGGGAACAGGAGTGCGATCAGCTTGCCCAGGAGGGGGCGCATACAAACACCCCCAGACGGATCTCGATGCGGTAACCAGGGCTGGGCGGCGCTGCCTGCCACGGTTACGCTGAGCTGAGCCGAGAAAGGGGTCGATCGGTATGGGCGCACGGCGACGGGCGCTCGTGGTCCTGGCCAGCCTGATCGTGGCGACGGTGGGACCGGCTCTGCTGCTGGTCGCCGGCAGCGGCTCGGTCCAGCGCCAGACCGGCCGGCACGGCATCCAGGTCGCAGGGACCACAGCCGTCGACCTGACCCTTTTCAAGGGCGAGGTGCTGGTCTGGGCCGCTGGTGGCTTTGCCTCCCCGGAGGTCGCCCGCGTACGGGACTCGTCGCGGGTCGCGGCTATCTCCGCCGTGCGCACCGGGCTTCTGCCCGTCACCAGCGGCCTGCGCGCCTACCCGGTGATCCCGGTCGAGGCGATGTCGGTCGACCCGGACGCCTACGCGGTCGCGGCCGGCAGCGCCGGCACGCAACTGACGAGCATGCTGAGCCGCGGCGTGGTGCTGTCGCGGACCGGGGCAAGCCTGCGGAAGCTCCGCCGGGGCGGCCACCTGCGGCTCACCGGGAGCCGCACGCTCACCGTCGGCGGCGTGGTGGACGATCGGCTGCTGGGCGGCTACGAGGCCGCCGTGGACCTCGGGCGCGGCCGCCGGCTCGGCATCGTCCAAGTAGGCTACCTGCTGCTGCAGCCGCGCGGGCCGCGGGAGGCGCTGGAGAGCGCGGTGCGCGGGCTGCTGCACGGCCGCAGGCTCGGGTTCCGCCATCCCGATCAGGGGCCGTGGTTCCGGGCCGGCAACGGCACGCTCCCGCTTGCCCAGGTGAAGATCCGTTTCGGCGAATTCGCCGTGACCAGCCTGACCAAGCCGGTGCCCGACCCTGACTGGGTCCAGGCCAGCATCGTCACGCAGACCGTTCCGGTGCTCGGCCAGGTCCGCTGTCACCGGACGGTGGTCGCCGACCTGGCCAGCGCCATGGCCGACTTGCAGGCTCAGCATCTCGAGGCGCTTGTCGACGTCGCCGCCTTCCGGCGCTCGGGCGGCTGCTACCCGTCGCAGGCCGCCCAGGCAGGCAGGCTCGGCGTGTCCCACCGGGCGTGGGGGATCGCGCTCGACCTCGCTGGCGCAGCCACGTCAGAGGTCGACCCTCGGCTGGTCGCGGCGATGGCACGCCACGGCTTCACCTGGGGCGGACGCTGGCTGGAGCCCGCGGCTGGCCGCTTCGAGTGGGTCGGCGCCGACGCATAGCCCGCCGTCGCCGCCGGCGATAGCCGGCGGCATCCCGACATGGTCGCGGCTGTTCGGGGTAGCCTCGGCCTGAAGGGTCCGTTACCAACCCGGGAGCCAAGCCATGCTCGGTTTCGGCGCCGCCGTCTCGACCACCCCAAATTACCAGCAGGCCCTGGACGAGGTCGTGCCGGCCGCGGTCGCGCAGGCCGGTGGAAAGCCGGACCTGGTGGTGTGCTTTTTCTCTATGCACCATGCGGAGGCCGCCGCCGCGATCGCCGAAGGGCTCTCCGAGCGGACCGGCACCGCCGCGGTCATCGGCTGCACCGCCGAGGGAGTGATCGGTGGCGGTCGCGAGCTGGAGGACGGGTCCGCGCTGGTGGTGTGGGTCGCGCGCCTGCCCGGAGCCAGCGTGCGGGCCTTCGCCCTCGACCTGATCGAGCTGAGCAACGGCTACGGCGTCACCGGCTGGCCGGACCTCGACCAGGCCGAGCGCCCGAACGTGCTGCTCCTGGCCGACCCGTTCAGCTTCCCGGCCGACAGCTTCGTGCGGCGGCTCAACGAGGAGCAGCCGGAGGTGCGCGTGATGGGCGGGATGGCCTCGGGAGGGGACTCGCCCGAGCAGCACCGGCTGCTGCTCGGTGATCAGGCGCTGGAAAGCGGCGCGGTTGGTGTAGCGATCAGTGGGCCGGTCGAGGTTCGCACGGTAGTCAGCCAGGGCTGCCGGCCAATCGGCTCGCCCTTCACCGTGACCCGCTGCGACGGCAACGTCGTGTACGAGCTCGGCGGCCAGCCGGCGCTGGATCGGCTGCGCGAGCTGATCGTGCGCTCGGGTCCCGCCGACCAGGCGCTGCTCATGCGCGGGATCCAGATGGGCCGGGTGATCGACGAGCACAAGATGAGCTTCGGGCGGGGCGACTTCCTGATCCGCTCGCTCATCGGGGTCGACGAGTCCAGCGGGTCGATCGCCATCAGCGACCGGGTGGAGCTGGGTCAGACGCTGCAGTTCCACGTTCGGGACGCGGCGTCGGCGAGCGAGGACCTGGAGCTGCTGCTGGCCCCGGTGCCCGGCTGGGACCCGCGCGGCGTGCTGCTCTTCTCCTGCAACGGGCGAGGGCGGCAGCTGTTCAGCGAGCCGGACCACGACGCCGCCAGGGTGGCCAAGCGTACCGCTGACGCGCCGATGGCCGGCTTCTTCGCTCAAGGCGAGCTGGGCCCGGTGGGCGGGCACAATTTCCTGCATGGCTTCACGGCCAGCATGGCGCTGTTCTGCGAGACGACTCAGCCTGCGGGAGCGCGGGCGGGAGCTCGCTCGGCCGACTCGGGCTCGAGCACGGAATAGGGAGCGCGCAAGCCGTCGCGCAGCCGCTCGAGGAGCTGGGCACGGTGGCGCACGATCAGGACCGCGCCGAACAACAGGTACATCGCGGAGACGGCGAGCAGCTCGGTGCCGTGCGCCGATTCGGGCAGCAGGGCGCGGAGTGGGAACTGGGCCACGAACAACAGGAACAGGGCGGCGGCCTCGCGCACCGAGATGCCGAGGTCCGCCAGGATCGCCAGAGCGAACACCGTCTGTGCGGCGGTGAGCAGCAGCTCCTCACGCTGAGCGGGCGCGATCGGCAGGCCGTGGAGGCTTCCCGACGAGACCGCGAACACCACCGGCAGCGTCCCGACCAGCAGGGTCCACTGGTTGACCTTGGAGGAGACCAAGGTGGTGAGCGCGTCCCCGGTCTTCAGCCGCCAGGCGTACAGGCCGGCCACCAGCAGCTCCGGCGCCTCTGAGGCGATCGGCGCGAGCCACTGGACCAGGAAGAACTCGCTGACGCCGAGCTCTCTTCCCGTGGTCACCAGGGATTCGGCGAAGGGCTCGGCGGCCAGCAGGATCACCGCGGCGGCAAAGACGAACAGCGCGGCCACGCTGGCGCGGCGCCGGCCGCGGGGCAGCGCGCCGAGCGCGGCGGACGGGCCGATCAGGTCGGGATCGGAGGTGGGCGCCCTGGAGATACGCAACGTGTACGCGGTGAAGATGCCGACCAGGATGACCGCGTCGACGAGGGTCACCGTTCGCTTCAGCGGCAGGCTGAGACAGTAGACCGTGGCGAGCGCGAGGTACGACAGCTCCACCGCCTTGGAGCGCGACAGCTTGATGCCGTAACGGCGCGTGGCCGGCCCGTGCTGGGCCACGTGGATGCCCTTTGGCCGGTGCCGCCGCCCGCGCACACGCCACCAGGCGATGAACACCACCAGCGCCCAGCCGACGCCGATCAGCAGCCGGTTGCCGCCGGTCATGTTGGCGAGCACCAGCGAGCAGTTCGATTCACCGCCGCCCGGGGCGAGGCAGTGGGGCCCGTAGCGCTGCACGTCGTCGCCGCCCTTCCAGGCGAACACGAAGCCAACCGCGTACTCGGGCAGGACCGCGATCAGCGCAAGAACGCCGATGGCAAGGCCCGCGGAGACGTCGAGCTGGGCCGCCTCAGCCGCCCACGCCAGCAGAAAGGCCGCTCCCACCACCGCCAGCCCGTACACCACCGCCTGGAGCCACGGCGCCAGCCCGGGGACGCCGGCGTGGAGCAGCTGGCCGGCGCCCAGCGCGGCTCCGGGAAGCGTGACGGCGCCGGCCAGGAGCAGGGAAAGCCAGCCGCTTCGGGCGGCGGCGCTGTGCTGCGAGGCGGGAGGTTCGGGCAATGCGCCTCCTTCGGGCTCGTGCAAACGCCGCGGACATGCGAACGCTGCTCGGTCCGAAGGTCTCGTTCGCCCGGGCCACGCTGCTGCCAGGGTGAGGCGCCGGGTGGGCGATGGCGCCCACCGTCCTGACGGCGTGCTCGCAAGGCGTCTCCGCCTCGGAACTACTCCCCTTCGCTGGTCATCCTACCCTACGCAACCAGAGCAACCTAGGGAGCTAGTCGCCCCGACCATGGCACAGGCGCTCTTGGGGGGCGTGGCCAGTTAGCGGTGAGTTCGTCCCGGCAAGCCGCCTCCTCACGGTCCCCATGGCACAGGCGCTCTTGGGGGGCGTGGCCAGTTAGCGGTGAGTTCGTCCCGGCAAGCCGCCTCCTCACGGTCCCCATGGCACAGGCGTTCTTGGGGGGCCGTGGGGGGAGCGAGCTCCCCCCACATGGATCAGGGACTTAGCGGCCCCCGCTCGGCAACCTTGCCGGGGTCACCACGACGGACCTGCACAGGCTCGTGCTGGGTAGGAAACGTTGCCGTGCGGGGACCCCTTAGGGTCGGTGGCGTAGAGGAAAGCTGCTCGGTATCCGTTGAGTCAACGGGGCGTGCCCCGCAGATGTCGCAGACGCCCCTGCGGACGCTGCCCGCGCTCAGACAGATCGGGCAATCGGCGACTTCCACGGTGACGAGGCGACGTCCGAGAGCGGCGGTGCTCTGGTCCATCGTGACCTCCTGGGTGACAGCCGGGGTGCCTGGCACGACAAAAAGGGGACCCCGGAGCCTGTCTCATCCGGAGATGTACCCCTTGTTACCTCGGTCGGGCGGCACGAACTCCGGTATCCCGCGAGATCGCGGGCATTCACTGTAATCGACAGTACTGCAAAAGGGCGAATAACGTTGCTGCAACGGCATGAGGCCGATGCGCGCTCTGATAGCCTGCCAGGGTCCAGCAGCACTGCCGTCCCGCGTCTCCAGGGAGCACCTTTGTGGCTGACATCGACGCCTTCGTGAAGGCTGAAGCCGAATCGCTCATCGCAGAGCTGTCGGAGTGGTGCGCAATCCCCTCGATCTCCACCGATCCGAGCTGCGCCGCTGACGTACGGCGCTCCGCCGAGCACCTGGCGGAGCTTATGGAGATGGCCGGCCTGCACGCCGAGATCCTCGCCGTAGACCGCGGGCAGCCCGCCGTCTACGCCGAGTGGCTGGGCGCCGGAGCGGGCGCGCCGACCATCGCCGTGTACGGCCACCACGACGTGCAGCCGGTCGACCCGCTCGACCAGTGGACCACCCCGCCGTTCGAGCCGAGCGTGCGCGACGGCTGCCTCTACGCCAGGGGGGCCTCGGACGACAAGGGGCAGATCCACTTCCAGCTCGCGGCCGTACGCCACCTGCTGGCCGCCGACGGCCGCCTGCCGGTCAACCTCAAGTTCCTCGTCGAGGGTGAGGAGGAGGCCGGCTCGCCCAACATCGACGCCTTCCTGGCCGAGCACGCCGACCAGCTCACCTGCGACCTGATCCTCGTCTCCGACACGGGCATGTACGCCGCCGACGTGCCGTCGCTGGTCACGGCCATGCGCGGTATGGCCTATTTTCAGGTCGACCTGCGCACGGCAGAGACCGACCTGCACTCGGGCGAGTTCGGCGGCGCCGTGCCGAACGCCATCGCCGCGCTCGTGGACCTGCTCGCCGGGCTGAAGGACGAGCGTGGGCGCATCGCCATCCCGGGATGGTACGACGACGTGATCGAGCTGAGCGACGAGGAGCGGACCCAGTTCGCCGCGCTGCCCTTCGACCCCGAGTCGTTCAAGCGCACCGCCGGCGTGCGGGCGCTGTCGGGCGAGCAGGGCTGGACCACGCTCGAGCGCGTGTGGGGGCGGCCGGCCGCCGACGTCTGCGGCATCTGGGGCGGGTACACCGGCCCCGGGTCGAAGACGGTGATCCCGGCTGAGGCCCACGCCAAGGTGTCGTTCCGGCTGGTCGCCGACCAGGACCCGGCGGCGCTGCGGCCGCTGTTCGAGCGCTGGGCGGCCGACAACGCCCCGGAGGGCGCCGAGGTCTCGGTGCAGTGGCTGCACGGCGTCAGGCCGTGCCTCACCCCGCTCGACCACCCGGGCAACCAGGCGGCCCGCCGCGCGGTCGCACGCGCCTGGGGCATCGATCCGCTGTTCACACGGGAAGGCGGCTCGGGCCCGGAGCGGGCGCTCAGCGACTCGCTCGCGGCGTCCTGCATCTACCTGGGGGTCATGCTGCCGGACGACCACGTCCACGCTCCGAACGAGCGGCTCCACCTCACCAACTACTTCAACGGCGTGCGCGCCGCCGCCTACGCCTACGAGGAGCTCGCCCGCGACGACATTGCGGAGGCGCTGCTCGCCCGGCGCTCCGGCTAGAGAACCTGCTCGCATTCGGGCTACCGCGCGCAACTCCCTTGCTCGGGGCGCGGCAGAATCCTGCATACTGCGGATATGGCGACTATGGCGACTTGCCCGAGTTGCGGATCGGACCTGCAGCGGCAGACGAACTTCTGCCCGGAATGCGGGGAACGACTCCATACCGTGGCTCCGACCGAAGAGCTGAAGGTCGTGACCGTCGTGTTTTGCGACGTGGTCGGCTCCACCGAGCTTGGCCAGCGTCTAGAGCTGGTGACGCTGCAGCGCACCATGGACCGCTTCGCCGAGACGGCCCGGCGCATGCTGGCCGGGCACGGCGGGCAACCGGGCAGGCGCGCCGGCGACAGCGTCATGGCGGTCTTCGGCATCCCCGCGGCCCACGACGACGACGCCCTGCGGGCGGTGCGGGCGGCGCTAGAGCTGCAGGGCGCGCTCAAGCCGCTCGGTGACGACCTGGAGCACGACTACGGCGTGCCGCTCAAGGTCAGAGTGGGCATCAACACCGGCAAGGTGCTGGTGCACGGCGCGGACTCGCTGGAGGAGCGGGTCACCGGCCACACCGTGAACGTGGCCAGGCGGCTGGAGGAGGTCGCGGAGGCGGGCGGCATCCTGATCGGCGAGGGGACCTGGCAGCTGGTGCGCGACGCGGTCCACGCCGAACAGGTCGACTCGCTGGAGCTGCAGGGCGTGGCCGAGCCGGTCTCGGCCTACCGGCTGCTGCGGGTGCTGCCCGGCAAGCCGGGGCGGATCCCTCGCCTGCTGGCGCCCATGCTCGGCCGCGACCTCGAGCACGATCTGCTGCGCGCGCTGTTCGATCGGGTGGTGGCGGAGCGGACCTGCCATCTGGTCACCATCCTGGGGCGTGCCGGGGTCGGCAAGACCCGCTTGGCGGACGAGTTCGGCCGCGGCGTGGAGGAGCGCGCCCGGGTGCTCCGCGGGCACTGCCTGGCCTACGGCGACGCGGTGACCTACTGGCCGGTAGTGCAGATCGTGCGCCAGGCCGCCGGCATCGCTCCGACCGACGACCCCGTCACCGCGCACCAGCGCCTTGCCACTCTGTTCGGCACCGATGAGCGCGACCGGCAGGCGCTGTCGCAGATCGAGCAGCTGCTTGCCATCGGCAAGCCCGGCGGCGACCTGCCCGGCGACACCGCCTGGGCGCTGCGGCGCCTGCTGAAGAGCATCGCCCGCCGCCAGCCCCTGGTGGTGCTGGTCGAGGACCTGCACTGGGCCGAGCCGGTCCTGCTGGACGCGCTGGAATACGTCGCCGAGAGCGCCCACGACACGCCGATCATGCTGCTGTGCATGGCCCGCCCCGACGAGCTGTTCGAGCGGCGCCGCGGCTGGCCGGGCGGACGGCTCAACGCCACCTCGATGCTGCTGTCCCCGCTCAACGACCAGGAGGGCGAGCAGCTGGTCTCGCACCTGCTCGGCTCGCGCGAGCTGGAGCCGGAGGCGCTGGCGCACATCACCTACCTGTCGCAGGGCTACCCCCTGATCGTGGAGGAGCTGGTGGCCACCCTGACCGAGCGGGGCGTGCTGCGGCAGCCGGAGGGGGAGGGCCGCTGGATCGCCACCGCCGACCTGCCCGAGCTGGTGCCACCGTCGATCCACGCGCTGCTGTCAGCCAGGCTGGACCGCCTCGACGAGGCTGACCGCAATATCGTCGAGCGTGCCGCGGTGGTGGGGGAGCGTTTCCACGCCGCCGACATCGAGGCGCTCTCGCCGGCCACGACGCCGCTGCAGATCGCCGTCCGCCTGGACGCGCTGGTGCGCCAGGAGCTGGTCCAGCCGGACCACGCGGTGGCGGCGCCGCTGCCCACCGAGAGCGGCGAGGGCTACCGCTTCCGCCACATCCTGATCCGCAGCGTGGCCTACGAGCGCATGACCGAGCCGGTCCGCGCCGAGCTGCACGAGCGCTTCGCCGACCACTTGGAGCAGACCGCCGGCGACCGGCTCAGCCAGTTCGACGAGCTGATCGGCTACCACCTCAACGAGGCCTACCGCTACCGCCGCAAGCTCGGGCCGCTCGACGAGCACGCCACGGAGCTGGCGCGGCGTGCCGGTGAGCGCTACGCGGCGGCCGGCCAGCGCGCGGCGCGGCGCGGCGACGTCGCGCTGACCTCGTCGTGGCTGGGCCGGGCGTCGCGGCTGCTGCCAGCCGACCACCCGACCAGGCTGGCGGTCCTGCCGGACCTGGCGGACGCGTTGCAGTCGGCCGGTGAGCTCAAGCGCGCGCTGCGGGTCCAGGAGGACATCATCGGCGCCGCCGGCGCCGCCGGCGACGAGGGCACGGCGATGCACGCCGAGCTGGGCCGCCTGTACGTGACGGCGTTCGACGACATGGAGTCGTTCATGGCGGGCGGGCGCGAGCAGATCGAGCGGGCCCTGCCGCTGCTCGAGCGCCTGGAGGACCACTACGGCCTGGGCAGGGCCTGGTACCTGCTGGCCTACCTGGACTGGGCGGTCGGGCGCACCGAGCAGGCCCGCGAGGAGGTGGAGCTTGCGCTTGGGTTGCTGCGCCAGGCGGGCAACGAGCGTTGGCAGGCTAACGCGATGCGGTTGCACTGCCTGATCTTGTACTGGGGGCCGGCGCCGCTGGCGGAGGTGGAGCGGCACAACCGTGAGGCGCTGGAGGTGGCCAGGCGCGCCAAGATGCGCAGCCTGGAGGCGGCGGTGCTGACCATCTTCGCCCGCACCGCCGCCATGCGGGGCGACTTCGAGGTTGCCAGGCGCTTCACCAAGCAGGCGACCGACATCAACACCGACCTGGGTGAGCTGCTGACACAGGCGAGCGACTCGCTGTCGGAGGGCATGGTGGAGCTGCTGGCGGGTGACTTCTCCGCGGCGGAGCAGGCGCTGCGCGGCGGCTACCAGGCGCTGGAGCGGATGGGTGGGACGGGGCCACTGGCCACCGTGGCGGCGATGCTGGCGCGCGTGCTGCTGCGGCAGGAGCGCTACGAGGAGGCCGAGGACCTGACGCGGGTGTGCGAGCAGGTGGCCGCCGTCCACCAGCTCGACCCGCAGATCAAATGGCGCTCGACCCGGGCGGTGGTGCACGCGCGGCGCGGTGAGGTGGAGGAGGCCGAGCGGCTGGCGCGGGAGGCGGTCAGCCGCGCTGACGAGACCGACCAGGTGGAGACGCAGGCGGAGGCGCGCGCTGACCTGGGCGAGGTGCTGCGGATGGCGGGCCGCAGCGAGGAGGCCGCCAAGGAGCTCAACCGCGCGCTGCAGCTCTACGAGCGCAAGGGCAACGCGGTCGCCGCCAAGCAACTCCGCAGCCTGCTCGTCGGCCTGCGTCGCTGAAGGCCCCGACCCCGTGGCGTGCGACCGGTCTGAAGCGCCGGTCAAGTATGCGGCAGCGCATGCAGCAACGAGCCGCGCGTGCAGCCCTGGACCCTGCGCGCCGCCCCCGTTGACCACGCAATCCCCTCGACCCTGATATTTGACCGGCGCTCTACGCGACGCTGAGGCGCGCCGCGCGGCGGGCGAGCCGCCGGGTGCCCCAGCGGTTCTGGCGCAGGGTGCTGAGCGCACAGAACCTGACCGGGATCAGCAGGCCCATGTAGATCAGCCCGTACAGCAGCACGAAGCGGGCCTTGGAGGTCTTGGACCCCAGCAGTCCGGCGCTGGCGGCGACGATGGCGGCCACCAGGCCCGCCCCGGCCAGCACCGGCAGCGGCCCCCCCCGCCCCTGCGGCGCCACGGCCATGACGGCCAGCGCGCCGACCAGAACGATCCCCAGGGCCAGCAGCAGCGGCAGCAGCAGGCGCGCGCCCATGTCGAGCAGCAGGTAGCGCGGGCGCCCGCGCAGGGCTCGCAGGGTCGGGCCGAGTTCGCGGTAGAAGCTGCGGTTCCAGCGCAGCTGCTGGCGCAGATAGCGGCGCAGGGTGGTTGGCGCGTTGGTCAGCGCCTTGGCGGACGGCTCGTATAGCGAGTCGTAGCCGCTAGACAGCACCAGATTGGTCAGGTGCAGGTCGTCGCCGGCCACCGAGGGGCGGCCCATGAACGTCTGGGTCAGATAGCTGCCCCACACCGGCTCGAGCGCCGCGCGGCGATAGGCGGAGAACGGGCCGGAGCAGCACAGCACCGCACGGGCCTGGCTCTGGGCCGCGCGCTCCTGCTCGAACAGCAGGCGGTAGCGCTCGTCGATCAGCCGGGTGAGCCAGGTCTGGGCGGCGTTGATGACGCGGACGTCACCGGTGACCGCGCCCACCCGCGGGTCCGCGAACGCGCCCACCAGGCGCCGCACGCCGTCGGGGGCGAACACCGTGTCGGAGTCCACGGTCACCACCAGCTCGCCGCTGCCGGCGCGCACGGCCACGTCCTGCGCCCTGCGCTTGCCGTGGTTGCCGTCGAGTAGGCGCACGGCCCAGCGCGGCCGGTCGTGGTAGCGCAGGTAGACCGGCTGCAGGGCGTCGCGGTTCCTGGAGCCGTCGTCGACAACGAAGACGCGCAGCTCACCCGGGTAGTCCTGGGCCTCGAGCGAAGCGCAGCAGGCGGCCAGCAGCACGGGGTCCTCGTTGTAGCAGGGCAGGACGACGTCCACGCTGGGCCACGGCGGGCCCATGGGCTGGGGCCGGCTCGCCCTGGCATGCCTTATGCGGTTGCGCTCCTGCAGAACCGAGTAGACCACTGCGATGCCCAGGTACAGCATGACCACGGCATACAGCGAGGGCTCGACCACCGGCTGTCCTCCAGCGGCTCGTCACTTGCACGGACGGGACCCAGGGCGACCGCCGCCATTCCCCGCGTCCCCGCCGACGGAACGATCCCCTCCAGCCGCTGACCACGCTGAGCGGTCACCTGTGTGCAAATCCGCGCAAGAATCCGACGAGCCGGGGAGTGATACGAGGAGCAAATTGCGGCAGGGTACGCCCCACCAACGGTTGCACATCAAAGCCCGTCAGGGAGGGCCATTGCAGTCGGGAAGGCGACACCCAACGTGTCATGTTGGCGACTAGAGGGTGGACGCCCTGGCCCGGCCGGATATACCGGCGGGGCGTCCTGTCGCGGCCGAACCGGCAGCGACGGAAAACCGGGGAATATATTACGCCTCCACCCGACGACGCAGCCCCTCCAGCTCGATGATCTCGATGCTCCCGGAAGAGACCCGGATCAGGCCGCGCTCCTCGAGCGAGCGGAGCGCCAGGTTCACCGTCTGGCGCGCTCCACCAACCATGTGCGCGAGCTCTGTCTGGGTGAAGCGCCGCTGGCGCAGGGTCCCGCCGTCGGTGCCCGGTGTCTGCGCCAGCTCCAGGAGCTTGCGCGCCACTCGGCCCTGGAGGTCCAGGAAGACCAGGTCAGTCGTCTGCTGGTTGGCCCGGCGCACCAGGTCTCCGAGCGAGTGCAGCAGCGCGTCGACGACGCGCAGGTCCGAGCGCAGCAGCCCGAGGAGCTTGTCCCTGGTGATCCCGACCAGCAGGCTCGGCTCGATCGCCTCGGCCGAGGCCGAGCGGGCACCGCCGTCCAGCAGGGCGAGCTGCCCGAACACCGCCGGCGGCCAGTGCCTGGCCAGCTCGACGACCTCGCCGTGGCGCGAGCGCACCACCAGCTTGACCGCGCCCTTGGCCAGCACGAACATGCGATCCCCCGGCTCCTCCTGAACGAAGATCGTCTGGTTCCTGGCGAAGGCGGTCTGGGTGGACCCGGCGGCGATCCATCGCCGGGTGTCGTCATCGAGGCCGCCGAACAGGTCGGTCCGTCCGAGCAGCTCGACCACCTGGTTTATGTCCATCTTTTCGTTCCGACCCGTCCATATCGCTCGCTGGCAGCTTGCCCACGGGATGTTACGTTCCGGGCGGCGTGATGGGCGTCCATTCGCGCCGGGCTGTGGACAGCGACTACCTACCCCTAGAGCGCCGGTCAAGTAGGCGGCGCAGCATGCAGCGCCAGATCATACGTGCAGCTCCTGGCCCTGCGCGCCGCCCCCGGTGGCCACCCAATCACCTCAAACCGGCTACTTGACCGGCGCTCTACCGGGCTGTCGGCTATCCGATACCGGGGCTGTCGCGGCATTGACGGCCCGCCCGGAGAAGGGCTGCGAACCTCGTCGGCGAGTCGCAGTACCCAGTGTGGAGGCACCCGATGCGCACCCGCCGCCCAACCGACACGACCCTTCGAGGGCGGCTCGCCCGCCGACTGCTGGTGGCGCTCGCCCTGGCGCTGGTCATGACCATCGCCGCGGCAGAGACCGCGCTCGCGTCCGGGCACGACTCCACCGAGCGGCGGTCGGCCCCCGCCGCCGGGCAGACCAGGACTCCCCCCGCCCCCGAGCCCGCCGCCGACGAGAGCAGCTCCTCCCCGATGATCGTGCTGGTGTTCGCCGGGATCCTGATCCTCGCGGTGGCCTCCCCGGCGCTGCCCCGCTACTCCCGCTACGGCTACCGCTATTACCGCGGGGAGCGCTGGTAAGCGAGGCCGGGCGTTCCCGGCGAGCAACGACCGCCCGGTCCTTACGGTGGCGCGGGACCGGGCGGTCGGTCAGTCGCCGGGACGCTGGCTCCAGCTGAGCAGCGCCACCTGCCGAATCACCAGCCTGCCCGGCGCCGCAGCTCGTCCGGGTCCAGCAGCTCGATCTCCAGGCCCACCAGCCGTATGGAGCCACGCTCCTCGAGCGTGCGCAACGCCAGGTTCACGCTCTGCCGCGTGCCGCCGACCATGTTGGCCAGCTCGGTCTGGGTCAGGCGGCGGGTGCGCAGGCTCCTGCCCTCGCCCGGCGGGGCCTCGGCCAGCTCGAGCAGCCTGCGCGCCACCCGGCCGGGCAGGTCGAGGAAGACCAGGTCGGTAGCGAGCCGGTCGGCGCGCCGCACCATCGCCCCGAGCGACTTGAGCACGGCGGCAGCCACCTGGCTGTCGGAGCGCAGCAGCCCGATCAGGTCGTCCCTGGTCACCACCAGCAGAGTGCTGCGCTCGACCGCCTCGGCCGAGGCCGAGCGGGGGCCGCCGTCCAGGAGGGCGACCTCGCCGAAGGCGGCCGGCGGCCGGTGCCGCGCCAGTTCCACCACCTCGCCCTGCGCCGACCGCACCACCAGCTTGATGACGCCCTCGGCGAGCACGAACATGCGGTCGCCGGGCTCGTCCTGCACGAAGATGGTCTGCCCCTTGTCGGCCGAGCGGACGCGCGTGCGCATCGCGAGCTGGTCGAGGGACGCCTCGTCGAGGACGCCGAACAGGTCGGTCTGCGCCAGGAGCGCGGCGATCTGCGGGGGCGTCACCTGCCTTCCCGCCTCATGGTCTACCTCCTCGGGGCGTGGCAGCCGGACGAAGCGGACGACCGAGCTCAGCGATGCGATTCTAACGTCCCACCCACCGCCGCATCTTGGGCGATTTCGTCACTCGCTCCGAGGCGCGGCGAGCAGTTGACGGTTGCGGCGCTCGGCCTGGCGTACCAGGCGGAGCTGGCGCAGGCCGAGCAGCAGCATCACGCTGAACAGCAGGACGCCAACGGCGAGGCCGGCCAGCAGGGCGCTCGGGTGGAGGCCGCTGCCCAGCGTGGCTGGAAGGGCGACCAGGGCGAGCCAGACCAGGGTGGTGCCGCCGCTCACGGCGAGCGCACTCGGCAGCATCCTCGAGTGCAGGCGGCGCTGGGCGGAACGCGCCAGGGCCACCGCGGCGGCCGCATCGCCGGCGTCGGCGACCGCCTGGCCGCTGGACACCGCCCGCGCTATGCGGCGCCTGGCCTCCGGGTCGAGCCGGCGCCCCGCCTCCAGGTCAGGCTCGGAATGGCTCATGCTGACATCATCCCGCCACCCGCCCGGGCTGGCCAGGGGTGGATCCCTCCGGGTCGACCCCCTCGTCAGCTCGTCAGCTCTGCAGCCTGCTGGCCGCGACGAAGGTGGTGAAGTTGAATTTCAGGTCCTGGATCCGCCGCTCGAGCACCCGCAGCCCGAACAGCTCGGCGCAGCGCTCCGCTGCGATCACCGCGGTGGTCCGCGGCAGCTCACCGGCCGCCAGCATGCGGGCCGCCTCCGCCGTGTCCGGCTCCTCGGTGACCAGCGTGGTGGGGAAGTTGTGCCGCAGCCACATGCGGCACTGGCGGATGGCCTGCTGGTGGGAGGCGATGCGGTCGATCTGCTGGCGGCCGGCCAGGCCCGGGTGGACCAGGAGGGTGTGGTTCACGTCGATCTCGAACAGGTCGACTACCCGGAAGCGGTGCGCGGCCATGGCGTAGACGCTCTCGTAGACGACGCCGCCGTTGGAGTTCTCCAGCGCGAAGATGCCGTAGTCGATCTCGCCGCGCTCCACCGCCGACAGCACGCCCTCCGTGCTCAGCAGCTCGATGATCGCGACCTCGCCCAGGCTGTTGTCGCGGGCGTACTCGAGCGCGGCCTCCTCCGAGAACGACCCCCGGATGCCCATCACACCGATCTTGCAGAGGTCACCCAACTCCTCCGCACCTCCATGGCATTGGTCCCCGTCGAACAGCGGGCATCGTACGGGAGGGAGGTTGTGGCTGCTACGGTGACAGACGTGATCTGCCAATGACGGTGCTGCGGGTCGCCACCTGGAACGTCCGCACCTGTCTCACTCGCGAGGGCGACCGGGTCGACCTGGACCTCACCGCGGCGGTGCTGCGCTCACTGGACGCCGACCTGGTCGCGCTCCAGGAGATCGACCGCGACCAGCAGCGCAGCGGCCACGTCGACCAGGCCAGGGCGCTCGGCGAGGCGCTCGGGATGGCCTGGCGCTTCGCCCCCGCGCTGCTGGGCCCGGCCGAGCCGCCGCGCCGCTGGCGGCCGCCCGAGCCGGACGGCGATCCGGGCGGGCCGGCGTACGGCGTCGCCCTGCTCTCCCGGGTGGAGCCGGAGGCGGTGGAGACGTTCGTGCTGCCGCTCCCGGAGGGCCGCGGCGAGCCGCGGGTCGCCCTGGTCGCTCGGGTGCGCGCTGGCGTCCCCAGCCTCAGCGTCGCCTCGACCCACCTGAGCTTCGTGCGCCGCGACGGCGTGCGGCAGCTCCGCTCGCTGCAGCGCCACCTCGCCGGGAGCCGGGGTGGCCCGGGTGGCCCGGGTGGCCCGTTCCCGGCGCCGCGCCTGCTGCTCGGCGACCTGAACCTGTGGCTGCCGGTGGTCCGGCTGGTATCGCTGCCGGGCTGGCGACCGCTGGTCCGCGGCGCCACCTTCCCCAACCACCCGCCCGGCAGCCGTGGGACAAGCGTGCAGATCGACCACGTCCTGGCAGCCGACGCGGCCGGGGTGGACCTGCGGGTGCGCCGCACACGGATCGCGGCGTCGCCGGTCTCCGACCACCGCGCCGTCGTCGTGAGCCTGGAGCTCGCCTCTCGCCCCGATCAGGCTGGGCGGTCGAACCAGGCCTGGTAGCTCTGGGCGAAGAAGAGGTCGCCGGAGACCTTGAGCTTGCCGGTCATGAACAGCTGGACGCCGTTGGCCTTGCCGGTGATGAGGCGAAGGAACTCGGGCAACGGCACCCGGATGGTGACCCGCGGGCTCTCGGCGGTCCCGCGCTCGACCTCGCAGCGACCGTCCGCGACCCGCATGACGTACTCGCGGCTGCCGTCGGGCAGGCCGATCTCGTACTGGATGGTGGCCTGCTGGTCACCGGCCTTGGACGGGTTGAAGGCCTGCTGCATGCCGGCGAAGACGTTGTCGAGGAACTCGTCCGGGCCGCCGGGCTGGCTCTGGACAGTGGCTAGGATCTCGTCGTTGGAGTGCTGCTCCACGGCGGCGCTGAGCGAGGTGAAGTCCGAGGCGTCGATCTGGGACATGGAGGCTCCTCCCGTCGGGGCGAAGGCGAGCGCCGCCAGCTTACGGCTTACCAAGCGTAACACCCGAGTGACGGACCCCTCGGGAGTCGGGATTATCACCCGAAGTCGATGCTCGAGTAACGACTCAGCTTGGAGAGCTGGTGGTGGGCGTCGATGACCCGGGTGGTACCGGACTTGGAGCGCATCGACAGCGACTGGGTCAGCGCGCCGCGGCGGTCGAAGCGCACGCCGCGCACCAGCTCGCCGTCGGTGACGCCGGTCGCGGCGAAGAACACGTTGTCGCCCACGACCAGGTCGTCGGCGGTCAGCACCTGATCGAGGTCGTAGCCCTGCTCGAGAGCGGCGCGGCGCTCGCCGTCGTTGCGCGGGTAGAGCCGGCCGAACATGGCCCCGTCCAGGCACTTGATCGCGCAGGCGGCGATCACGCCCTCCGGGGTGCCGCCCACCCCGACGAGCACGTCGACGCCGGTGCCCGGGCGCGCCGCCATGATCGCGCCGGCCACGTCGCCGTCGGTGATGAACTTGATGCGAGCGCCCGCCTCGCGGATCTGGCGGACCAGGTCCTCGTGGCGGGGGCGGTCGAGGATGCAGACGGTGAGGTCGCGGACCTCGGCGCCCTTCGCCTTGGCCACCGCGTTGAGGTTGTCGGAGAGCGGTGCCTCGAAGTCCACGACCTCGGCGGCCTCACGGCCGACGACCAGCTTCTCCATGTAGACGCAGGGCCCGGGGCTGAACATGGTGCCCCGGTCGGAGAGCGCGACCACGGAGACGGCGTTGGGCATGGCCTTGGCGGTGAGGGTGGTCCCGTCGACCGGGTCCACCGCGACGTCGACCTGCGGGTCGCTGCCGTTGCCGATCTCCTCACCGTTGTAGAGCATGGGCGCGTTGTCCTTCTCGCCCTCGCCGATCACGACCACGCCGGTCATGGAGATGGAGCCGAGCACGGCCCGCATCGCATCGACCGCGGCCTGGTCGACGATCTCTTTGTCGCCGTAGCCCATCTTCCGCGCGGCCGCCATGGCGGCGGCCTCGGTCACGCGCACGAGCTCGAGCGCCAGGTTTCGATCGGGGGCCTCACTGCCGGGACGAGTGGCCATGGCACACCTCCCTATGTTGGAACAGCCTCGAGGAACGTAGCAGGTCGGGCGCTCGGTGCGCCGGGCCGGGCACTTCTGGGGCGGTGACCTGGGCGGTCTTGGGACTGGCAAAAAGGGTGCTGGCGCGCTTACTCTAGTACCGGAAGCCCGTGCTCCATCTGCGCGTGGAGAAGTGATGGCTTCCGCGGCAGCAGGGCCCCGGCGCTCCCGATCCCACCCGGACAGCGCCGTGGGCCCGTTGCCTTGGGCGCACTTTTCCGCTTCGGTCGCCATCGACCCTACCCTTCCCCCTCCCCACGCCCCAAGAGCGCCTGTGCCATGGTCGCCGTGGTCAAGTTGGGTGCGTGGGTTGCTCCGGGGGGCTGGGCGGGGGAGGCTTTGCTGGTGCGGAGGGGGTGGGGAGCGATGCTGACCGAAGTGGTGGTGGAGCTGGAGAACCGGATCGGAGCCTTGGCGGACCTCGGCGAGCTGCTGGGCAAGCAGGGTGTGGACATTCGGGCGCTGGCGGTGCTGACGCTGGACGAGGGCAGGGCGCTGGCGCACCTGGTGGTGGAGCCGGCCGACGTGGCGGTACGGGCGCTGCGCGACGGCGGCATCGTCCCTAGGCGCGTGCGCGAGGTGCTGGCGGTGACCCTGGACGACGAGCCGGGCGAGCTCGGCCGCTACTGCCGGCGGCTGGCCGAGGCGTCTATCAATCTCGAAGCGGTGTACCTCTCCGGCGAGCACGACGGCTCCAAAGAGCTGGTGCTGGCCGTGAGCGACCTCGAGCGCGCGCGTGAGCTGTAGCTGGGCGCCAGCTGGGAGCCGCGCCGTCACAGGGCGCGGACCCGGTACGACGGCGGCCCGGTCAGCATGCTGACCACCGGCGAGCCGGCGGTGCCTGTGTCCACCTCATCGACTGGCCGGGCGCGATCGTCCATCCGTCCTCCGGGTGGCCCTGGCGTGGCGAAAAGGTGCTATGTCCAGTGGAAGGTGGCATCCTCCGCTCGACATGGCAGCGACACCCAGCGAGATCGAGCAGCTTGCGCGCGTGGCCCTGGCGGCTGGGCTCGGCGGCGTCATCGGCATTGAGCGCGAACTGGCCGACCAGCCGGCGGGCCTGCGCACGCACATGCTGCTCTCCCTCGGCGCCTGCCTGTTCACGGTGATCTCCGCCTACGCCTTCGGCAGCGGCAGCGATCCCAGCCGGCTGGCCGCCCAGATCGTCACCGGCGTCGGCTTCCTCGGTGGCGGCGCCATCCTGCGCCACGGCGCCTCCATCCGCGGGCTGACCACCGCCGCAAGCATCTGGGCTACCTGCGCGGTCGGAGTGGCCGTGGGCACCGGCCGCTACGTGCTGTCGCTCGGTGGGACCGTACTCATCCTGGCGACGCTCGTGGTGCTCAGGGCGCTGCGGAACGTGGTGCGCAACTGGTCGCCCACGCGCGAGGAGCTATCGTTCACCGTCGAGCCCGGCTTCCGGCTGGAGCCGGTCGTCTCGCTGGTCCGCGACCAGGGCGGGTACCTGCGCGGCCTCGAGACCGAGCAGGGCGAGCAGGGTGACCGGGTCGTGATCGTGGTGCGCTTCCCGCGCCGGCACAGCACCGAGCGGTTCATCGAGGCGCTCACGCAGGTCCCGGGCGTCCGCGAAGTAGAGTGGGCGGGCTGACCCGCTCAGGGTGCGCGCGAGTTGACGTAGAGGCCGCCGCGGGCGACCTGGACCGGCACCGGCCGCATGCGAGGCGGCGCCGACGCTGCTCCGGGGGTGCCATCGGCGTGACCGGGGGCGCCGGCGACGCGGCCGGCGCTGTCCCATGCCTGTCCGGCGCAGGGGCGGGCGAAGCCGCTGGCCGGCGCGCCGACCACCTGGCAGGGACCTGGTGCCACGATGAACGCGCGCATCGAGCCACCGCGACGGTCGACCACCACGACCTGGCCGGACGGGCCGGGCGCCTCGGCCACAGCGCCGTCCGGGAAGCGCGACACCGGTGCCACCTCGACCCACGGCGCCCCGGGCCGTCCGCCGTCGAGCAGGAAGACGGCGCCGGCGGCGAGGATGACGGCGCCGAACAGCGCGGCCGTGAGGATCCACGGCAGCCCGAGCTGGCTGCGCAGGATGAGCTTGCGCGCCCTGGCCGCCCTCGGCGGCAGGTACGCGACGCGCTGGCGGGTAGGGTCCTCTGCCACGGTTCCGCTGGCTCCTCGCTGGAGGCCGGCTGGGGCGTTCGCGTCTCCGGGTAGTATCTTCCCAGGTGGGATCGGGCTACGTGCCCGGTCCTCCGAGGGTAGAGGAAAGGGGCGGACGTCGCGGTGGCGCACGGACGGATTCGGGTCGTGATCGCGAAGCCAGGGCTGGACGGGCACGACCGAGGGGCCAAGGTAGTGGCCCGGGCTTTGCGCGACGCCGGTATGGAGGTCATCTACACCGGCCTGCACCAGACCCCCGAGCAGATCGTCGCCGCGGTCATCCAGGAGGACGCCGACGCGGTCGGGCTCTCGATCCACTCGGGCGCCCACATGACCCTGTTCCCGCGGGTGATCGAGCTGCTGCGAGAGCGAGGGGCCGACGACGTGCTGGTTTTCGGCGGCGGGATCATCCCGCGCGAGGACATCGCCGCGCTCAAGGAAATCGGCGTGGCGGAGATCTTCACCCCTGGCGCCCCCACCCAGAAGATCGTCGACTGGCTGCGGGCGACCCTGCACCAGGCCGCCTGAGGCCAGGCCGGCAGCTCGCGGCGAGGCCCCGGCACCACGACACGAACCGGTCTTGACCTTGGGGGTGGGGGGGAGCGGGCTCCCCCCACATGGACGACAGCAAGGAACGGTAGCGAATGGACTTGTTCGAGCATCAGGCCAAGGAACTGCTCGCGCGCCATGGCGTGGCCGTGCCGAGGGGCAGGGTCGCCTGGTCGCCGTGGGAGGCCGAGGCGGTCGCCGCCGAGCTGGGCGGGACCGTGGTGGTCAAGGCCCAGGTTCAGGTCGGCGGCCGCGGCAAGGCCGGCGGGATCCAGCTCGCCAGGGACCCGTCCGAGGCCAGGGCGCAGGCCGAGCGCATCATCGGCATGGACATCAAGGGACGCGTCGTGCGCCGCGTGCTGGTCGAGGAGGCCAGCGACATCGCCGCCGAGTACTACCTGTCGGTCCTGCACGACCGGGCCGGCAAGGGACTGCTGGCAATGGCGTCCACCAAGGGCGGCGTGGACATCGAGGAGGTGGCCGCCTCGAGCCCCGAGGCGATCGTCAAGGTGTCGGTCAACCCGCTGATCGGGCTGCGCACCTACCACGTCAACCAGCTTCTGTACGGCGCCGGCTTCGCGCCCACCGCGCACCAGGGCACCGCGGAGATCCTCGTCAAGCTCTACCAGGTGCTGCTCGCCGCCGACTGCACGCTGGTAGAGGTCAACCCTCTGGTTCTGACCGCGGACGGCCAGGTCAAGGCGCTCGACGCCAAGGTCAGCCTGGACGACTCGGCGCTGTTCCGGCACCCGGAGCTGGAAGCCCTGCGGGACACCTTCGCCGTCGACCCGCAGGAGCAGGCGGCCAAGGAGCGCGGACTCAACTACGTCAAGCTCGACGGCTGGGTCGGCATCATCGGCAACGGCGCCGGCCTGGTCATGTCGACCCTCGACGTGGTCGCGCAGGCGGGCGGCAAGGCCGCCAACTTCCTGGACGTCGGCGGCGGCGCCTCGGCCGAGACCATGGCGGCCGGGCTGGAGGTGGTCCTGTCGGACCACAAGGTCCGCAGTGTGCTGGTGAACATCTTCGGCGGCATCACCCGCGGCGACCTTGTCGCCGAGGGGATCCTGGAGGCGCTGGAACGGCTCGGTGACAAGGTGCAGGTGCCCCTGGTGGTGCGGCTCGACGGCACCAACGCCGAGGAGGGCCGCGAGCTTCTCAGCAAGTCACCGTCGGACAAGGTCGTCACCGCCGCGACCATGCTCGAGGCGGCCGCCAGGGCGGTCCAGCTGGCCGGGAAGGAAGGGTTGTAGGGGATGGCGATTCTGGTCGATGAGGACACGCGGCTGGTGGTGCAGGGGCTGACCGGCCGCGAGGGACGCTTCCACGCCCTGCGCAACCGCGCCTATGGCACCAACGTGGTGGCTGGCGTCAGAGCCGGCAAGGGCGGCGAGGACGTCGAGGGCATCCCGGTGTTCGACACGGTCGCGCAGGCGGTGTCCGCGACCGGGGCGAACACCTCGCTGATTCTTGTGCCGGCGCGGGGCGCGGTCGACGCCCTCTACGAGGCGGTCGACGCGAAGATCGGCACGATCGTCATGATCACCGAGAACATCCCCGTGCTCGACATGACCCGCGCCTACGCCTACGTGCGCGCTCGCGGCGCGACCCTGGTGGGGCCCAACTGCCCGGGAGTCATCTCGCCCGAGAAGGCGAATGTCGGCATCATCCCGGGGGAGATCACCCGCGCTGGGCCGGTCGGCCTGGTGTCGCGCTCGGGGACGCTCACCTACCAGGTGATGTACGAGATGGCCTCGGCCGGTGTGGGCCAGACCACCTGCGTCGGCATCGGCGGCGACCCGGTGGTCGGCTCCAGCTTCATCGACGTCCTGCGGCGCTTCCAGGACGACCCGGAGACCGAGGCGGTGGTGATGATCGGCGAGATCGGCGGCGACGAGGAGGAGCAGGCCGCCGCGTTCGTGGCCGAGCTGATGAGCAAGCCGGTGGTCGCCTACATCGCGGGGTTCGAGGCGCCGCCCGGCAAGCGCATGGGCCACGCCGGCGCGATCATCTCCGGTTCGAGCGGGACTGCCCAGGCCAAGGCCGAGGCGCTGGAAGCGGCCGGGGTGCGGGTCGGTCGCAACCCCACCGAGACGGCCGAGCTGGCCGTGGCGGCGACGCGGGGATGACGCGGGGGGCGCCGGCGCCCCCCCGCGAACCCCCCCAAATGCGGTGAGGCTTCGCCTCCTTATCAGGCATTCAATTTGGGGGTGGCCGGGGTGGGCTCGAAGAGCCCGCTCCACAACTCTTCTGCGCCCAAACGCGGAGCGTTTGGGCGCTCAGTCCGCGATGACCACGGTGTTGCACACCTTGTCGGCGAAGGTCTGGCGGCGGTTGTCCCAGAGCGGCCAGAGGTAGCCGATCGGGAGGAGAATGCAGGGAAGGCCATCGAGGGTGTGGGCTAGGTCACGGACGAAGGCCATGCCACCCCCGACCGGCTGGCCGTTGTCCATGCGCAAGAGCTTCAGGCCGAGCGCCCGCTTGCCCCAGGACTGCCCGGTGCGGCCCTGCATGATCCAGCGGTTGTAGATGAAGACACCGGCGGCCACCAGATAGAGCAGGAGCGCGACCAGAGCCGCGCCACCCGAGACCGAGTTGTTCGACGGCGCCGAGATAGCGATCGCGATGGCCACCAGGATGGCGACGATGAGCACGTCGATCAGGAAGGCGCCCACCCGCTGGAGCCAGTTGGCGAGCAGATGGCCCATGTAATAGCCGGGCCGGTCGCCGCCGTAGCCGGACTGCCCGTACGCGGCCGGGGGCGGCTGGCCGTACTCGCCAGAGGGCGGCTGGCTGTACGTGCCCGGAGGCGGCTGGCCGTAGGTAGGCGGGGGTGGTGGGTAGGAGGGTGGCCCCTGGCCAGGCTGGTTGGGATCCGGAGGACCGTAGCCTTGGGTCATCACTGCTCCTTCTCGTCTGGTCAGGACGTGTCGCGAGCCCGCTGCTCGGCGAGATCGCCGATGAACGGCAACTTGAGGTGGTTACCGGTGAACCCCTGGATGAGCAGCACCACCCAGGTGATCAGCCCGGCGAGCCAGGCCAGGTACAGCACGAGGTCGAACGGGAAGATGTCGATCGCCCGCCGGAGCATCCAGACCACCAGCCAGGCGGCCCCGAACAGGATCGACTGCATGGCGTGGAAGCGGACCTCGGGCCGCCGGTCCAGCAAGAAGAAGATCGCCCCTGTCACGAAGGTGGCCAGGTACGCCAGGCCGGAGGCGGTGTTCTCGGGCAGGCCCATGGTGCCCGGCTGCTGCGGGCCCCAGCCCGGACCCGGACCCGGGCCGCCGGGCCCCCGCGGCGGCGGACCCCAGCCCGGTGGGGGTGGCGGTGGGCCCGGGGGTGGCTGGCCCCAGCCCGGTGGGGGTGGCGGTGGGCCCAGGGATGGCTGGCCCCAGCCCGGTGGGGGTGGCGGTGGGCCCAGGGATGGCTGGCCCCAGCCCGGTGGAGGTGGGGGCGGCGGGGGTGGACCTGGCTGCTGACGCCCTTCCTCGCCCGGTTCCCGCGGCGTGGTGCCCTCAGTCATCGTTCCTCCAAGTCCAGCAGAGCGAGGTCGAGCCCTCAGACCCATCCGAAGCGGTGCAGCTGGAACGCCCAGCTGGCGGCCACCAACAGGGCGACCGCCCACCGGACCCGGCGGCGCGCGCTCTCCGACCATGGCGCCGGCGGTGGCGCCCAGCCGAGTGCTCGTGCAGCCAGCAGCGCGGTCATGACCAGTGTCCCACCCGCGAGCAGGAACACGAAGGGATTGGCGGCCATCGCCGCCCGCACGTCGCCACTGGCGAGGCTGGTGGCTGCGGTGGTCATACCGCACGTGGGGCATGGGATCCCGGTGAGCGTGCGCAGCGGGCACGGCAGTCCCAGGCCGGTGGCGCGGCTGGCGGCCGGGTAGACGAACGCCGCCGCCGCCGCGCCCAGGCCGGCCATGCCGAGCTGCTCTGGCAGCGAGTGCGGCCGGCGGGCGGCGCTGGCCAGCCGGCCGGCGATGCCTCCCCTGTCCACAGTCCCCTCTCCGGCCACGCGGTCCTGGTTCGTCCCGCAGGTCGCCGCAGTCCAGCGACTCTACCCGCGAACGGGCTGAGTTTACAGCTCAGGCGACGGTGCGCCTGGCCGCGTCCGGCTGGCCGGCGGTTATCCGCCTAGTTGCCGCACACTTGGAGGCGATGGCAGCATCCCTCGGACCAGCAGCGAACGGAGCACTCGGGAGAGTCGTGGCAGATTCAAGGCGTGTGGTGGTCCTCGTATCCGGTCAGGGCTCGAATCTGCAGGCGCTGATCGACGCCGCCGCGGACCCCGAGCGTGGCACACGAGTGGTCCTGGTGGTCAGCGACCGCCTGGACGCCTTTGGGCTGGAGCGCGCCCGGCGCGCCGGCATCGACACCGCCGTGGTGCGCCCCGAGGACCAGCCAGACCGGCCCTCCTTCGACCGGGCCCTGCGCGACCTGGTCGCCGGCGCCCGACCGGACGCCGTCTGCCTGGCCGGGTTCATGCGCATCCTCGGCCCCGAGTTCGTCCGGGCTTTCCCCAACCGCATCGTCAACACCCACCCGAGCCTCCTGCCGGCCTTCCGGGGCGCCCACGCGGTGCGCGAGGCCCTCGCCTACGGCGTGCGCGTCACCGGCTGCACCATCCACCTGGTCGACGAGGAGGTCGACCACGGTCCGGTGCTGTTCCAGGCGGTGGTACCGGTCCAGCAGGGTGACGACGAAGCCAGCCTGCACGAGCGCATCAAGCAGGAGGAGCATCGTCTGCTGCCGGTGGCCGTCCGGCTGGTCGCGGAGGGCAGGGTGCGGATCGACGGCCGCCGGGCCAGCTTCGACGGGCAGCTGGGCGACCCCCGACCGAGTGAGGACTGAAGTGAGGACTGACACGTGAGCGACCGCCAGCCCATCCGCCGAGCGCTGGTCTCGGTGTTCGACAAGGAGGGCCTCGACCGGCTCGCACCCGCCCTGCGCGCCGCGGGAGTCGAGGTGGTCTCGACCGGCTCGACCGCGGTCGCGCTGGAGGGCCATGGGCTCGCGGTCACGCGGGTGGAGGAGCTGACCGGGGCACCCGAGATGCTCGGGGGACGCGTCAAGACCCTGCACCCGCGGGTGCACGCCGGCCTGCTCGCCGACCTGCGCCGGCCCGAGCACCGTGCCGAGCTGGAGGCGGCCGGGATCGTCCCGTTCGACCTGGTCGTGGTCAACCTCTACCCCTTCGAGGAGGCGGTGGCGGACCCGGCGACCGGCGAGGAGCTGGCGATCGAGCGGATCGACGTGGGCGGCCCGGCGATGCTGCGGGCGGCAGCCAAGAACCACCACTCGGTGGCGGTGGTCTGCGACCCCGCCGACTACGACCTGGTCGCCGGCGCGCTCGCGGCCGGCGGGACCACGCTGCACGAGCGCCGCGCGCTGGCCGCCCGCGCGTTCGCCCGCACCGCCGCCTACGATGCCGTGGTGGCGGCCTGGTTCGCCGAGCGGGTGACCGGGCCGGAGGGGGAGGGGGACCTGCCGGACGTCCTGCCGCTCGCCGCTCGCCGCGCCCAGCGCCTGCGCTACGGCGAGAACCCGCACCAGCAGGCTGCGCTCTACGCCACCACCGAGCCCGGGGCGCTGCGCCCCTGGGGGCTGCCCGCCGCCTTGCAACTGGCAGGCAAGGAGCTCTCCCACAACAACCTGCTCGACGCCGACGCCGCGCTCTCGCTGGTGGCCGAGCACGCCGACCGGCCGTTCGCGGTGATCGTCAAGCACACCAACCCCTGCGGCGCGGCCTGGGGGGCGACCCTGGAGGAGGCGTACGCCGCCGCGCTGGAGGGCGACCCGGTGAGCGCCTTCGGCGGCATCGTGGCGCTGTCCAGGCCGCTGGACGCGGCCACCGCCCGGCGCATCGCCGAGGTCTTCACCGAGGTGGTGCTCGCCCCAGGCTTCGACGACGAGGCCATCGAGGTCCTGGCGGGCAAGCGCTCGCTGCGGTTGCTCCAGGTCGGCCTCGAGCGGCCGGCGGGGCCGCTCTCGTTCCGGTCGGTGGCGGGCGGCATGCTGGTGCAGCGGCCCGACCGCGGACGTGACGACCCGGCCGGGTGGACCCTGGTGACGGGCGCGGCACCCAGTGAGGCAGTCCTGGCCGACCTCGAGCTGGCCTGGTCGGTGGCCGGGCACGTGAAGTCGAACGCGATCGTGCTCGCCCGCGGCGGCCAAGTGGTCGGGGTCGGGGCCGGACAGCAGAACCGGGTGGACTCGGCGAGGATCGCCGTGGCAAAGGCTGGTGACCGGGCGGCCGGCGCCGCCGCCGGCAGCGACGCCTTCTTCCCGTTCCCGGACGGCCTCGAGGTGCTCGCCGCCGCGGGCGTCCGGGCGGTCGCCCAGCCCGGCGGCAGCGTCCGCGACGACGAGGTCACTTCCGCCGCAACCAGAGCAGGAATTACCATGCTGCATACTGGCCGCCGGCATTTTCGTCACTGAACGACGCCAGATGCGCACCCACAGTCCTCGATCCACGTGGGGGAGCTCGCTCCCCCAACGGCCGGCCCCCAAGACCCGGCCACCATCTGTCCTCACCTAGATCGGACCGCTAACCCATGGACGACCCGATCGACGCCATCTTGTTCCTAGCCGCCCTGGCGCTGTGTGTGCACGCGTCCAGGCAGGTCACCCGGCCACGCCGCTGATCCCGCGCTCGTCTGAGGCGGCCCTGCACAGCTCGGCGAAGGCCCCGACCAGCTTGGCCACCGCGTCCGGGGAGCGTCTTGCGGAGGCGGCCGCCAGCTCGTCCGGCGCCGGCCGGGGCAAGGCTGGAATCATGCTGCCAGGATGGAGATGGAGCGCGGCACCCAGGTGATCGCGGAGGAGGATGGATGACAGCGAGGATCCTCGACGGGAAGGCGGTGGCGGCACAGCTCCAGGCCGAGCTGGCCGGTGAGGTCGAGCGGCTGGCGGCGGCGGGGCGGCGGCCGGGGCTGGCGGCGGTGCTGGTCGGCGACGACGAGGCGTCGCACATCTACGTCGGCGCCAAGCAGCGCGCCGCGAGCCGCTGGGGGATCGAGTCCCGCAGGGCCGCCCTGCCGGCCGACGCCTCCCAGCAGCAGGTCCTCGACGAGGTCGCGACGCTGAACGCCGACTCGGCGATCCATGGCATCATCGTGCAGCTCCCCCTGCCGGCGGGCCTGAACCCGGTCCAGGTCCAGGAGGCGATCGACCCGGCCAAGGACGTCGACGGCCTCCACCCGTGGAACGAGGGCCGCCTGCTGCGCGGCGACCCCTGGCTGGCGCCCTCCACCGCGATCGGCATCGTCGAGCTACTGCGCCGCGAGAAGGTCCAGGTCGAGGGCTCCCACGCGGTGATCGTCGGGCGTGGTCTGCTGGTCGGCCGCCCGCTGGCGGTGCTGCTGTCGGCCAAGGCGCCCGGCGCCAACGCCACCGTAACGCTGTGCCACACTGGCACCCGCGACCTCGCCCGGTTCACCCGCGAGGCGGACGTGCTGGTGGCCGCCGCCGGCGTGGCCGGGATGATCACCCCTGACATGGTCAAGGCGGGCGCCGCCGTGGTCGACGCCGGCAACCACCGGATCGAGGGGCGGCTGGTCGGTGACGTCGTCGCCGAGGTCGCAGAGGTCGCCGGCGCCTATACTCCTGTGCCGGGCGGCGTCGGCCCGATGACGGTGGCGATGCTGCTGGCCAATACGGTCACCGCCGCCACCGAGCTGGCGCGCCGCGCGAATGCGGCCGCGCCCGGAGGAGGGAGCGACGCTTGACCGATTTCGGGAGGTTCGGCGCGCTCCTCGAGCAAGAGCGCTTCGTGGTTACTGGCGAGCTGGTGCCACCCCGCTCGCCGGACCCTGAGATGGTTCGGCGCATGGCCCGGCAGCTCCGGGGCATGGTCGACGCCGTCAACGTGACCGACAACGCCACCGCTCGGGTCGACATGTCCCCGCTGGCCGCCGCCGTGCTCGCCGCCGGCGAGGGCCTCGAGCCGGTGCTCCAGCTCACCTGCCGCGACCGCAACCGCTTGGCCCTCGCCGCCGACCTGCTCGGCGCTCACGCCCTTGGCATCCGCGCGGTGCTGTGCCTGTCTGGCGACCCGCTCGAGGTCGGCCCGTTCACCAACGCCAAGGCGGTCTTCGACCTGGACGCGGTGGGACTGGCGCGCATGACGGGCGACCTCGCGCGGGGCGTCGGGCCCGGCGGCGTGCCCGTCGCGCCGCCCGCGCCATTCCTGATCGGCGTGGCCGAGGCGCCCGGCGCCGACCCCTCCGGCGGGGCGCGCCTGGAGGCCAAGGTGGCCGCCGGCGCGCGTTTTGTGCAGACGCAGCCGGTCTACGACGTCGCCGGGTTCGCGACCTGGCTCGAGCGGATGGGCGAGCGCGGGCTGACGGAGAAGGTCGCGATCCTCGCCGGGATGCTGCCGCCGCGCTCCGCCGCGCAGCTCGAGCGGTTCGCGGCCCTGCCCGGCTGGGCCGTGCCCGCCGACACCCTGCGCCGGCTGCGCGCCGCCTCCGACCAGCGTGCCGAGGGCGTCAGCCTGGCCGCCGAGGCAATCGAACAGGTGCGCGGGCTGGCGGGCGTGCGCGGCGTGCACCTGATGGGCCTCGGCCCAGACAGCGGCGTACCGCAACTCATCGAGGCGGCGCATCTATTGCCCCGGCCAATGCCAAGGTGAGGATCTACCCATATGGGGGAGCTCGCTCCCCCCACGGCGCGCGCTTCGCGCACCGGGCAGGTCTACCCATGTGGGGGGAGCTCGCTCCCCCCACGGCGCGCGCTTCGCGCGCCGGGCAGATCTATCCATGTGGGGGAGCTCGCTCCCCCCACGGCCCCCCAAGAGCGCCTGTGCCATGGTCGGGGCGGGTGGGCGGTCAAACGAAGAGCGGCCTGTGCCATGGTCGGGGCGGGCGGTCAAACGAAAGAGTGCCTGTGCCATGGTCGGGGTGGGCGGTCAAACGAAGAGCGGCCTGTGCCAGGCTTACCCGCGTTGGTCGATGTCGATCCAATGGCGCGGCGGCGGGCCTATGTACTCGGAGTCGGGCCGGATCAGGCGGTTGTCGGCGTACTGCTCGCGGATGTGGGCGGTCCAGCCGGCCATGCGCGCCGTGGCGAACAGGGTGGTGTACAGGTCGGGCGGGATGCCGAGCGCCGAGTACACGCTGGCGGTGTAGAAGTCCACGTTCGGGTACAGGCCCTTCTCGGCCCGCACGGTCTCCTGGATGCGATCGGAGATCTCGAACCAGTGGGTGTCGCCGAGCTGCTGGCCGAGGCGCTGGGACATCGCGCGCAGGATCGTCGCCCGCGGGTCCCACGTCTTGTAGACGCGATGGCCGAAGCCCATCACCTTCTGCTTGCGGGCGAGCCGGTCGCGCACGTAGTCGGCGGCCCGGTCGGGCGTGCCGATCTCGTCGAGCATGTGGCGGACCTGCTCGATGGCGCCGCCGTGCAGAGGGCCCTGGAGCGTGGCGATGGCGGCGGTGACGGATGCGTAGATGTCCGCCAGGGTAGCCGCCGCGACCCGCCCGGCAAAGGTCGAGGCGTTCATGGTGTGGTCGGCGTACAGCACCAGGCAGACGTCGAAGTCGCGAGCGATCTGGACGTCCGGCTCCTTGCCGGTGAGCGAGTAGAGGAAGTTGCCGGCCAGTGACAGGTCGTCGCGCGGCTCGACCGCCTGGCCGCCAGTGCGCAGCCGGTGGAGGGCGGCCACGACCTGCGGCGTCAGCGCAACCAGCCGGTACGACTTGCGGAGGTTCGCCTCGGACGAATCGTCGTCCAGCTCTGCGTCCAGGGCGGCGGACGCCGAGATCACCGTGCGCAGCACCGTCATGGGACTGGTGTTGTCGCCGAGCGCCGAGATGAGCCGGACCAGCATCGGGTCGAGGCGCTGGCCCGCCCGCAGCACCTCCTTCACCCCGTCGAGCTGCTCCCGGGTCGGCAGCTCGAGGTGGTGGAGCAGGTAGACGGTCTCCTCGAAGGTGGAGTGCTCGGCCAGGTCCGCGATGTCATAGCCAGCGTAGAAAAGCTTACCCTGCTGGCCGTCGATGTCGGAGATGCTGGTCTGAGCCGCGACCACGCCCTCGAGTCCTTTTCCCTTGCCATCCGCCATCTCGGTTCCTCCGGTCTCTCGAGGGCGCCTCTCGCAACATCGTAGGGAACCCGCCCGACCAGTACATCCTCCGACTACCTCGGCTGACCCGTCCAGGGACCTGCGCGGCTCGCGCCGGCGGTACTCTTGGCTCGCTCAAGAGCTGAGGAGCTACGAGAGGAGCTTCCGAGATGGTCCACCGAGTCACCTTCATCCCTGGTGACGGTGTAGGTCCCGAGCTGTCCGAGGCGACGCGACGCGTGCTCGAGGCGACCGGTGTCCAGTTCGACTGGGACGTCCAGGAGGCTGGCGCCGAGGTCATCGAGCAGTACGGGACGCCGCTGCCCCAGCCGGTGCTCGAGTCCATCCGCGCCAACCGGGTGGCGATCAAGGGCCCCCTGACCACGCCGATCGGCACCGGCTTCCGCAGCGTCAACGTCGCACTGCGCAAGGAGCTCGACCTGTACGCATGCCTGCGGCCGTGCAAGTGGTACAAGGGCGTCCGCTCGCGCCACGAGAACGTCGACCTGGTGATCGTGCGCGAGAATCACGAGGACCTGTACGCGGGCATCGAGTTCGAGGAGGGCACCGCCCAGGCCAGGCAGGTCATCGAGTTCCTCAACGGCCTGCAGGACAAGCGCATCCGCGAGGACTCCGGCATCTCGATCAAGCCGATCTCCATCACCGGCACGCGGCGCATCGCCAGGTTCGCCTTCGAGTACGCCCGCGCGTACGGGCGCAAGAGGGTCACGGCGGTGACCAAGGCGAACATCATGAAGCACACCGACGGGCTCTTCTACGCGGTGAGCCGCGAGGTCGCCAAACAGTACCCCGACATCGAGTACGACGAGTACCTGGTCGACAACATGTGCATGCAGCTGGTGCAGAAGCCGGAGAACTTCGACGTGCTGCTGCTGCCGAACCTCTACGGCGACATCCTCTCCGACCTGGGCGCCGGGCTGGTCGGGGGCCTCGGCGTGGCGCCCGGCGCCAACCTCGGCGACCAGGCGGCGGTGTTCGAGGCCACCCACGGCTCGGCCCCCAAGTACAGGGGGCAGAACAAGGTCAACCCGATGGCGATGATGTTCTCCGGCGTGCTGATGCTCAGGCACCTGGGTGAGGGCGACGCCGCCGACCGGCTCGAGCGCGCCATCGCCGCGGTCATCGCCGAGGGCCGCAGCGTCACCTACGACATGAAGCCGCACCGCGACGACCCCACCGCGGTCGGCACCAGCCAGGTCGCCGACGCGGTCATCACCGGGATCGAGCAGGGGGTCTAGGCATGAAGGTCACGGTTGTTGGAGCTGGCAAATACGGCTCCACCACGGTGCAGCGGATCGCCGAGAAGGGCCTCGCTGACGAGGTGGTGATGACCGACATCATCGAGGGCCTGCCGCAGGGGCTGGCGCTCGACATGGCCCAGTCCCGCTCGATCGAGGGCTTCGAGACCCGCATCGTCGGCAGCAACGGCTACGAGGAGACCGCCGGCTCGGACGTGTGCGTGATCACCGCCGGCGTGCCCCGAAAGCCCGGCATGAGCCGGATGGACCTGCTCGAGACCAATGCCAAGATCGTCGGTGAAGTCACCAGCAGGCTGGTAGAGGGCTCGCCCGGCGCGGTCCTCATCGTGGTGTCCAACCCGCTCGACGAGATGACCGCCCTGGCGGCCCAGGTCTCCGGCTTCCCGAAGGAGCGGGTGGTCGGCCAGGCGGGCATGCTCGACACCGCTCGCTTCAAGCACTTCGTCGCCGAGGAGCTGAGCACCAGCCCCAGCAAGGTCGAGGCTATGACACTCGGCTCGCACGGCGACACCATGGTGCCGGTGCCGAGCCTGGTCAAGGTGGACGGCAAGCCGCTGCTCGAACTGGCCGACGCCGGCACCGTCGAGCGCATCGTGCAGCGTACCCGCGACGGCGGCGGCGAGATCGTCGCGCTGCTGAAGACTGGCTCGGCCTACTACGCCCCGTCCAGCGCCGCCACCGCGATGGTCCAGGCGGTACTGGCCGACTCGGGCGCGCTCGTGCCGGTGTGCGCCTGGGTGACCGGCCAGTACGGCATCGACGGCGTCTACCTGGGCGTACCGGTGCGGCTCGGCCGCGGCGGGGTGAAGGAGATCGTCGAGCTGCCGCTTGCCGAGGGCGAGTTGGCCGACCTGCGCCAGGCGGCCGCGGCGGTCCGCGCCAAGCAGGCCGACCTGGCCAAGCTCAGCGTATGAGCGTCACTTCGGCGTCACTTCGGCGTTCCGGTGCCGCCAGTGCACGGCGAGCCTGGCTCGGGCGTCTGCGGCCCCTGGCGGTACTTGGCAATGAAGTCGTTCAGCTGGGGGTCCGTGGCGGTGTGGAACCACTCCTGCACGCCCCAGGCAGAGGCGACCACCGGCGCCGGCAGGCCGGGGTAGGGGCTGACCAGCATGTAGGTCTGAGCGCGGGCGAGGCCGGCGAGCGCTAGGCGACCTGGAGCAGGGAGCCCGGGCCGGTAGGTGATCCACACCGTGCCGTGCTCCATCGAGTGGACCGCGTTCTCGTTGCGCACCGGCTGGTCATAGTAGCCGCAGTTCTGCCAGACCGGGTTGTGCGGACCTCCGACCGGCGGGTTCTGCGGATAGCTCACCGGCGCCGTGGTGTGGACGCGGCTGGAGACGGTGAAGGTCTTGACCTTGCCGTAGCCCGCCGTGGCCCCGCCGGAGCCGCGGCTGAGCAGCACCGCGGCGACCACCGCGCCGGCCACCACCAGAGTCACCCCAGTGATGATCGCCGCGCGCCGGCGCCGCTCCCGCCGGCGCCGCATCGCGGCCTTTCTCGCCGAGCCAGTCGGCCGCTTGCTCGAGCCGCGCTGCACGCCGCGCTTGCTCATGGTGGTGCTTCCCCCTCGATTATCGTGGGTGCCGTGGCCCGGCGCGGGTGGGTACCCTTGGCCCTCTGGGAGCATGCTACGCGTGAGAGGAACGGCTGGAGGGACGCGATATGGCGGGAAACAGCTTCGGGGCAATGGCCAGCCTCGACGTCGGGGGGCGCGCCTACGAGATCTTCCGGCTGGGCGCGCTCGCATCGGTGGCCGATCTGTCGCGGCTGCCGTTCTCGCTCAAGATCCTGCTCGAGAACCTGCTCCGCAACGAGGACGGCAGCGTCGTGCGGGCCGCCGACGTCGAGGCGCTCGCCCGCCTCGACCCCGCCGCGCAGACCGCCGGCGAGGCCAGGGAGATCGCCTTCTCGCCGGCGCGAGTGCTGATGCAGGACTTCACCGGCGTGCCGGCGGTGGTCGACCTGGCCGCGATGCGCGACGCCATGCCGGAGCTGGGCGGTGACGCGGGCCGGATCAACCCGCTGGTGCCGGCGGAGCTGGTGATCGACCACTCGGTCATCGCCGACGTGGCCGGCCGCCCCGACGCCTTCGTCCGCAACGCCGAGCTCGAGTTCGAGCGCAACCGCGAGCGCTACGCCTTCCTGCGCTGGGGCCAGCAGGCGTTCGGCAGCTTTCAGGTGGTCCCGCCCGACACCGGCATCGTCCACCAGGTCAACCTGGAGTACCTGGCCCGGGTCGTCTTCGCCGACGAGCAGGGGCGAGCGTACCCGGACACGCTGGTGGGCACCGACTCACACACGCCTATGGTCAACGGGCTCGGCGTGCTCGGCTGGGGCGTCGGCGGCATCGAGGCGGAGGCGGCCATGCTCGGCCAGCCGATCTCGATGCTCACGCCCGAGGTGGTTGGCTTCAAGCTGGACGGCGAGCTGCCGGAGGGGTCCACCGCGACTGACCTGGTGCTTACCGTCACCGAGCTGCTGCGCCGTCACGGCGTGGTGGGCAAGTTCGTGGAGTTCTACGGCCCGGGCGTCGGCAACGTGCCGGTCGAGAACCGCGCCACCATCGGCAACATGTCGCCGGAGTACGGCTCCACCTGCGCGATCTTCCCGATCGACCAGGAGACGCTGCGCTACCTCGCTTTCACCGGCCGCTCGCCGGAGCAGATCGCCCTGGTCGAGGCGTACGCCAAGGAGCAGGGCCTGTTCCACGACCCCGCCGCCGAGCCGGCCTACTCCGAGCGGATCGAGCTGGACCTCTCCACCGTGGTGCCAAGCCTGGCCGGCCCGAAGCGCCCGCAGGACCGGGTCTCGCTGGCCGATGCGAAGCGCGCCTTCCGCGGTGCCCTGGTCGAGATGCTGCCGCCCGACCAGGCCGCGGCGCAGACCAGGGCGCCGGCCGCGCGCTCGGCCGGCCCGGACGAGGCGTCCGACGAATCCTTCCCGGCGAGCGACCCACCCGCCGCCTGGACAGGGGGGAGCGAGCGCGTCAACGGCGACCCCGCGCCGGGCTGGTTCGAGCCCGACCCGACCGGGATCAGCGGCCGTCCGAGCGTCGCGGTCCCGGTCCGCGTGGCCGGCGGCAAGTCGTTCGACCTCGACCACGGGCACGTGGTGATCGCGGCCATCACCAGCTGCACCAACACCTCCAACCCGTCGGTGATGATCGCCGCCGGCCTGCTGGCCAAGAGGGCGGTGGAGCGCGGGCTCGCGGCCAAGCCCTGGGTCAAGACCTCGCTGGCGCCGGGGTCCAAGGTGGTCATGGACTACTACGAGCGCGCCGGGCTGGTGCCCTATCTCGAAAAGCTCGGCTTCCACCTGGTCGGCTACGGCTGCACCACCTGCATCGGCAACTCCGGCCCGCTCGCCGAGGAGATCTCCGCGGCGATCGACTCGAACGGGCTGGTGGTCGCCTCGGTGCTTTCCGGCAATCGCAACTTCGAGGGGCGCATCAACCCGGACTCCCGGATGAACTACCTCGCCTCGCCGCCGCTGGTGGTCGCCTACGCCATCGCCGGGACGATGGACGTCGACCTCTACAACGAGCCGCTCGGGGCCACCCGCGACGGCACCCCGGTGCTCCTCCGGGACCTGTGGCCCTCCAGCGCCGAGGTCGCCGAGGTGATCGGCCAGGCGGTGCGGTCGGACATGTTCCGCAAGAGCTACGCCGACGTCTTCAAGGGAGACGAGCGCTGGGCCTCGCTGGAGGTGCCGACCGGGTCGAGCTTCGCCTGGGACGACGGGTCCACCTACGTCCGGCGCCCGCCCTACTTCGACGGCATGCCCGCCTCCCCCGAGCCGGTGCGCGACCTCCACGGCGCCCGCGCGCTCGCCGTGCTCGGCGACAGCGTGACCACCGACCACATCTCGCCCGCCGGCGTGATCAAGCGCGACAGCCCGGCCGGCCGCTACCTGACCGACCACGGGGTGGAGCCGAGGGACTTCAACTCCTACGGCTCCAGGCGAGGCAACCACGAGGTGATGATCCGCGGCACCTTCGCCAACATCCGCCTGCGCAACCTGCTCGCCCCGGGCACTGAGGGCGGCGTCACCGTGCACCTGCCCGACGGGGAGCAGGCGAGCATCTTCGACGCGGCCGTGCGCTACCAGGAGGAGGGCGTCCCGCTGGTGGTGCTGGCCGGCAAGGAGTACGGCTCCGGCTCCTCGCGCGACTGGGCGGCGAAGGGGCCGCGGCTGCTCGGGGTGCGCGCGGTGATCGCCTCCAGCTACGAGCGCATCCACCGCTCCAACCTGGTCGGCATGGGGATCCTGCCGCTGGAGTTCCTGCCCGGCGATTCGGTGGAGTCCCTCGGCCTCAGCGGCCGCGAGACCTTCGACGTCGTCGGGCTCGAGGCCGAGGCCGAGGAGAGCTCGGGCGGCTTCCCGCGCGAGGTGGCGGTCCGTGCCGACGGCATCCAGTTCCGGGCGCGGGTCCGCATCGACACCCCCAACGAGGAGGAGTACTACTGCCACGGCGGCATCCTCCAGTACGTCCTCCGCCAGCTCCGCGGCTAGCGGCTGCACCCGTCCCGAGCTGCCCGATTAGTGATCCGTTAGGGCTTTCTGATCTCGTGACGCGAGCAACCAGTGCCGGCTACCGAAACGTTTGTGCGAAACGAGCGTTTCACGCGGTTTTTGGTTAGAATCCCGGGCCGTAGGCGATCCGGTCTCGCCTTCCCCCAACCCCGACCCGGTGGTCGGCCAACTGGCTGCCTGGTCAACGCTGTCCCCAACGGAGGGGGTGACAGGATGACACGCCTCAAGGGCCGCATGGCGCGTATCGCCGCGGCGCTTGCCGGGCTCGCTGCGCTCGCGTTCTCCGCCAGCGCCATGTACAAGTACTGAGCCACTGACCGGTCCTCTGTGACCGGTGTGGCCGAGGGCTGCTCGAGAAGAACGAAGGACCCCCTATCGAGCAGCCCTTACTTTTGGTCATAATCATTTTGCTTAGCAGAATCCTAGTGCTAGCTGGTGGTTTGACAGGGAAGTTACTCTAATACGAGAAGCTGACCGATATTCGGTATGGGACGACGGTCCGGTCTAGAGGGGATTCGGCGTCATGGCGAGCCAATTCCGTCTGGCCCTCCCGAGCGCCAGACGCCAACCGACCGGCGTGGAGGTCTATCTGGTCCTGGTTGGCCTGGTGGGCATCGGGTTCCTTGTCTGGTTGCTCCCTGACGTCGTCGCCGCGGCGAGGCAGGCTGACCTCTCCTTCTGGGTCCTGGCCGCGTGCGTGCTCCCCGCCGAGCTGATCCGCATTCCGGTGTGGCGCCGCAACGCCGTCTATCAGATCACCATGTCGCGCCCCTTCGCCCTGGCGCTGCTGACCGGCTGGGGTATCCCGCTGACGGTCGTGGTCTTCATGGTCGCCAGCGTCGTAAGCGACCTCCTGCACCGCAAGCCGGCCCTGCGTGTGTCCTTCAACGCCGGCCAGTACGCCCTGTCGATCGCGGCCGCCGGCTGGGTCTACCAGCATCTCGGGGGGCGGCCATCGCTGGGGCTCGAGCAGGTGCCCGCCTTCGTGGCCGCCACGATCGTGCTCGTGCTGGTCAACCGGCTGATGGTGCGGGTGGCCATCGCGCTGGCGGAGCGGCGTCCGCTGACCCCCTCCTCGCTGTTCGCGGGCACCCAGGTCGAGCTGCTGGAGGGCGCGGTCCAGTTCAGCATGGTGCTGGTCGCGCTGCTGGTGGCCGAGCACCGTCTGGTCCTGCCCGTGGTGCTGGCCGTGCCGGCGCTGCCCATGTACGTGGCGGGACGCGCGGCCAACCGCGCCGAGGCGCTCAGCCGCGAGTACGCCAAGGAGCTGCTCCACTACCGGCACCTGTTCGTGGTCGCCGACCGCTTCAGGCGCCAGGCCGAGGCCGGCAGCGGCGTAAACAGCCTGCAGCTCTCGGCTATGGCGCTCGATCTGCGAGCCTCCACCGCAATGCTCAAGGGGCTGCTCGGCACCATCTCCCGAGAGGCCGAGCGGCGCGACCTCGGCTGGCTCGACGGCCTGGCGAGCAACGGCGTCGAGCAGACCGAGCAGCTCGCCGGCAAGCTCGACCAGCTGCAGATCACCGCCGCCCACAGCGCAGAGCCCGAGCGCCGGCGCGTGGACGCCGCCGAGCTGGTCAACGTCGCCGAGCAGCTTGCCAAGACCATCTGCGCGGGCCGCCCCGTGGTCGCGGAGGCACCGAACGACAGTCTCCCGGTCTGCGTCAACCAGGACGAGATCCTCGACCTCCTCGGCAACCTCATCGTCAACGCGCACCGGTATGCGCCTCCGGAGACCCCCATCCAGCTCGGCGCGAGCCGACACGGTGACCGCGTGGTCCTCTCGGTCGAGGACGAGGGCGTCGACGTCCCCCCCGAGCAGCGCGAGCGCATCTTCGAGCAGTCCGATCTGGACGGTGACTACGCTCCCGAGAGCAGGCTTGGCCACGGTCTCGCCATGGCCCGGCAGCTCGCCCACGCCAACGGCGGCGAGCTGCGCGCTGTGGACCCCAGCGAGGCGGGCGGGCGCGCCCGCTTCGAGCTGCGCCTGCCCCTCGCCTACCTGCCCGTGGCTGTCCCCCTCCGCCGCACCGCCGAGGCGGTGTGAGCAGGCGCTGGCTGACAGGTAGGATGACCAGGTTCGTGATCGGCGACCCGACGCGCAAGGACTGACCGTGGCTCGTATCCTCTCTGGCGTCCAGCCCACCGGCAACACCCATGTCGGCAACTACATTGGGGCGTTCCGGCAGTGGGTCGAGCAGCAGTACGAGTTCGACGCCTACTACTGCGTGGTCGACCTGCACGCGATCACCCTGCCCTACGACCCGACGGAGCTGCGCTCGCACACGCTGGAGACGGCGGCGATGCTGCTTGCCTGCGGGCTCGACCCGGAGGTGTGCACGCTGTTCGTGCAGTCGCACGTGCCGGAGCACACCGAGCTGGCCTGGCTGCTGAACCACATCGCCACCGTGGGCGAGCTGCGCCGGATGACGCAGTTCAAGGCGAAGGCGGCGCAGGGCGGCGCGGGCGCGCTCCCCGCCGGCTACTTCAACTACCCGGTGCTGCAGGCCGCGGACATCCTGATCTACCAGGCGGAGCGGGTGCCGGTGGGGGAAGACCAGCGCCAGCACCTGGAGCTGACGCGGGACGTGGCCGAGCGCTTCAACGCCCGCTTCGGGCGGACCTTCGTGGTGCCCGAGCCGTACATCCCCAAGGTCGGCGGCAGGGTGATGGACCTGCAGCACCCGGACCAGAAGATGTCGAAGTCGAGCGAGTCCCCTGCCGGGCGGATCGACCTGCTGGACCCGCCGGAGGTGGTCCGGAGGAAGGTCCGCGCCGCGGTCACGGACTCCGGCCGCGAGGTCGTCGCCCGGCCCGACAAGCCGGCGATCACCAACCTGCTCGAGCTGTACTCGGTGGTCACGGGCAAGGCCGTCGGCGAGCTCGAGGTGGCGTACGCCGGTCGTGGCTACGGCGAGCTGAAGTCGGACCTGGCCGAGGCGCTGATCGCCTTCATCAGCCCGGTGCGCGAGCACTACCTGGAGCTTCGCGCGGACGGAGAGCGGCTGGCCGAGGTCCTGGAGGCGGGCGCGGCCAAGGCGCAGGCGGTGGCGCGCGTGAACCTGGCGCTGGCCAAGGACCGCATGGGGCTGCTTCCCCGCGGCGCGGGCTAGGCGAGGCGTGGCCCCGCCGGCCACCGCCGTCCTGAAGAGCACCGGTCAAGTATCCCTTCGTGAGGTGAGTGAGTGGTCAACGGGGACGGCGCGCAAGGTCCAGCGTCGCACGAAGGTCTGGCGCTGCATGCCGCGCCGGGTACATGACCGGCGCTCTCGGGGTGATCGTGCTGCTGCCTGAGCCGCTGGCCGCGCACGTGCAGGCCTGGCGGCGGGCGCTGCGCGACCCGGCCAGGGACCTGATCCCGCCTCACCTGACGCTGGTGCCGCCGCAGACGGTGGCGGCCGCTGCCCGGGACGCGGCGATCGCCCTGGTCGACCGCGCGGCGGCCAGGGTGCTTCCCGGCGTGATCGAGCTGCGCGGCGCGGCGACGTTCCTGCCGCAGAGCGCGGTGGTCTTCCTGGTGGTGACGGAGGGCGAGCCGACGTTGCGTGCGCTCGAGGCGGCGCTGCGGGCGCCGCCGCTGGACCAGCGCGCCTTCCCGTTCTATCCACACGTGACCGTGACGCAGGACAGGCCGCCCGCCGAGCTGGAGGCGGCCGCGCGGGAGCTGGCGGGCTTCCATGCCGTGTTCCCGCTGCCAGAGGTCACGCTCACCGAGGAGGACGAGCGCGGCGAGTGGCAGGTGCTGCACCAGGCGGCGGTCGGCGGGGTCGGGGTGGTCCGCGAGGTGCCGCTGGCCGAGGCGGTGAGCGCGGCCGTGTTCCTCTTCGACGGCTCGCGGGTCCTGCTCGGCCGGCGCACGCGGCGGCCGGAGCGCCGCTACCCAGGGGTATGGGACGCGCCTGGCGGCAAGCGGGAGCCGGGGGAGTCGCTGCTGGAGGCGCTGGTCCGCGAGGCGCGCGAGGAGGCGGACGTGGAGCCGCTCGCTGCCGCGCCGCTGGGCTGCTTCCACGATGGTGAGCGGGCCGATGCGTTCTACCTGGCGACGGCCTGGCGGGGGCAGACGAGCAACCGCGACCCAGGCGAGCATTCCCAGCTGGAATGGGTCCCGCTGTGGGAGCTGGCGGGGCTGCCGCTGTCGCCGACCACTCGGCGCGCGCTGACACGGCTGCTGGAGGTGCTCGGACCCGCCTGGTCGCCCGCGCGGTAAAAGACTGTTGTCGAGGGGAACCTGATCAGGCAGGATCACGAGACGATCAGCGGAGCAGGGGGAGCATTGTGACAAGCGAGCAAGTGTCCCCTGGGGGCGACGGGGTCGTTTCGCCCCAGGGACCAGCGGTGGCGGGCGAGCCGTCCACCGGCGAGCTGCTCAGGGGCCTCGCCGACGACGCCACCACACTGGTGCGCCAAGAGGTCCTGCTGGCCAGGCAGGAGATGACCGAGGGGCTGGTGTCCGGCGCCAGAGCAGCCAGCCTGCTGGCGGTGGCGGGGGTCCTGGTGCTCTACGGGATCGGGTTCCTGCTCGCCTCGGCGGCACGGGCGATCTACGGGCCGGCATGGCTCGGTCCACTGATCGTCGGCGGCGCGGTGGTGCTGCTGGCCGGCCTCCTCGGGTTTCTGGGAGCCCGACGCCTGGCCAGGTCGAGGGTGACGCCCGCGCAGGCCAGGGCCGAGCTGAGAGAGACCGCGACCGAGCTCAGAGAGGAGATCAGGTGGGTGAGACCGCGGCGGCGACCGCCCGAGAGATCGAGCTGACCCGCAGACGCATGGAGGAGAAGGTGGCCAAGCTCTCCGAGCGGGCCCCGGACGAGGCTCGCAGGATCGCCAAGCAGGTCGCGTTCGCCGTGGCATCGGCGCTCGCCGTGATGCTCGCTCGCAAGCTGGTCGCCATCCTGTGGCAGCGCGCGGTCGGCGAGCCACCCCCAACCCGCCGCCGCCGCGCCCGCCCGGACGAGTAGCGATCCCCTCGCCACCCCCTCCGCAGCCCTCAGCGGAGCGGGTGGATCTCGACCGCTGCGGACCTGACTGTCGTAGAGTACTGCCGCGACCATGGAGCAGGCTTCCCCCGAACGGCTCGTCGCCAACCGCTACGTCCTGCAGGCGACCCTGCGCCGGGGCCGCGCCGGTACCGTCTGGCGCGCCACCGACCTGGTCACCGGCGGCGTCGTCGCGGTCGAGGAGATCGAGTCGCCAGCCGAGTCCGAGGCCGAGCGCGCCGCGCGCTGGTCCCGGATCGTCCATGGTGCCCGCGTGGCGGCCGGCATCGACCACCCGGGCGCGCTCACGCTGCACGACGTCCTGCTCGACGGGGACCGCCTCTACGTGGTCACCGAGCTGGTCCAGGCGCTTCCCCTGGACGAGCTCCTCGAGCGCCACGACCACCTGCCGCCGCGCCGGGTGGCGCGTATCGGCCTCGACGTGCTCGGGGTGCTGGAGGCGGTCCATCGCGCCGGCTTTGCCCACCTGGACCTGCAGCCGGCGAGCGTGCTGGTGACCCCGGACGGCGCTGCCCGCCTGGCAGGCCTCGGGCTGGCGGCGGTGGTGCCACCCGCGCGGCCGATCGCCGTTCCAGCGCCCGAGCAGGCTCGTGGGGAGCCTGCCGGAGCGGCGGCGGACCTGTGGGCGCTCGGCGCCACCATGTACACCGCCGTGGAGGGCCAGCCCCCCTTCGGTGAGCAGGCGCGGACAGTGCCCGCCGATGCGGTGCTGTACCAGGAGCCGCGGCCCTGCGAGCATGCCGGCCCGCTGGGCCCGGTGCTCGCGGCGCTGCTCACACGGACGCCCGCTATGCGCCCCTCGGCCGCCAGCGTCCGGAGGCAGCTCGAGGACCTCGACGAGGGCACCGCCCTGCTGACGCCCGTCCCGGCGGCGGGCGCCGCCGGCCAGGCCGCCCGCGCTCGGGGCCGTCCGGCCTGGCTGCCGGCCTGGCTGCCGGCACGGGGCGAGGCGGTCGACTGGCTGCTGGACCCGCGGCGGCGGGGGGTGCTGGTCGCCGGCGTCTCGGTGCTGCTCGCGCTGCTGTCGTTCGTGGTGATCGTGGCGGTGATCGGCAACCCGGCCGGCTCCGTCGCGGAGCAGCGGGCGCGTGACCGCGCCGTCGCGACTACTCCGAGCACCTCGACCTCGACCTCGACCAGCACGTCCACCACCACGCCGCCGCCGACGGCCGCGGCGCTGCCGGCCGGGTGGACCGTATTCACCGACCAGCGCGTCGGCTACCGCATCGCCTACCCGGCGAGCTGGGAGGTCGTGCAGCAGGACGACCATACCACCGAGTTCCACGACCGCTCCCTGCCGACCTTCCTGCGGGTCCAGTGGCAGGACGGGCCCGCCGGCGACCCGGTCGCCGCCGAGCAGCAGTCCTCGCAGCTGCACGCGGGCCTCCACGAGGGCAGCTACCAGCAGGTCCGGGTCGAGCCGACGGTCCTCCAGGGCCGTCCCGGCGCCGTGCTGGAGTTCACCTACCTCGGCGACGACCAGCAGCCCTTCCACGCGATCGAGCTCGGCGCCAACACCCCGCCGGGCCAGAGCGGCCCCGGCCGCTGGCTGGCCATCAGCGTGTTCTCGCACGAGACCGACTGGGGCGTCGCCCAGGCCATCCTGCAGACAGCCCTCGGCTCCTTCGCGCCGCCGGGATAGCGAGCCGGGACGGCGGAGGGCTCCCGTGCCTGCCGGAGGGGCATCGCTGCACAGTTCGAGCGCGCCTTCACCGCGCTCGGCTGATAAGGTGCGGCGGCATGGCACAGGATGTCGCTGGACGCACGATCGCCGGCCGTTACGAGCTCGGGCCGCAGCTCGGTGAGGGCGGCGTGGGCGTGGTATGGCGGGCCGAGGACACCCTGCTGGGCCGTCCGGTCGCAATCAAAGAGGTCGAGCTGCCCCCGGCGGTCCGGAAGGAGCAGCGGACCGCGCTGCGGGCGCGGGTGATCCGCGAGGCGCGCGCCGCCGCGCGCCTGAGCCATCCGGGCGCCGTCATCCTCTTCGACGTGGTCCAGGACTCGGGCCAGGACTACATCGTCATGGAGCTGGTGGAGGCGCCCAACCTCGACCAGCTCGTCGGCGAGCGCGGCCCGCTCGACCCGCGCCGGGCCGCGGCGATCGGCCTGCGGCTGCTGGCGACCCTGGAGGCGGCGCACCGGGCCGGCATCGTTCACCGGGACGTCAAGCCCAGCAACGTGCTAGTGCGCGAGGACGGCACCACCAAGCTCACCGACTTCGGCACCGCGTCCCTCACCGGCGACCCCGAGCTGACCGCGACCGGGGTGGTGGTCGGCTCGCCGGCGTTCATGGCGCCCGAGCAGATCAAGGGGCTCCAGGTCGGGCCGCCCACGGACCTGTGGGCGCTCGGGGCGACGCTGTACTTCGCGGTCGAGGGCGAGCCGCCGTTCAAGTCGGCCAAGGTGCACCTGGACGTGGTGAACGCCATCGTCAACGACCCACCGCGACCGGCGGACCACCTCGGCCCGCTCGCCCCGGTGATCGAGCGGTTGCTGGCCAAGGAGCCGGCCGAGCGCCCCGAGGCGGCGGACGTCTGGTACGCGCTGCGCCGCGTCGCCGCGGGCTCCCGCGCGCTCCCAGCCTGAAGCGAGGTAGTGCCTTACCCTGGCCTCCTGCGACAGGAGGCTGGACGATGGGCACTACAGACGACGAGCGCCGCACCGAGTCGGGCATCCCGGTCGAGATCCTGTACGGACCCGAGGACCTGGCGGGCTTCGACCCAGAGCGGGCTCTGGGCGAGCCCGGGCGCGATCCCTTCACGCGCGGGATCTACCCGACCATGTACCGGGGCCGGCCCTGGACCATGCGCCAGTACGCCGGCTTCGGCTCGGCGGCCGAGACCAACGCACGCTTCCGCTACCTGCTCGCGCACGGCCAGACCGGCCTTTCGGTGGCGTTCGACCTGCCCACCCAGATGGGCTACGACTCCGACCATCCCATGGCCGCGGCCGAGGTGGGCAAGGTTGGCGTGGCTATCGACTCCCTGGCCGACATGCGCAGGCTGCTGGACGGGATCCCGCTCGGCAAGGTCTCCACCTCGATGACCATCAACGCCCCCGCGGCCGTCCTGCTGCTGCTGTACCAGCTGGTGGGGGAGGAGCAGGGGGTCGACCCAGCCGAGCTGTCCGGCACCGTCCAGAACGACGTTCTCAAGGAGTACATCGCCCGCGGCACCTACATCTACCCGCCCAGGGCGAGCCTGCGCATCGCCACCGACCTGTTCGCCTACTGCGCCCGCCACCTGCCGCGCTTCAACACCATCTCGATCTCCGGCTACCACATGGCCGAGGCAGGCGCGACCGCGGTGCAGGAAGTGGCCTTCACCCTCTCCAATGCCGTCGCCTACGTGCAGGCCGCGTCGGAGGCCGGGCTCGACGTCGACGCGTTCGCGCCGCGGCTGTCGTTCTTCTTCGTCGCCCGCACGACCCTGCTGGAGGAGGTGGCCAAGTTCCGCGCCGCCCGGCGCACCTGGGCTGAGATCATGGCCAGCCGTTTCGGCGCCAAGGACCCGCGCTCGCGCATGCTGCGTTTCCATACGCAGACGGCAGGCGTGCAGCTCACCGCCCAGCAGCCGCTCAACAATGTGGTCCGGGTGGCGTACCAGGCTCTCGCCGCGGCGCTCGGGGGCACCCAGTCGCTGCACACCAACGCCTACGACGAGGCGCTGGCCCTGCCGAGCGAGTCGGCCGCGCGGCTGGCGCTGCGCACCCAGCAGGTGCTCGCCAGCGAGACGGGCGTCACCGACACGGTCGACCCACTCGCCGGGTCGTACTTCATCGAGCGCCTCACCGACGAGGTCGAGGCGCGGGCGCGGGCGCTCATCGCCGAGGTCGACGGGCTGGGCGGGGCGGTGGCAGCGATCGAGCGCGGCTTCCAGAAGGAGCAGATCGAGCGTTCTGCCTACGAGCAGCTCCGGGCGGTCGAGTCAGGCGACAGCGTGGTGGTGGGCGTCAACCGCTGGACCGAGGGCGAGGAAGAGCCGGTGAGCCTGCTGCGGCTCGACCCCGCCATCGCGGAGGCGCAGGCCAAGTCGCTGGCCGAGGTGCGCGCGCAGCGGGACGCCCAGGCGGTGCGCGACGCCCTGGAGGCCCTGCGCGACGCCGCTCGTGGTCGGGACAACCTGCTCGTGCCGATGCGCGAGGCGCTGCGGCGCATGGCCACGGTCGGCGAGGTGTGCGACGCGCTGCGCGAAGTCTTCGGCGTCTACCGGCCGCCGGACACGCTGTGAGCGGGATGAGCGGGATGAGCGGGCGATCGCGGCGGACGGTGAGCGTTTCCTCAATGGTTTGAGGCGGTAAGAACTATCCATCCGGGTCTTGGATGGGTCGCGCCGACGACCCCCGTCTGAAGGAACTGCCTTCTATGTCTGACACGCTCCAGTTCGTCATCTACCTGGCGGCGTTCCTCTGCTTCCTCGTGGCCGCCTTCGGCATCCGCTCGAGCTGGTCGGGTCGCCTGAATCTCATCGGCCTCGGCCTCGCCCTGTGGGTGTTCGTCCCGCTGGTGCTCACGCTGCGAAGAATCACCTGACGCCGATTGAGGGCTTGGCGCCGCCGGATGGGAGCGGGACCCCTGAGGTGAGTACTATCGGGTCATGAAGATTGTGATCATCGGGGGTGGGCCGGGCGGCTACGAGGCCGCGCTGGTCGCGGCCGAGCTCGGCGCGGACGTCACCATCGTCAGCGACGAGGGGCTCGGGGGCAACACCGTCCTGTGGGACTGCGTGCCGTCGAAGACGCTGCTCAGCTCGGCGCAGGCGTTCTCGATCCTGGAGACCGCGCCGGCGCTCGGCGTCCACTTCCAGGGGATGCCGAACCGCTCCGTGCCGACCTACGAGGTCGACCTGCCCACCATCATGCAGCGCGTCCGGGACCTGGCCCACGCCCAGTCCGAGGACATCCGCAAGCGGGTGGTCGCCGAGGGTGCCCGCGTCGTGAAGGGCAGGGGCTACATAGCCGACCCCCACACGGTCGAGGTGCGCGTCGACACCCGCCTGGCCGAGCGGCTGACCTGCGACGCGATCCTGATCGCCACCGGCTCGGCCCCGCGCAGGCTCCACACCGCGCCCACCGACGGCGAGGTGATCCTGTCCAGCAAGGACGTCTACAACCTCAAGGAGGTCCCCGAGCGCCTGGTGGTCATCGGAGCGGGCGCCACCGGAGCGGAGTACGCCACCGCCTTCCTCCGCTTTGGCTCCAAGGTCACCTTCGTGGTGAGCCGGGACCGCGTCCTGCCCTCCGAGGACGAGGACGCCGCCATGGTCATCGAGGAGGTCTTCCGGCGGCGCGGCCTGGAGACGGTCAAGAGCTCCAGGGCGGCCAGCGTGGAGCGCAGCGGCGACCACGGCGTGGTCCACCTCGAGGACGGCGGCACGGTGGAGGGGACGCACGTCCTGCTCACCATCGGCCAGGTCCCCCAGACCTCCGGGCTCGGCCTGGAAGAGGTCGGTGTGCGCGTGAACGCCGACAGCGGGGGGGTGATGGTCGACGGCGTGAGCCGCACCACCGTGCCGAACATCTATGCCGCCGGGGACGTGACCGGCAGGCAGATGCTCGCGTCGGTGGCGGCGATGCAGGGCCGCATCGCCATGTGGCACCTGCTCGGCCAGGCGGTGGCCCCATTGCGCTGGGACGCGGTGGCCCAGACCGTCTTCACCGACCCGCAGATCGCCACGGTCGGCCTGTCGGAGCAGCGCGCGGCCAAGGCCAACATCGAGGTCGTGACCGAGAAGCTACCGCTGTCGAGCAACTCTCGCGCCAAGATGGCCAACCAGCAGGACGGCTTCGTGAAGCTGCTGGCGCGCCCGGGGTCCGGCACGATCGTGGGCGGTGCGGTGGTGGCCGGCTACGCTTCTGACCTGATCGCCCCGGCGTCGGTCGCCTGCTTCGACCGGCTCACCGCGAACCAGCTCGCGCAGGCGTTCCAGATCTATCCTTCCTTCGCGGGCTCGATCCAGGAGTGCGCCCGCCTCCTCGCCGGCCGGGTCCAGGCCGGCTACCGCTACTGAGGAGGGCCCTGCCGCTCCCTCGGCGCCGCTGCTGATCCCGCCCACGATACCGCGTACTCTCTATCACCTATGGGCTCGAGCTTCGACGCGATCGTCATCGGCGGTGGCCACAACGGCCTGGTCGCGGCGGCCTACCTCGCGCGGGAGGGCCTGCGCACGGTGGTGCTCGAGGCGCGCGAGGCGGTCGGCGGCGCTGCGGTCACCGAGCGGCCATGGGGCCCCGACTACCGCGTGACCTCGCTCTCCTACGTGGTCAGCCTGCTGGCGCCCGGACTGGTCCGCGACCTCGCGCTCGAGCGTCACGGCTACAAGGTCCACCCGCAGGGCCCGTACTTCGCGCCGCACGCCGGCGGCGGCTACCTTCAACTGCCCGACGACCCCGCGCGCCGCCGCGCGCAGATCGTCAGGTTCTCGTCGCGCGACGCCGACGCCATGGAGCGCTGGGACGCCTGGATGCACGACCTCGCCGGCGTGCTCGGCCCGCTGCTCTCCCAGATCCCGCCGCGCCTCGGCTCGCACCGCGCCGCGGACCTCGCCGCGCAGGCCCGCCTGCTGTGGCGCCTGCGCGGCCTGGACCAGCGCCGCGTCGCGGACGCCACCCGACTGTTCACCATGAGCATCGCCGACCTGCTGGACGAGTTCTTCGAGTCGCCGGAGTTGCAGGGCGTGCTGGCCGTGAGTGGGGTGATCGGCACCTGGGCCGGCCCGCGAGCACCAGGCACCGCCTACGTCATGGCCCACCACCACATCGGTGACGTCGGCGACGGCAAGCTCGGCGGCTGGGGCTTCGCCGAGGGTGGCATGGGCGCCGTCAGCCACGCCCTGGCCGAGGCTGCGGCGTCCCTCGGCGCCCAGGTGCGCACGGGCGCCCGCGCGGCCCGGATCACCACCGACCGTGGCCGCGTCACCGGGGTGGCGCTCTCCAGCGGCGAGGAGCTGCGCTCGGACCTGGTGGTCGTGGCCGTCCACCCAAAGGTCGCCTTCCTCGAGCTGGTCGACCGCGCCGAGCTGCCGGCCGAGTTCGTCGGCGACATCGAGCGCTGGAAGACCCGGAGCGGGGTGGTCAAGGTCAACCTCGCGGTGGACAGGTTGCCGGAGTTCGCCGCCAAGCCGGGCTTCGACCCGGAGGTGCACGGCGGCACGATCGTGCTGGCCGAGTCGCTCGACGACGTCGAGGGCGCCTTCCAGGACGCGGTGGCCGGACGGCCCTCGGCCAAGCCGTTCGCGGACATCTGCATCCCCTCGGTCTTCGATCCCACCTTGTGCCCGGAGGGCCACCACATCGTCTCGATGTTCACCCAGTGGGTGCCGCACGAATGGGCCGGCAAGCCCATGGACGAGGAGCTGGAGGCGCACGCCGACCGCGTGGTCGCGCGGCTGGAGGCGGTGGCGCCCGGCTTCACCAGCTCGATCCTGCACCGCCAGGTCATCGGCCCCTGGCAGATGGAGCACGAGTACGGGCTGGTCGGCGGGAACATCTTCCACGGCGAGCTGTCGCCCAGCCAGCTGTTCCATACCCGGCCCGCCGCCGGCTACGCCGACTACCGCACCCCCGTCCGCGGCCTCTACCAGGCCGGCTCGGCGACGCACGGTGGCGGCGGGGTGACCGGCATACCCGGCCGCAACGTGGTCAAGCAGATCCGCCGCGATCTGCGAGCCGCCCGCTGGCGCGCCCGCGCCCGCCTCGATTGAAGGGAGCCCGCGATGCCCAAGGCCGCCGCTTCGTCGGCGTGATCGTCACCATGATCGCCCGCGCCGGCCTCGGCGAGACTCCGAGCTTCCGCTGAAGCGGGCGGTTCTTCCCAAGGCCGCCAGCGCTTACGATCGAGGGGGTCGTGCCTGCCGGAAGAGGGGTGCCATGACCGGGATCATTGTGGGGACGACAAAGGGACTCTACGAGGTGGAGGATGCCGGGTCGCCGGCGCAGCTCGAGGGCGGTGCTCTCGCCGACCGCGAGGTGCTGGCGCTCGCCCGGGAGGGCGGGATGCTGTGGGCGGTGGCGGACGGCGAGTCGGTGCTGTGCCACGAGGCCGGCGGGCCCTGGAGCGAGGTCGCGGGTGCAGGGCCCTTCGAGCTGACCTGCCTGCTGCCGAGCTCGTTCGGGCTGCTGGTGGGCGCCGAGGAGGCACGCCTGCTCCGCCTGGAGGAGGGCTCGCTCGAGCCGCTGGAGTCGTTCGAGCAGGTACCGGGCCGCAGCACCTGGCACACGCCGTGGGGCGGGCCGCCCGCGGTGCGCTCGCTGACCCAGGACGGAGCCGGCAGGCTGCACGTGAACGTCCACGTCGGGGGCATACCCCGTTCGGCGGACGGAGGCGTCACCTGGACGCCGACCATCGAGGTGGATGCCGACGTCCACCAGGTGCTGGCGCATCCGACCCGCGCGGACCTGGTTGTCGCCGCGACCGCGGTCGGGCTCGCCGTGACTGAGGACGGGGGCGACCACTGGAGGTTCGAGCGTTCGGGCCTGCACGCCGCCTACTGCCGGGCGGTGGGAATCTGCGACGGCGTGGTGCTGGTCAGCGCCTCGACCGGACCGTCAGGGAGGAGGGCCGCCGTCTACCGGACCTCGCTGGACGACACCTCGAGGCTGGAGCGGTCCAGAGCCGGGCTGCCGGAATGGTTCGACTCCAACGTCGACAGCGGCTGCCTGGCGGCCGCCGGGACCATAGCGGCCTTCGGGACCGCCGACGGCTCCGTATACCTCTCCCAGGACGCAGGCGCCTCCTGGGACCAGGTCGCCGCCGGCCTCCCCCCAGTTCGCTCGCTGCTCCTGCAAGCCGCATAGCTCGGGACAGGCGACCTCACCTCCAGCCCCTCAGCCCGTGGCGGGAGGAGGATAACTCGGGCGATGCCCGACCGGGACGGTGCGGGGCAGCCGCTTCAGTGCGGCAGCCAGAAGACCTTGCCGCGCAGGGCGAGGTAGCCCAGGCCCGCGACCGCGTCGATCAGGAAGTGGGCGATCACCAGCGGGGTGGTTCGGCCGCGACGCTGGTAGACCCGGCCGAAGAAGAGACCGAGGGCGAGATTGCCGGCGAAGCCCCCGTAGCCCTGGTAGAGGTGGTACGCGCCGCGGAGCAGCGCGCTCGCCCACAGGGCACGTCCGCGGGACCAGCCGAGCTGGTCGAGCCGCCGCAGCAGGTAGCCGCAGACGATCACCTCTTCGAGCAGGCCGCTGCGCGCGGCGCCGAGCAGCAGCACCGGGATCGTCCACCAGTGCCCGAGCGGCGGCACCGGCACCACCGACCGGTTGACGCCCAGCTCCACCGCGCCGACGTAGATGCCGAGCCCGACCACGCCAACCACCGCGGCCAGGGCGGTGCCCCAGGCGGCGTCCGCGAGCGGCCGCCGCCCGTCCAGCCCGATGCTTGTGGCCGACTCACCCGAGCGCCTCAGGAAATGGAGCGCGAGCAGCACCGGGACGAGTGAGGTCGCCACGTCGAGAAGCTGGTAGACGAGGCCGACATTGGCGTAGAGCGGGGCCGCCACGCCCCGGAGCGGCGCCGACAGCAGGTCCACCAGCGCGTAGGCGGCCGAAGCGGCCAGCGAGAGGCCAAGGACCAGCAGCACCTCGTCACGCAGCACCCGGCGCGGCGGTAGCTCCGGGCCGGTGGGCGCCCTGCTCGGGGCGCCGAGGTCGGCACCGGATCGGGGCACAGGCTTGGAGACGTCGCGCATCGGCCTATCCCGCACTCTAGGCCGGTGCCCTACACCCGGCCAGGCCGGTGACCGTGCGCCCCGTGCCAGACGTACCTGCACCCAGTGCAACGGGGGTGGTCGCACCCCCCTGTGGACAACGGACGCGGCGCACCGCGTGGATCGGCTACGCTTGCTGGCATGGACCGTGACTTTCTGTCCGCGCTCCAGGAGCGTGTCCTCGTCTTCGACGGGGCCATGGGCACCATGCTGCAGGCGGCGGATCTCACCCTGGACGATTACCAGGGCAAGGAGGGCTGCAGCGAGATCCTCTGCGTCAGCCGGCCTGACGTGGTGCGTGACATCCACGCCGCTTACCTGGAGGCTGGCGCGGACGCCGTCGAGACCAACTCCTTCGGCGCGAGCGCGATCGTGCTCGGCGAGTACGGCATCGCCGACCGCGTGGTCGAGCTGAACCGGGTCGCCGCCCGCCTGGCTCGCGAGGTGGCCGACGATTTCCAGTCGGACAGGCGCCCGCGCTGGGTGGCCGGCTCCATGGGGCCGGGCACGAAGCTGCCGACGCTCGGCCACACCACCTTCGACGTCCTGCGCGCCACCTACTCCGACCAGGGGCTCGGCCTGCTCGAGGGCGGCGCCGACGTGCTGATCGTCGAGACCTGCCAGGATCTGCTGCAGCTCAAGGCCGCCGTCGCCGGGGCGTTCGCGGGGATGCGGCGGGCCGGGCGCCACGTCCCGCTGATCGTGCAAGTCACAGTCGAGACGACCGGCCAGATGCTGCTGGGCTCGGACATCGCCGCCGCCCTCACCGCGATCGAGCCGCTGGGCGCCGACGTCATCGGCATGAACTGCGCCACCGGCCCGGCCGAGATGGGTGAGCACCTGCGCTACCTCTCGCAGCACGCGCGCGCGCGGCTGTCGTGCCTGCCGAACGCCGGCCTGCCCGAGCTGCGCGACGGCCGGCCGCACTACCCGCTGACGCCGTCGCAGCTCGCCCAGGCGCACGACCGCTTCGTCGCGGAGTTCGGCGTCAACCTGGTGGGCGGCTGCTGCGGCACCACGCCAGACCACATCCGCCAGCTCGTCGACGCGGTCGGGGGCCGCCAGCCCGCGCACCGCCGGCCGGTCCACGAGCCGGCGGTCGCCAGCCTGTACCAGTCGGTGCCGCTCGACCAGGAGACCACCTACCTGACCGTGGGCGAGCGCTGCAACGCCAACGGCTCGCGCAGGTTCCGCGACCTGATGCTCGCCGGCGATCTCGAGGGCCTGGTCGGCATCGCCAAGGAGCAGATCCGCGAGGGCGCGCACGTGCTGGACGTGTGTGTCGACTACGTCGGCCGCGACGGGGTGCCGGACATGGACGCGCTGGTCCAGCGGCTGGCGCAGCAGTCGACCGGGCCGATCGTGCTCGACTCGACCCAGGCCGACGTGATCGAGGCCGGGCTCAAGCGGCTCGGCGGCCGCGCCATCATCAACTCGATCAACCTCGAGGACGGCGAGGGCCGCATGGCCACCGTGTGCCCGCTCGCCCGCGAGTTCGGCGCCGCGGTGGTTGCCCTGCTGATCGACGAGGAGGGGCAGGCGCGCGACGTCGACTGGAAGCTGCGGATCGCCCACCGCATCCACGACCTCGCCACCGGGAAATACGGGCTGAGCCCAGAGGACCTGCTGTTCGACGCCCTCACCTTCCCGCTCGGCTCGGGGCAGGAGGACCTGCGCGGCGACGCCATCGCCACCCTGGAGGCGATCCGGCGGATCAGGGCGGAGCTGCCAGGGGTGCGGACGATCCTGGGCGTGTCGAACGTGTCGTTCGGCCTCTCGCCCGCGGCACGGCAGGTGCTCAACTCGGTGTTCCTGCACGAGGCCCGTGAGGCCGGGCTCGACGCCGCGATCGTGTCGCCGGCCAAGATCCTGCCGATGCACCGCATCGAGGAAGAGCCGCGCCAGGTCGCCCTCGACCTGATCTACGACTGGCGGCGGGAAGGGTACGACCCGCTGCAGCGGTTCATGGCGCTGTTCGAGGGCAAGCAGGCGACCCGCTCGGCCAGCGCCGAGGATCTCGCGGGGCTGCCGGTGGACCAGCGCCTCGAGCGCCGCATCATCGATGGCGTCCGCGAGGGCCTGGAGGAGGACCTCCGCGAGGCGATGCGTACCCGGCAGCCGCTGGCGATCATCAACGAAGTGCTGCTCGCGGGCATGAAGACGGTCGGCGACCTGTTCGGCTCCGGCGAGATGCAGCTTCCCTTCGTGCTGCAGTCGGCGGAGGTGATGAAGGCGTCGGTGGCGCTGCTGGAACCGCACATGGAGCGGGCGGACCAGGGCGGCAAGGGCAGGGTCGTGCTCGCGACTGTCAAGGGTGACGTACACGACATCGGTAAGAACCTGGTGGACATCATCCTGACGAACAATGGCTACATAGTTCACAACCTGGGCATCAAGCAGCCGATCTCGGCGATCATCGACATGGCCGAGGAGATCGAGGCCGACGCCATCGGCATGTCGGGTCTGCTGGTCAAATCGACCGTGGTGATGCGCGAGAACCTGGAGGAGCTCAACGCCCGCGGTCTGGCGCGCTACCCGGTGCTGCTGGGGGGCGCGGCCCTGAACCGGACCTACGTGGAGGGCGACCTGCGCCAGGTCTACAAGGGGCGGGTCTTCTACTGCCGCGATGCCTTCGCGGGCCTGCACGTGATGGATCAGCTCCGCGAGGAGCGCGAGAAGGGCGTCAGGCCGGACAAGGAGGCTCCTCGGGCCCCACGCGTGCCCAGGACCCCGGCGCGCGGGCCGTCACCGGCTCCACCCGGGACCGACGAGGTGGCGCGCTCGGACGTGCGCGTCGACGTGCCGGTGCCGGCACCGCCGTTCACCGGTGAGTCGCGCATCGTCAAGGGCATCCCGGTGCGCGAGATCGCCGCCTACCTGAACGAGTCCGCCCTGTTCCGCGGCCAGTGGCAGCTGCGCCCATCCGGTGGCAAGGAGGGCTGGCGGCGGCTGCTGGAGACGGAGGCGAGGCCACGCCTGCGCGCCCTGCTCGACCAGGCCATCGCCGAGCAGGTGCTGCGGCCGGCCGTGGTCTACGGCTATTTCTCCTGCAACGCCGAGGGGAACGACCTGATCGTCTGGCGTGGGGACGGCTCGGAGTGGCTGCGCTTCTCCTTCCCGCGCCAGCGACGCGACCGGCGCCTGTGCATCGCCGACTTCTTCCGTCCGGTGGAGTCCGGGGAACTGGACGTGGTGGCCTTCCACGTCGTCACGATGGGTGTGGAGGCATCGGAGGCCACTGCTCGGCTGTTCGCGGCCAACCGCTATCGGGAGTACCTTGAGCTGCACGGGGTCACGGTCGAGATGGCCGAGGCGCTCGCCGAGTACTGGCACAAGCGCATCCGTGAGGAGCTGGGCATCGCGGGCGACGACGCCGGTGACCTGGAGGAGCTGTTCGACCAGGGCTATCGGGGAGCACGCTATTCGTTCGGCTACCCGGCTTGCCCGGACCTCGAGCAACAGGAAAAGATCTTCGAGCTGCTCGAGCCGGGGCGGATCGGCGTCGAGCTGTCCGAGGAGTACCAGCTTCACCCAGAGCAGTCCACCTCGGCGATCATCGTCCATCATCCCGAGGCGAAGTACTTCAACGCTCGTTGACCTGAATTCGTCCGCCTCAGGGCGGTGAGCACTGGAAGACAGACAGACTGACTGACTGGAGCGACGCGAGTAGCGATGAGCGCTGGCCATAGTGGCCCGTCCAGGGCCGACCACAAGGACGCGCCGGGGGGCTAGTTAGCCCCGACAGCCCCCCGGGCCTGCCATGACGAGGAGGTGACCGGGGTGGCTTTATCGAGCGAGCAGCTCTTTGTCTCGCGCTTGGCCCGCCTGCCGGTACGAGCGCCGAGCGGGGAGATGATCGGTCGAATCGCGGACGTCGTGATCGCCAGGGCCGCCCCGGGCTCGCCGCCCGTGGTGCTCGGGCTCACCGTCTGGGTCCAGCGCCGGCCGATCTTCATCGCCATGGGCCGGGTTCGCGAGCTGGACGCGAGCGGGGCCACGCTGACCACGGGCACGGTGAACCTCCGCCCCTTCGAGCTGCGCGCCGGCGAGACGCTGGTGCTGGGAGAGCTGGTGGACGCGCGCGTGCGGCACCGCGAGACGGGCCGGGTGTACCGCATCAACGACGTGGCCATCAGCCAGATCCGCGAGGGCTGGGTGGTCTCGGCACTGGACGTCGTAGAGCCTGGATCGGGCCTGCGGCCGTGGCGTCGCGCCCGCCACCTGCGCCTGCCCTGGGACATGGTGGCCGGACTGGAGGCCGGGGAATCGGCGGAGTCGCGCCTCGCCGCCCTGGCGGACCTGCGGCCCGCCGACGTGGCGGCCGCGCTGCTCGCTCTGCCCACCGAGACGCGCGAGGAGATGGCCGCCGAGCTGGACGACGACCGCTTGGCGGCAACGCTGGAGCAACTTCCCGAGGAGGTGCAGGCGGGCCTGCTGGCGCGCCTGGGCGACGAGCGCGCGGCCGACGTGCTGGAGGCCATGGACCCGGACGACGCGGCCGACCTGCTGGGCAAGATGTCCGAGGCGGAGCGGGCCCGGATGCTGGCGCTCATGGTCCCCGAGGAGGCCGAGCCGGTGCGCCGGCTGCTGGTCTACGACGAGGAGACGGCCGGCGGGCTGATGACCACCGAGCCGGTGATCATGCGCGCCAGCGACACGGTCGCCGAGGCGCTGGCCCGCGTGCGCGACCCGGACCTGCCACCGGCACTGGCCGGGCAGGTGTTCGTGGTGCGGCCGCCCAACCAGACGCCGACCGGCCGCTACCTGGGCGTGGCGCACTTCCAGCGTTTGCTGCGTGAGCTGCCGGGAGCCCCGCTGGGGTCCCTCATCGACACCGACCTGGACGTGCTCTCGCCCAACCTGCCGACCAGACGGGTCGCCGAGTACCTGGCCACCTACGACCTGCTGGCCGCGCCCGTGTGCGACGAGCAGACGAGGCTGCTGGGCGCGGTCTCGGTGGACGACGTGCTCGACCATCTGCTGCCTCCCGCCTGGCGGCGTGGCCCGATCCGCACGCGCAGAAACGGCAACGGCGGCGACCGCCGGACCGGCAACGGCAAGGGTGACGGCGGCGGCGAGGGCGGCAGCGGCGAGGGCGGCGGCGAGGGCGGCGGCGGCGAGGGCGGCAAGAGTGGGGGCGAGCCGATGGAGCACGTGGGATGAGCGTGTTGCCGCGCCGGATCCAGCGCCGGGCCAGCCTGACCGCGCCGCGGCGACCGCCGCCGCGGTTCGCCCTCTACTACGACCCCGAGGCGTTCGGGCGCTTCTCCGAGGGGATCGCGCGCTTCCTCGGCACCGCCAGGTACCTGGTGTTCCAGACCGTCGTCGTCATCGGCTGGATCGCCTACAACGGGCTCATGCAGCGCCTCGGCCACAAGACCTTCGACCCGTACCCGTTCATCCTCCTGACCCTGGCGCTGTCACTGCAGGCGTCCTACGCGGCCCCGCTGATCCTGCTGGCGCAGAACCGTCAGGAGGAGCGCGACCGCCAAGAGATGCTCGCCGACCGGCGGGCCAATGCCCGCGCCCTGGCCGACACCGAGTACCTGGCGCGCGAGCTTGCGGCGATCCGGCTCGCGCTCGGCGAGATGCCGACTCGTGACTACCTGGGCGAGGAGCTGGGGCGGCTCGAGCGCGAGCTGAGCGAGCTGCGCGCCCGCCTCGACGGCAGCTACGGGCCGGGCCGGGCCGCCGCCGAGGGCTGAGCGAGCAGCCCCAGGCCGGTGCCGGACGTCGGTTAGGGCTTGCCGACTAACAACTTGGTGGTTCCGGGGCCAGGACACCGAGGTGAGCGGCACTCGACCGGCCGAGTTATTGCGCGGCGAGCCCTTACCGCCGACTCCCTCAGAGGCCGGGGACGTCGGCGACCGCGCGGCCCCGCACGCGCGCGGTGCGGCGCAGCAGGTCGCGGAAGCTCACCAGCTCACCGGCGAGGCGACCGAGCCCCTCCGGTGGGCGGGAGCCGCCGGTGGCGCGGCGGATCAGGTCGAGGTGCCGTTCCAGCAGGTCATTGAGCGGTTCCGTGACGACCGGGTCGAGCGCCATGCGGTGGAGCTGCTCCAGCAGGTCACGGTAGGCCCGCTCGACGCGGCGGCCCTCCTCGGCGTGATCGGGCGTGATCAGCTCGTCGAGCCGGTACCACTGGATCACCGCCTCGGCGGCGGGCTGCAGCGCCACCGCGTGCTCGGCCAGCGCGAGCACGGCGTCGCGGGCGGCGGGTGCCGCCGCCGCCCATGCGGCCACAGAGGTCATCCGCGGCTCAGACCGCCTCGATGGTGGCGATGACCGCGCCGGTGGCGACGGTCTGGCCCTCGGTCACGGTGATGCCCGCGACCTTGCCGGCCTGGTGGGCGGTGACGTGGTTCTCCATCTTCATGGCCTCGAGCACCACCAGGGTCTGCCCGGGCGCCACGGTGTCGCCGTCGGCGACCAGCACCTTGACAATCGTGCCCTGCATCGGCGTCTTGACGATCTCCTTGCCCGGCCCGCCGGACTCGGCGCGGGCGCGCTCCAGCGCCTTGGGCGAGCGCGGCGTGCGCTGGCGCTCCGGCACCTTGACCGGCTCCTGCGGGATGATCGCCACGTCGAAGCGCTTGCCCTCCAGCTCGATCACCATCCGGCGAGGCGGCGCCTTCACCGTCCGCGCGCGCTCCGGCGGCCCGGCCGGTTCCAGGGAGGACAGGTCCATGGCCTCCTCCACCAGCACGGTCGAGACGTCGCCGGCGACGAAGGCCGGATGCTGCATGGCGAGCCGGTGAAAGGGGATGGTCGTGGGCACGCCCTCGATCACGAACTCGTCGAGCGCCCTGAGCATCCGCCGCCGTGCCTGCTCGCGGTTCTCGCCCCACACGATCAGCTTGGCCAGCAGCGAGTCGTAGGCCTGCGGCACGGTGAAGCCGGCCTTGACACCGGCGTCGACCCTGACGCCCGGGCCGGAGGGCTCGCGCCAGGCGTTGACCGGCCCCGGCGCCGGCATGAAGCGGCTGCCCGGGTCCTCGGCGTTGATGCGGACCTCGATGGCGTGCCCGCGCGGGCTGACGCCGTCGTAGTGGAGCGGGATGCCCTCGCCAGCGGTGATGCGAAGCTGCGCCTGGACGAGGTCGATCCCGGAGGTCAGCTCGGTGACAGGGTGCTCGACCTGAAGCCGGGTGTTCATCTCCAGGAAGTAAAAGCTGCCCGTCGCGGGCTCGTAGAGGAACTCGATGGTGCCGGCGTTCTCGTAGTCCGCCACGCGCGCGATGTCGCAGGCGGCCTTGCCCAGGGCGGCGCGGACCTCCTCCGGCAGCCCCGGCGCCGGTGCCTCCTCGACCAGCTTCTGGTGGCGGCGCTGCAGCGAGCAGTCGCGCTCGCCGAGGAACACCACCTCGCCCTTGCCGTCGGCCAGGATCTGCGCCTCGACGTGGCGCGGCGCGTCGAGGTAGCGCTCGACGTAGATCTCGGAGCGGCCGAACGCCGCCGTGGACTCGCGCCGCGCGGACTCCAGCGCGTCGGCCAGCTCGTCAGCGACCCGGACCACCTTCATGCCGCGCCCGCCGCCGCCGAAGGCCGCCTTGAGCGCCAGCGGGTAGCCGTGCTCGGCGCCGAACGCCGCCGCCGACTCGGGGCCCTCGATCGGCTCCAGGGTGCCCGGAACCACCGGCGCCTTCGCCTGCTCGGCCACCTTGCGGGCGGCGATCTTGTCGCCCATGGCCGCGATCGCTGCGGGCTTGGGGCCGACCCAGCTGATGCGCGCGTCCATCACCGCCTGGGCGAAGGCCGCGTTCTCCGCCAGGAAGCCGTAGCCGGGGTGGATGGCGTCGGCGCGCGCGCGCTTGGCGGTCGCGACGATCCTGTCGACGTTCAGGTAGCTCTTGGCCGGGGCCGCCTCACCGATGTGCCAGGCCTCGTCGGCCAGCTCGACGTGGAGCGCGTCCCGGTCGGCGTCGGAGTAGACCGCCACGGCGGTGAGGCCAAGCTCCCGGCAGGCGCGCACCACGCGCACGGCGATCTCGCCGCGATTGGCGACCAGGACCTTCTCCACTGGGTGCCTCCTCGATGCGCGGTGCCGGCGAGCCGGGCTGTCGCAAAGGGTAGCTCACTGGCTCAACGATCCCCGCCCCATGACGAGCGCAGGCTCTGGCTCCAGCGGCTGCCTGGGCTCCAGGCGCGCAGGCCGATGCCGGGCCGCACGCTGGTGACCCAGCCGCTCGACTCCTGGCCGCGGTCCCAGGCGACCAGCCGGTCGATCGCCGCCCCGAGCACCTCGGCCTCGTCCCCCTCCGGCGTGCCCTTGAGTAGCTCGAAACGCAGCCCGCCCGCCGACCGCAGAATTCTGCGGTCGGCGGCCGACCGCCGAGTCTGGCGGTCGGAGTCAGATGATCGTCCGCCGAAGGCGGACTCCAAGCCGTTATCGCTGTTCACAGCGGTATGTTTCCGTGCTTGCGGGGCGGGCGGGTCTCGCGTTTGGTGACGCACATCTCCAGCGCCTGGATCAGCCGCGGGCGCGTCGTCTGGGGCTCGATCACGTCGTCGAGGTAGCCGCGCTCCGCCGCGATGTAGGGGTTGGCGAAGCGGTCGGTGTACTCGGCCACCAGGTCGTCGCGGCGAGTGCCGGGATCCGCCGCCGCCTCGATCTCCCTGCGGAAGATGATGTTCACCGCCGCCTGCGGGCCCATGACCGCGATCTCCGCGCTGGGCCAGGCGAGGTTCACGTCGGCGCGCAGCGGCTTGGACGACATGACGTCGTAGGCGCCGCCGTACGCCTTGCGCGTGATCACGGTGAGCAGCGGGACCGTGGCCTCGGCGTAGGCGTACAGCAGCTTGGCGCCGTGCCGGATGATCCCGCCCCACTCCTGGTTGGTGCCCGGCATGAAGCCTGGCACGTCAACGAAGCTGACGATCGGGAGGTTGAAGGCGTCGCAGAAGCGGACGAAGCGGGCGCCCTTGACCGAGGCGTTGATGTCGAGCACGCCGGCCAGGTGCAGCGGCTGGTTGCCGACCACCCCGACCGGGCGGCCGTTCAGGCGGGCGAACCCGACCACGATCGACTCGGCGTGCGCCTGCAGGACCTCGGTGAACTCGCCGTTGTCGACCGCGCGCTTGATGACCTCGCGCATGTCGTAGGGCTGGTTGGGGTTGTCCGGCACCAGGTCCAGAAGGGTCGGGTCCTCGCGGCGCGGGTCGTCGGTCGGCTGGCGGCGCGGTGGGTCCTCCATGTTGTTGGGCGGCAGGTACGACAGGAGCTGGCGGACCAGGTCGAAGCACTCGTCCTCGTCCTCGGCGGCGAAGTGCGCGGTGCCGGACTTCACCGCGTGGGTCATCGCCCCACCGAGCTCCTCGAAGGTCACGTCCTCACCGGTCACGGCCTTCACCACGTCAGGGCCGGTGATGAACATGTAGGAGGTCTCCTTGACCATGAAGACGAAGTCGGTGATGGCGGGTGAGTAGACCGCCCCGCCCGCCGAGGGCCCCATGATCAGCGAGAGCTGCGGCACCACCCCGGACGCCTGCACGTTGCGCCAGAAGATCTCGGCGTAACCGGAGAGCGCCACCACGCCCTCCTGAATGCGGGCGCCGCCGGAGTCGTTGATGCCGATGCACGGCACGCCCATCCGCATCGCCAGGTCCTGGAGCTTGCAGATCTTCTCCGCCATGACCTCGCCGAGCGACCCGCCGAACACGGTGAAGTCCTGGCTGAACACGCACACCCTGCGCCCGTCGATGCTGCCGTAGCCGGTCACCACGCCGTCGGTGGGGATACGCCGCTCGTCCATCCCGAAGGCGGTGGCGCGGTGCACCGCCAGCATGTCGGTCTCGACGAACGAGCCAGGGTCGAGCAGCGCGTCGATCCGCTCGCGGGCGGTCAGCTTGCCCTTGGCGTGCTGGGTCTCGACCGCCTGCTTGGAGCCGGCGTGCAGCGCCTGCTCCTTGCGCTTGCGGAGCTCGTCGATCCGTTCCTTCATCGGCTTCGGCTGTAGTGGCGCCACCCTGAACCTCCCGCCCGGGCCTCGTCCGGGACGATCGCCTCGCCAAGTCCTGCTGGACAATTGTGCCTCCCCTCCAAACGTCTGCCCGGCCGGCGCCTCGCCAGGTGATCCGAATGGCGCACGATGGTGACCACGGGAGCCCGGCGCCGACCGGGCAACCGTTGTCCGGGGTCGGCACTAGGCATTGTAGAGAGCCATATAGGCTTCCCGTCGAGCGGCGGCCGCCTCGGCGGGGCTCAAGGCTTGCAGACAGTGGCGTACAGGAGGCTTGGGGGACATGGGTGATCCCGGCGGGTACGGGGAGGCGCTGCGGCGCGCCCTGCCGCCGTTCTTCAGCCCGCTGGAGATCGCCAGCAGGCTGCCGACTACGATGGCGCGGGCCGCGGAGCTGGCCGAGGCCGGTGTGCCGGAGGGTGCGACCGTGGTCGCGGATGAGCAGACCGCGGGCAGGGGCCGCCTCGGGCGCGCCTGGGTGGCGCCGCCGGGCAGCGCGCTGCTGGTCTCGGTGGTGCTGCGCCCGCCGCTCGCCATCGGGCAGGCGTGGCTGATCGTCTCACTCGCCGGTGTGGCCCTGGCCGACACCGTCCACCAGGTCCTGGCCGCCGCGGGCAGCCGCGCGACGGTCGGCCTCAAGTGGCCGAACGACCTGCTGCTGGACGGGCGCAAGGCGGCCGGGCTGCTCGCCGAGGCCGGCGCCGGAGGTCAGGCTGGCGGCCGGCTCCCATGGGTGGTGCTCGGGATGGGCGTCAACGTGGGCGAGGCCATGGACTTCCCCGCCGAGCTGGCTGGACGGGCGACCAGCGTGGGGCTGGCGGCCGGCCGTCGAGTCGACCGGGCCGAGTTGCTCGGCGCGTGGGGCCGGCGCTTCATGGCCGGCTACGGCGACCTCGGCGCGGGGCCGACCACGCCGCTCCTGCTCGCCTACCGCGACCGGCTGGAGACGCTGGGCCGGCGGGTGCGGGCCGAGCGCCTCAGCGGCGACCCGGTGGTCGGCACGGCAGTCGACCTCACCGCCTCGGGGAACCTGGTGATCCTCACCGACATCGGCGCCAGGGTCGAGATAGCTACCGCTGACGTCGAGCACGTGAGCTCAGAAGTCTGACAGCGCGCTTCGGCGCCCGGGGCAGGTCTATCCATGTGGGGGGAGCTCGCTCCCCCCACGCCCCCCAAGGTCAAGATCGTTCCGTGGTGCCGTACGGGGAGCTCGCTCCCCCCTTCCCACTGGGACCCGACCCACCGGGGCCCGACCCACCGGGGCACCCCCTTGGGGTTCCCCGGACCCCTCCGGCCCTCGGGGTTCCCCGGACCCCTCCGGCGGCCCCCCAAGAGCGCCTGTGCCATGGTCGGTGTGGGACGGCCGGTCTCGGCGAGTCAGCCGCCCACCCAGACCGGGACGGTCACGGAGTAGGTCACCGAGGCGTCGACCGGGCTGGCCTCGAACGCCTCCATCCGCCAGAGCTGCCGCTGGGGCGGCGGCGCGAACACCAGCGCGCCAGAGAACCTGCCCCACGCGGGTGGGCTGACCGCCAGCGTGGCGAAACCCTGGGAGACGACCCTCCCGGTGCTGTCCCGCAGGCGCAGGCCGACCGTACCACTCGCGACGCGGGCCTCGCCCCTGGCCACAAGCCGGACCCCGCTGACCGTCGCCTCCGCGCCCGGCTCGTCGAGCAGGATGGGAGCCACGCGCAGCGACTGGTCGCGGACGAGCTGTCCGCCACCATCGCCGGCGCCGAGAAGGTCCGACACCTCCCGCCCGTCGAGCAAGCCGCCTGACCGCCCCTCGACCCGCACGACCACCCGCTTGACCGGAGGGAACTGGGTGACCGTCCACACCAGCGTCTGCAGTGGGTAGCCGTCGGGGCTGGCTGCCCGGAGCGCCTGGCGGGACAGGTTCACGGTGGCGGTGCCGGCAGCCAGCCGCAGGTCGAGCAGGCGAGTCCCACCGGGGAAGGGCCGCTCGGCGCCGAAGTAGCGCGGCCTGCCGTTGAGCAGCTCGGTCACGGCGGCTGCCACCACCTTGTCGCCGGAGGTCGCGAAGGGCACCGCGTGCTCCTCAGGGACCAGGTAGCGGGCGGTGCCGACCTTGCGCAGGTAGTAGACGGTGACGTCGAGACGCCAGCGGGCTGACGCCAGGCGCCTGCCCGGAGTCTCGTCAGCGCGCTGCTCGGCGAGCCTGGGCAGCGCCGTCATGGCGCCGAGCTGGCCTCTGGCTGTGGAGGGACCGCGATGACCGGGGCTGGGGCCCGCGAGCAGGCTCAGGGCGGCGGCGAGCGCAGCCGCTCCGGCCAGGCTCGGGATCAGGCGTTGTCGTGTCAAGGGTCCTCGGGAGTGTTCCGCGGGCCACGGCACCCGCTACATCCGTCAAGATCGGCCGCGGAGGTTGCGATCGTGCAACGGTCCGGCCCCAGTCCGGACCCAAGGACCCGGGCCCGGCTCTTGAGCGGGGCTGTGGGCTCTTGAGCGGGGCCGCGGTGGTTGCTACCCTCGCGCGGCGGCCGGAGCCGGCGTCCCGGCGCGACGGAGGAGGTCATTCGCGTGCCGTTCCCGGAACGGCTCCTGGGGGAGCACGAAGAGGTCGTCTATGACCTCCGCCCCCACTGGTGGGCGTTGGTGGGGCCCATCCTGCTGGGGTTCGCGGTGGTGGTCGCCGGCTCTCTGGGCTGGACGCTGCTGCCAGGCGGCAGCCTGCTGTGGCCGGTCCGGCTGGCGGTGACCGGTGTGGCCGTGCTGCTCCTGCTGGTGTTCGTGCTGCCCCGCTACCTGCGCTGGGTGACGACCCATTTCGTGCTGACCACCGACCGGCTGATTTTCCGCGCGGGCGTGCTGTCCAAGCTCTCTCGCGAGATCCCGCTCGAGCGCCTGAACGACGTCACCTTCACACAGTCCCTGTGGGAGCGGATGATCGGCGCCGGCGACCTGCTGATCGAGTCCGCGGGCGAGCGTGGCCAGTCAGTTTTCGAGAACGTGCCGCACCCAGAGGCGGTCCAGGTCGAGATCTACCGCCAGATGGAGGCGAACGGGCAGCGCATGAGCGGTGGGGGCCGTCCGCCGAGCACCCTGGACGACCTGGAGCGGCTGGCCAGCCTGCGCGACCGCGGCGCCATCACCGAAGAGGAGTTCCAGCGCAAGAAGCGCGACCTCCTGGACCGCCTCTGATCCCAGCCGGGGTCCTCGACATTTGGGGATCCCTTTTCTTTGCGACCGAGTGCCGGTGGGTGTCGGTGAGCTGAGCCGGGGGAGTGGTGGGGCCGGTAGGATCGTGTTCGGGTTTGCTGAGTTTCTCGAGGTGCCGTGGAGCTGCCAACGACGATCAGCCTCCGCGAGGTCGGACCGCGCGACGGGCTGCAGAGCGAGGCGCCGCTGCCGGTCGAGGCGCGCGTCCGGCTGGTGGATGCGCTCTCGGCCACCGGTGTGCGGCGTATCGAGGTGGGCTCGTTCGTCTCGCCCAGGGCGGTGCCCGCCATGGCCGCGACCGACCGGGTCTTCGCCGGCATCCGCCGCCGGGCGGGGGTGACCTACTCGGCGCTGGCGCCCAACGAGCGCGGCGCCGGCGACGCCCTGGCCGCCCGCGCCGACCGGCTTCAGGTGGTGGTCGCCGCCTCCGAGAGCTACAACGCCAGCAACGTCAACCGCACCATCGACCAGACCCTGCGGCAGATCGCGGGAGTGGTGCGACTGGCGGGCGAGACGCCGGTCGAGGCCACCATCTCGACCGCCTGGGGCTGCCCGTACGAGGGCGACGTGCCGGTGGCCAGGGTAGTCGAGCTGGCGCGGCGGCTGCTCGAGCTCGGCTGCCGGGCGATCTCCCTTGGCGACACCACCGGGATGGCCACGCCGACCCGGGTCGAGGCGCTGCTGGCCGAGCTGCGCTCGCTGACCCCGGCGATCAACTGCCACTTCCACGACACCAGGGGAACCGGCCTGGCGAATCTGCTGGCCGCGCTGCAGGCTGGCTGCGTGGATTTCGACAGCGCGGTGGGTGGGCTCGGCGGAAGCCCCACCGCCCCGGGCGCGGGCGGCAACGTCGCCAGCGAGGACGTCGTCCACATGGTCGAGGACATGGGCATCGGCACCGGCATCGAGCTCGACCGCCTCCTCGAGGCGGCCCGGCTCGCCGGGGCGCTGGTCGGCCACCCGCTCCGTAGCCAGGTGCTGGTCGCCGGGCCTCGCACCCGCCGAGCGCCGGCGCTGAGCGCGGGCCAGCGGGCACAGGGGGAGACGGGATGAGCGATCCAAGGGCACCGAGGCGGGCGCTCGAGGCCGGGCAGCGGCCGGAGCCGGCGTTCGAGGCGCTGGCGAAACAGACTCGCGCCGGCGGGGCCGAGCGGTACCACAGCAAGGCGCGCGAGCAGGGCAAGCTGTTCGTGCGCGAGCGCCTGCGGCGGCTGCTCGACGACGCCGATAGCTTCGTGGAGGACGGGCTCCTGGCCAATGCCCTGGCCGGCGACCTGCCGGCGGACGGCGTCGTCACCGGGGTCGGCAGGATCGCCGGCCGCGACGTGGCGGTGGTGGCCAACGACTCGACGGTCAAGGCCGGCTCATGGGGCGCGCGAACGGTCGAGAAGATCATCCGCATCGAGGAGTACGCGCTGCGCCACGAGGTCCCGCTGGTCTGGCTGGTCGACTCGGCCGGGGCGCGCATCACCGACCAGGTCGAGATGTTCCCCGGCCGCCGCGGCGCCGGGAAGATCTTCTACAACCAGGTCCGGCTGTCGGGGCGGGTACCGCAGGTCTGCTGCCTGTTCGGGCCCTCGGCCGCCGGTGGGGCCTACATCCCGGCCTTCTGCGACGTGGTGTTCATGGTGGACGGCAACGCCTCCATGTACCTCGGCTCGCCGCGCATGGCCGAGATGGTGATCGGCGAGCGCACCACCCTCGAGGAGATGGGCGGCGCGGCCATGCACTGCCGCGTCTCCGGCTGCGGCGACCTGCTCTGCGCCGACGAGGACGAGGCCATCCAGGCGGCGCGGCGCTACCTCTCCTACTTCCCGGGCAACTGGCGCGGCGAGCCGCCCACCGAGGAGCCAAGGGGGCCCGCCTACAGCGGCCCGGTCGCGCCGCTCGTGCCCGTCGACGAGTCGCAACCCTTCGATATGCTCCCGCTGGTCGCGGCGATCAGCGACGAGAGCAGCTTCTTCGAGATCAAGCCGGAGTTCGCGCCGGAGCTGATCACCGGGCTCGCCCGCATCGAGGGCCGGGCGGTCGGCATCGTCGCCAACCAGCCGCTGGCCAAGGGCGGGGTGCTGTTCGTGGACTCCGCCGACAAGGGCGCCCGCTTCATCTGGCTCTGCGACGCCTTCAACCTGCCGCTGGTGTTCCTGGCCGACGTGCCGGGCTTCATGATCGGCACGGAGGTCGAGCGGCAGGGCATCATCCGCCACGGCGCCAAGATGATCACCGCGGTGAGCGAGGCGACCGTCCCGAAGATCTGCGTGGTGGTGCGCAAGGCCTACGGCGCCGGTCTTTACGCCATGGCCGGGCCCGGCTTCGAGCCGGATGCCACCCTGGCGCTGCCGACCGCCTCGATCGCGGTGATGGGGCCGGAGGCGGCGGTCAACGCGGTCTACTACAACAAGCTCGCCGCCCTGCCCGAGGAGCGGCGCGCCGAGGAGTTCGAGCGGCTGCAGCGCGAGTACCGCGAGGACGTCGACCTGGTGCGGCTCGCGGCCGACCTGGTGGTGGACGCCGTGGTCCAGCCGGAGGCGCTCAGGGCGGAAGTGAGCCGGCGCCTGGCCGCGGCGGCGGGCAAGGACCGCGAGTTCACGCGGCGCCGTCACGGGGTCCCCCCGGTATGACCGCCATGACCGCTGCTCGGCCCTTCCGCACCGTGCTGGTCGCCAACCGGGGGGAGATCGCCGTGCGCGTGCTGCGCGCCTGCCGTGAGCAGGGCCTGGTGGGCGTGGCGGTCTACTCCGAGCCGGACGCCGGTGCCCTGCACGTGCGCGAGGCGGACCGGGCGGTGGCGCTCGGCGGCGCCCGTGTCACCGAGTCCTACCTGGACGCGGGCAGGCTGCTCGCGGCGGCGCGCGAGGTGGGTGCCGAGGCGGTGCACCCCGGCTACGGGCTGCTCAGCGAGAACGCGGACTTTGCCAGGGCAGTGGAGGCGGCCGGGCTGGTCTGGGTGGGTCCGCCCGCCGACGCCATCGCGCAGATGGGCGACAAGCTGGCGGCCCGCCGCACGGTGCTGGCCGCCGGGGTGGAGCCGGTGCCCGGCACCACCGAGCCGGTCGGCGACGCTGCGGAGGTGGCCGCGTTCGGCGAGGCGCACGGTTGGCCGGTGGCGATCAAGGCGGCGGCCGGAGGCGGCGGCCGCGGCATCCGGGTGGTGCGTGGCCCGGAAGAGGCGGCGGCCGCGCTGGAGGCCGCCAGCCGGGAGGCGGCGGCCGCCTTCGGCTCCGGCGTCTGCTACCTCGAGCGCTTCTTCGAGCGCCCGCGTCACGTCGAGGTACAGGTCCTGGCCGACGCGCACGGCGGCATCGTGCACCTGGGCGAGCGCGACTGCTCGGTGCAGCGGCGCCACCAGAAGTTGGTGGAGGAGACCCCCTCGCCCGGCCTGCCCGCCGAGGTGCGCGAGCGCATGACCACCTGGGCTGTGACGGTGGCCAAGGCGTGCGGCTACACCGGCGCGGGCACGGTCGAGCTGCTCTGGGACTCGGCCGGAGGCGGCGCCTGGTTCCTGGAGATGAACACCCGGCTCCAGGTGGAGCACCCGATCACCGAGGCCGTGACCGGCATCGACATCGTGGCGGCCCAGCTCCACATCGCCGCCGGCGAGCCGCTCGGCTTCTGTCAGGAGCAGGTCCGCTTCGCGGGTCACGCGATCGAGTGCCGCATCAACGCGGAGGACCCTGGCCGCGGCTTCCTGCCCGCCTCAGGGGCGATCGCGCGGCTGCGCTGGCCGGGTGGACCCGGCGTGCGGGTCGACGCCGGCTACCAGTCCGGCGACCAGGTCTCGCCCTTCTACGACGACCTGCTCGGCAAGGTCATCGCCTGGGGCCGTGACCGGGGCGAGGCGATCGAGCGCATGCGCGCGGCCCTGGCCGACCTCGAGGTCGACGGCGTCCCGACCACCACGGCGGCGCTGGCGCGCATCCTCGACCACGGGGATTTCCGCGCCGGCGCCCACTGGACCACCTGGCTCGAGGAGACGCTGGACCTGAGCGACCTCGCGCAGCCGGCGCCCGCCGCCGGGGGGAGCGCCGCCGGCGGTGCCGGGCCCGATTTCACGGTCACGGTCGGCGGCGCAACCTACCCGGTGCGGCTCTACCGGCACCGCCCCTCGGCGCTCGCCGGTCGGGGTGGGGACGGCGGTCGGGTCTCCTCGCCGCTGGCGGGAACGCTCAGCAGGGTGGAGGTCTCGCCGGGCGACCGGGTGGACGCGGGCGACCTGCTGGCCGTGGTCGAGGCGATGAAGATGGAGACGCCGCTGCGAGCGCCGTTCGCCGGAACGGTGGTCGAGGTCCCGTTCGCGGCCGGCCAGCCGGTCTCGGCCGGCCAGACCCTGGTCGTCCTGGAGCCCGACTGACGCGGGGCCTGGTTGCAATGGTGATCCGCGGCACGGCGACCCTACCCGGTCACGGTGCTGACCCACAACCCAGGGATCACGTCGAGGTACCCGACGGGGGGGTTCGGACGGCGACCCTGCCCGATCGCGGTGCTGACCCCCGACCCAGGGGTCACGTCGAGGTGCGGTGGGGGGGTTCGGACGGCGCACCTGCCCGATCGCGGTGCTGACCCCCGACCCAGGGGTCACGTCGAGGTGCGGTGGGGGGGTTCGGGGGGAGCTGTCTCGGGCTCCCCCCCGAATGCAAACAGGCTGTCTAGCCCGGCCAGCGGGGCGGACGGCGCTCGTTCCAGGCAGCGATGCCCTCGCGGCGGTCGTCGGAGAGCACCGCCCGGCGCCAGGCCTGGTCCTCCACCTCCAGCCCGGCCTCCTGGGCCAGGTCAGCGCCCAGGTCCAGCGCCCACTTCGCGAGCCGCACGGCCGTGGGCGAGTTGCCCGCGATCTCGCCGGCCAGCTCCCGGGCGGCCTCATGGACCGAGACGCGGGCAACCACCCGGTCCACCAGGCCGAGCCGCCGCGCCTCGGCCGCGCCGACCCGCCGCCCCGTCAGTACCAGGTCCTTGGCGGCGGAGCGCCCCACCCGGCGCACCACCAGCTGCGTACCCCCGCCGGCCGGGACCAGGCCGAGACGCACCTCCGGCAGCCCCAGAGTGGCATCGTCGGCGGCCACCACCAGATCGCAGGCGAGCGCCAGCTCGCAGCCGCCCCCGAGCGCGAAGCCGAACACCGCCGCGACCGTGGGCAGCGGGCAGCGCCGCACCGCGCCGAAGGCACGCCGGAACACCTCCCGCTGCACGAACCAGTCGTGGTCGTCGAAGCCGCTCCGCTCCCGCAGGTCGGCGCCGGCGCAGAAGCCCTTGTCGCCGGCGCCGGTCAGCACCACCGCGCGCAGGTCGGGCCGGGTCGCCAGGGGCTCGAACGTGGCCGCCAGCGCCCGCGCCAGGTCGGTCGAGATGGCGTTGAGCGCCTCCGGCCGGTCGAGGGTCACAGTGGCGACGCCCGCCGCCACCTCGAGCCGGACCGGCCCGCTGGCGCCTGGCCCGCTGGCGCCTGGCCCGCTGGCGCCTGGCCCTTCGGCGCCGCTCACCCGCCGACGCTCCCAGTGTTGACCTCCTGGAACGCCCACACCCAGGTGCGCTCCAGCCCTGCCTTCAGGTCCAGCTTCGGCCGCCAGCCGAGCACCTGCTCGGCGCGGGCGCAGTCCAGCGCGATCGCCTGCAGCTCGCCAGGGCGGGGCGGGACGAAGGTGGGCTCGGGGCCGAACCCGGTCACCGCACGGAGCGCCTCGTACAGCTCCAGCACCGAGGTCTGGGTCCCGGTGCCGATGTTGAGCTTGGCCCCGGCCACGCCGTAAGACTCTCCGGCGGCCACGAAGGCGTCCACCACGTCGTCCACGAACACGTAATCGCGCGTCTGCCGCCCGTCGCCGAACACCGTCACCGGGCGGACCGACAGCAGCCGGTCGCAAAAGATTGCCACCACCCCCGCCTCGCCGTTGGGGTCCTGGCGAGGACCGTAGACGTTGCCCAGCCGCAGGCTCACCGGCTCGAGCCCACGGAGGCCGGCGAAGCTGTCCAGGTAGTCCTCGGCCGCCCGCTTGGAGACGCCGTACGGATTGGTCACCCGCGGTGGATAGGACTCGTCGATCGGCAGCTCGGAGGGGTCCGGCTCGCCGTACACGGTGCCGCCGGAGCTGGCGAAGACCAGCCGCCGGCAGCCAGTCTCCAGGGCCGCCCCGGCCACCTGGATGGTGCCGAGCACGTTGATGCGGGCGTCGAGCACCGGCTCCGCGACGCTGCGGCGCACGTCGATCTGCGCGGCGAGGTGGTAGACGACCTCTGGCCTGGCCCCCGCGACCACGCCGGCCAGGTCCGGCCCGGCGATGTCCACCTCGGCGAGGTGGGCGCGACCGGAGGCCATGGCATCGGCGATGTTCTCCACCTTCCCGGTCGAGAGGTCGTCGACCACCACGACCTCGTGGCCGCCGTGGACCAGGCGGTCCACTAGGGCGGAGCCGATGAACCCCGCGCCTCCGGTAACCAGGGTGCGCATGCTGCAGACCGCCTTTCGCCGGCATCGGACGGAGGCCAGCAATAGTAGTGCCAGGGCTGTCGCGCCGGGGGGCTACGCTCGGCTGTGCGAGTCACCGCGGGGGGAGAGGGGCCTCGCTAGAGAGCCCCCCGGACCCTGTTCTGACCGGGGGGCTACGCTCGGCTGTGCGAGTCACCGCGGGGGGAGAGGGGCCTCGCTAGAGAGCCCCCCGGACCCCCCGGCCTCGTGCCGCTGCCCGTCTTGTTCCCGGCTGTCCGATCGGGGAGGTACCCTCGCAAGCAAAACGAGCATGGAGGAGACGAGGAGACGTGGTGCAGCAGGCGGCCGACGAGCAGTCCGGCGCGGGCGGGCTGCTCGCCGGCTGGTCGTGGCGGGCGGCGGCGCCGTACCTGCTGATCGCCGCCGCCGTGGCCGGCGACTGGCTGACCTCCAGGGCGCTGTACACCGGAGCGTTCCTGGTCCTCGCCCCGCTGCTGGCCGGGTGGCTGTCCACCGGCCGCGAGCAGGTGCTCGTCTCGGGGCTCACCGCGCTCGGGGTCGGCCTGGCGGCCGGGCTGCACCTGCACAAGGTCGCGGACCAGCAGCTCGGCGCCCAGCTCCTGCTGATCGCCCTCGGCACCATGCTGGCCCTGCTCAACCAGGGAGCCTACCGGCGCGAGCGGTCAGCCTTCGGGCGCGCCGCCGACACCATCACCATCGCCGCCTCGCTGGCCGCCGGCGTCGAGACAGAGCAGGCCTACGAGCTGCTGGCCCGCTCGGCGTGCAAGCTCTACGAGGCGGCGGGGGTGGCGGTGTACCGGCGCAACGGGGAGCGCATGGTCGCGGTCGCCCAGGCGCGTGACGAGCTGGTCCCACCGCTGCCGGCCCGGCTGGACCGCGCCACGTTCCCGGCCGCCTTCGCCACCAGCCCACAGCGGTGCGGCGGCCGTCTGTGGTCCGGGCCAGAGAAGCCCATGCTCGAGGCACGCGGCCTCGGGAGCCTCCTCTGGCTGCCGCTGGTCGACGCGGCCGGGTACCAGACTGGCAACATCCTGCTCGCCTGGCGGCAGCGCGACCCGCGTCTGTCCGCCAGCGACCTGGAGGCCTCCACCCGCTTCGCGAGCCTCGGCGCCCGCGCCATCTCCGGCTCTGAGCGCGTCCAGGCCCAGGCCGAGGTACTGGACCAGATCCAGGCCCTGCTGCTCTCCACCCCGCCGGAGTGGGCGGCCGGCTACCAGCTGGCGGTGCGGTACCAGTCGGCCAGCACCCTCGCGGAGATCGGCGGCGACTTCTACGACGTGGTCGAGACGGGCCCACAGGGGCTCGGGTTCATCATCGCCGACGCCCGCGGCAAGGGCCTAGAGGCCAGTTCGCTGGCGGCGCTGCTCAAGGGTGCCTTCCGCAGCCTCGCCGGTGAGGGGATCGGCCCGGCCGCGATTCTCGCGCGGCTCGACCGGCTGGTCGCGCGTGAGGGAGAGGAAGAGGATTTCGTCACTGCTCTCGCCGGCCGCGTCTACCTCAATGGGCGGGTGGTGCTCGCCACGGCTGGCCACCCGCCCCCGCTGGGCGTGGCCGGGCCGCTGCTGCCCCGCGTGGCCGCCCCGCTCGGTCTGGGCACGCAGGCGGTCGAGGCGTTCGGGCTGCTCCGTCCCGGGCAGCGACTGATCTGCTACACCGACGGGCTGGTGGAGGCGCGCAACCGCAGCGGCCAGTTCATCGACCGCGCCCGCTTCGACGAGGCGATCGCCGGCGACGGCCTCGACGAGGTCCTCGACCGCCTCGTCGAGATGGTCGACGAGCACTCCGACGGCCGCTATACCGACGACCTGGCGCTCCTCGGGCTCGAGTACGCCCCGCGCAGGCCCTCGCCCCTGACCCAACAGCCACGGCGATAGCCTGGGCCGATAGCCTGGGCCGTGCAGACTCGTAGGATGAACTTGGTGCCACCCGCGCCGCTTGTCGCGCCGCCCCACGAGGGAGCTTGTCATGGACTTCTCACTCGAGCCGGAGCAGGAAGAGTTCCGCAAGATCGTCCGCGCATTCGCCGACGAGGTGGTCGCCCCGAGAGCCGAGGCGATGGACCGCGACGAGGAGCTGGACGAGGCCGTCCTCGACCAGATGGCCGGCATGGGCCTGTTCGGCCTGCCGTTCCCTGAGCGCTACGGCGGGATGGGCGCCGACTACCTGACCCTGTGCCTGGCGATCGAGGAGCTGGCCAGGGTCGACTCGTCGGTGGCGATCACCGTGGAGGCGGCGGTCGGCCTGGGCGCGATGCCGATCTACCGCTTCGGGAGCCAGCAGCAGCGGCAGCGCTGGCTACCGCCGCTGGCGCGCGGTGAGCAGCTCGGCGCCTTCGGGCTGACCGAGCCGGGCGGCGGCTCCGACGCCGGCGCGCTGCGCACCCGAGCCCGGCTCGACGGTGACGAATGGGTCATCGACGGCACCAAGGCGTTCATCACCAACGCGGGCGTGCCCCGTTCCGGCCTGGTCACCGTGACCGCGGTCACGGGCGAGCGCGCCGGCAAGCGCGAGATCTCCAGCATCGTGGTGCCGACCGGCACCGCCGGTTACCGCGTCGGCAGGCGTTACTCCAAGATCGGCTGGCACGCCTCGGACACGCGTGAGCTGGTCTTCGAGGCCTGCCGCGTGCCCGCCGAGAACCTGCTCGGTGAGCGGGGCGCCGGCCTGGCCAACTTCCTGCGCACGCTGGAGGAGGGCCGGGTGGCGATCGCCGCGCTCGGCACCGGGCTGTGCCAGGGCTGCGTCGACGAGTGCGTGAAGTACGCGCGCGAGCGCCGTGCCTTCGGCCAGCCGATCGCCTCGTTCCAGGCGATCGCCTTCAAGATCGCCGACATGGAGCTGCGCGCCCACACGGCCAGGCTCGCCTGGCAGCGGGCGGCCAGCAAGCTGATGGCGGGCGAGCCCTTCGGCAAGGAGGCCGCGATCGCCAAGCTCTACGCCTCCGAGGCGGCGGTCACCTGCGCCCGCGAGGCGGTGCAGGTCCACGGCGGCTACGGCTATGTCAACGAATTCCCCGTGGCGCGCTTCTACCGCGACGCCAAGATCCTGGAGATCGGGGAGGGCACGAGCGAGGTCATGCGCATCCTGATCGCCCGCGCGCTCGGCATCGAGGCGCGAGGGTAGCCAGCGGCCGGCAGGGCCTCTGCCTCAGCCCACCCGTACCTGGCTCGGCGACGGCGTGCGGGTGGGGTGCAGGCCCGATCGGGTGGCCGCGCGGGCGAAGCGGGCCGCGTCGCGTACCGCGCAGCCGCCCCGGTCGTTGTTGAAATAGACGTAGACGTCCGGCTCAGGGCCCCAGGTGCCGGCCAGCGCCTCGGCCCACCTGGCGAGCGCCTGCTCGCCATAGCACGGCCACGGCGTCGCGGCCCCCTCGTGGAAGCGGAGATAGCTCCAGTCGCTGGTGCGCCAGAGCGGCGAGCGCCTCCTCGGGCTGTCGGCCAGGCACAGCGCCGCGCCCCGGTCGGCCAGCAGGGCGCGGGTCTCGTCGCTGAACCAGCTGTCGTGGCGCGGCTCCACCGCGACTCGCACCTCGCGCGGGAAGCGCTCCAGGGTGTCCCGCAGCGCGCCGAGATCCACCTTGAGCGTGGGCGGGAGCTGGAGCAGCACCGGGCCCAGCTTGGCGCCAAGCTGGCCGGCGTGCTCGAGGAAACGCCGCACCGGCTCCTCTGGGTCGCGCAGGCGCCTGACGTGGGTGAGGAAGCGGCTCGCCTTCACCGCCATCACGAAATCCGGCGGTGTTCGCGCGGCCCAAGCCGCAAAGGTGTGCGGTTCCGGCAGCCTATAGAAGGCGTTGTTCGATTCCACCGTCATGAACTGGCCGGCGTAGTGCTCGAGCCACTTTGCCTGCGCCAGCCGCTCCGGATAGAAACGGCCGCGCCAATCACGGTACTGCCACCCAGAAGTTCCGACCAGAACCGGCATTTTACGGATGAGAGCGTTTCGGGCAGTGCGCGGATCTGGATCCCAACCTTACAGGCCGTAACGCTCCTTCATAGTCGCGTCGTTCGGGTCGATCTCGCGCATCCCGTCGTCGCTCAGGCGCTTGTTGATCTCGTCGAGATGGGTGCGCACCAGTTCCTTCTCGGACTCGGTGATGCGCCCGCGGTGCGGCTCGCCGGCGTGTTCGAGCGTGGCGTAGTTGACCTTTGCGCGGCTCGACCGGGACGCGCTGGCGCGGCCGCTTTCGGTGCTGCTGCGTGCGCGGCTGCGGTGCTTGGAGATGAGCGCATCCTGGATGGCGTTGTCCATTACGCCGGGCCCGGCGAGGAGGTTGAAGTCCTCCACCGGCACCGTCATGCGCTCGCCCTTGCGCGTGCCGGGACGGACCCACTCTACGGTGACGAAACGAGCGGAGGAGTCTCGGAGCGGCTGGACCTCCTCGGGCAGCGCCTCGAGGGTGACTGGCAGGTCCGAGTATTCCGGGTGCTCATGGACGACGAGACGCCCAAGTGACTGCTCGTCCGCCTCCTTGCCCGAGATGTCCGAGACGTGGATGGTCTTGACTGCCATCAGGGCGGATTCCTCCTCGATCAAATAGGGTTCGTGCTCAAGCGAGAAGCTAGTCGAAAAGCATGCCGAACGGCAACGTGGACGAGCAGTTAGCATGCCACAAGGTTGACGTTATCACCCGGGAGCAGACGTGGAGCAGGATTCAGCGGCGCGACCCCGGTCCCTCCGCTGGCGGGCGATACCCGTGCTGGCGCTGGTCGCCGGGTTTTTTTCGTGGACTCTGGTGAGCCGCTGGCACCAGGTCACCGCGGTGAAATGGAGCCTCGACCCCGCGTATTTCGCGCTCGCCTGCCTTGCGTGCGCGGTATCCTACGCGCTGGTGGCGGGCTTGTGGGCGGTGGCGCTGGCGAGGGTGACGCCGACGCCGGTGGCGGCGGGCGCACGAATCTGGTTCCTGTCCAACCTGGCGAGGTACGTGCCTGGGAACGTGTGGAGCTTCGTCGGCGCGGTCGAGCTGGCCAGGCGAGAGGGAGCGCCGCGCCGCACGACGCTGGCGGTGATGGCGCTGACGCAGGCGCTGTCGGTGGGTGTGGCGCTGCTGGTGGGACTGCCCGTGCTGGTCGCGGAGTGGGCGCGGCTGGGCCGCTCGGCGCTGCTCGGGCTCGCCGCGCTGGTGGGGCTGTCGCTGCTGGTGCTAGTGCTGTGGCGGCCGCTGGGACGGTTCGTGCGGGGGCGCTACCCGGATCTCGGCCTGGTGCTCGACCGGCTGCTGCGGCGAGGTGGCGAGGATGCCGGGGGGGACGCGCCGATGGTGCCGTCGCGCGGGGTGGTGGCTGGGCTGGCCGGCGGCTACCTGCTCTACTGGGGGCTGATCGGGCTGGCATTCGCCGCCCTGGTCCGGAGCATCTTCCCGCTGGCGGCATCGGGGGTCCCGCTGGCGGTGGCTGGCTATGCCGCGGGCTACGCGGTCGGGTTCCTGTCGCTGCTCACCCCCGCCGGTCTGGGGGTGCGTGAGGGTGTGCTGGTGCTCGCCCTCTCCCCGGTGGTGCCGGCCGGCCCGGCGCTGGTGGTCGCGCTCGTCTCGCGCCTGTGGCTGACGCTCTTCGACCTGCTCGGCGCCCTCGTCGCCTACGCGATCGAACGCGCCCTGCACCGCTCGCGCGGGCGGGACGCCCCGTCAGAGCACGTGCGCGGCTGACGGTAGAGCGCCGGTCAAGTAGCCGGTTTGAGGTGATCGGGTGGCCACCGGGGGCGGTGCGCAGGGCCAGGAGCTGCACGTATGGTCTGGCGCTGCACGCTGCGCCGCCTGCTTGACCGGCGCTCTGTTGGCACTCTCGCCGTGCCGGTGGTGCCGCGCCGCACCCCACGACGGCCCTCGGAGATGAGCGCGGATCAGCCTGTGCGCTCGAGCAGGGCGAGTGGCGGGTCGCGGGCGACCAGGCGGAAGTGGCCGGAGGCGAGCAGCGCGTCCACGGTCGCCTGCCACTGGCCGGGGGCGAAGACGCGCGGCTCGTCGATGACCACCACCTGCCTGGTGCCGGTGGCGGCGAGCAGGTCGAGGGCGGCCGGGCCGGCGGTGCCGCGGTTGAGCGGGTCCAGGCGCTGGAGCCGCTCGTTCAGCCAGGGCGCCGGCGTCTGGTTGTAGGCGTTGAGCGAGCGCCGGCGGCTCTGCGCGGCCAGGTAGGTGGTGGCCGAGTTCCAGGTCACCCCAGGCCCCAGCACGGGGATGCCGAGGATCGGGCCGGCCCGCTCGCCCGCGTCCCGCAGCGTCGCCACCACCTGGTTGCCCGTCAGGTCCGGCTGCAGCCGGCTCTCGGAGATGCGATAGTCCACCAGCAGCAGTACGGTCGCCAGCAGCAGCGCGACCACGCCAAGCCGTCTCGCCACCGCCCGGCCGAGCACCGCCCAGCGGAGCACCGCCCGGCCGAGCACCGCCCAGCGGAGCACCGCCTCCGCGCCGGTGTCGACCGCCACCACGGCCAGCAGGACCAGCACCATCGCGGTCACGACCATGAGCCGCTCCGGCACACGCTGCAGCGACAGGAACGGCAGGTGGTCGAAGAGGAACCGGTAGGGCCGGAATGACCCGACGTCCGCCCTCGGGCCGTAGGTGAGCGCGAGCAGCGGCACGACCAGCACGGCATAGGCCAGCGTGCGCTCGCGCTGCTTGGCGACCGCCAGCGCCACCACCAGGCCAGCGGCGGCCAGCAGCAGCAGCGGCCAGCCGACGTAGATCAGCCCCTCGCCCTGGGTGCCGAAGCTCTTGCGCACCAGCGCCCACACCGACGACGGCGCGTACAGCACGACCTGGCTCCAGGTCCCGTTCTCGCCGGCGACCGTGCCCTTGAAGACGTAGTGGAAGGTGGCCAGCACGTAACCGGTGGACACCGCGACCGCGGCGACGGCGGTGAGCGCCGGGCCCCACGGCAGTGGCCGGCGCGCCAGCCTCGCGCCGCCGAGCGACCAGGCCGCCAGGAAGACCAGCAGGCCCGCGAGGTATAGGGCGAGGTGGTACTCGCCGGAGAGGCCGACCAGCAGGACCACCGCGGTCAGCGCGAGCGCCGGGCCGCGCCAGCGCGCGCCCGCGCGGTGGCGCTCGACGGCGGCCTCGAAGGCCCACACCGCCGCCGGGAACGCCCACCACATGACCGCGTTGTAGTGGCTGGTGAGCTGGAACAGGTGGTTCGGCGTGAAGGTGTAGGCGAGCGCGCCCGCCGCGGCGAGCGGTGGCCAGCGGGCGTGGCGCCGCAGCCAGCCGAAGGTCACCAGCCCGGTGAGCAGGGTGGACAGCAGCAGCGTCGCGTTGTAGGCGGGGACCAGACCGGCCAGCGGCCAGACCAGCGCGAACAGCAGTGTCCACGGCAGGTCCAGCGAGGTGGTGCGCAGCGGCGCCGGTCCGGCCGTGCCCTCGCGCAGGTCGAGGAAAGGGTTGCGCAGCTCGCGGAGGTTGTCGACCACCACGGACTCGATGAAGACGTTCTGCAGCGAGTCGCCACCGGCCAGGGCGCCTGGCCTGGCGGTGAAGTTCGGCTCCTGGGCGGCCGAGCGGTTGCCCTTCATCGTCCAGACGTGGTCGAAATGGATGGCCAGCGGCCAGCTGAGCGCCGCCCAGGCAACCAGCGTCGCGAGCGCCATCGCGATCCAGCTCCGCGACCGGCGCCTCAGTGGTGAGGGGCCCGCCACCACGCCCGCCGGTCGGGAAGAGGAGGAGCCGGTCTGCGTTGCCTGGGTCGCGCTCAACGCTCCCGCTCGTCGGTGAGTCGCCGTTCCAGACGGTCGACCCGCTCGGAGACGTTGACCACCAGCTCGCCCAGGAAGCCGACCAGGACGACCAGCAGCCCCGCCAGCATGGCGATGCCGGCGACCAGCATCAGCGGGCGGTACTGCGTGTGCGAGGCCAGGAACGACCACAGCAGGTAGATCCACAGCAGCACGCCGGCGCCGATCATGCCCGCGCCGAGCGCGCCGAAGAAAAGGATCGGCTTGCGCTGGAAGGTGAGCAGGAACTTGAGCGTGACCACGTCTATGAACGATACCGGCAGCCGCGAGAAGCCGAACTTGGACCGCCCCACCGCGCGCGCCTTGTAGGGGACCTTGACCTCGCCGATCCGGAAGCCCTCGTTCTGCGCCATGACCAGGATGTAGCGGTGCCAGGACGAGCGCAGCGCCAGGGCGTCGGTGACCTCGCGCCGGAACGCCTTGATCCAGTTCATGTCGTGCACGTCGAGCCCGAACATCACGCGGCAGGTGAAATTGGCGAGGCGGCTGGCGAAGCGCTTGCCGTCGCGCCGGCCCTGCCGCCAGCCGGCCACCACGTCGTAGCCCTCGTCCAGCTTGCCCAGCAGGAGCGGGATGTCGACCTGCGGGTCGGACTCGAGGTCCGCCGGCAGGAACACGATCACTTCCCCCCGCGCCTCGCGGAAGCCGCGGTTGAGGGCCTCGGTGAGGCCGAGGTTGCGGCGCTGGCGGACCATGCGGACGCGAGGCTCGGAGGTCGCGGCCGTCTCGACCGCCGCGGCGGTGCCGTCGGTGGAGCCGTCGTCGACGTACAGCAGCTCCCAGGGCCGGCCGAGCTGCGCGAACGCCTTGGCGGTCCGCTCCACGAACACGCCGACGGTGGTCTCCTCGTTGTGCGCGGGCACGACCACGGAGACCAGTTGCCCGTCCTGATCAGTCATAGGCGCATGATCCCAGGTCGTCGGTCACGATCCAAACGCCCCGGCCGCCCGGTTCCCCTGGCCGAGCGGCGCTGTCCGCAGGTGTCGAAAGGCCTCGCCATTGTCGCTGTTCCGGACGCGCTTCATTCTACGGAAGGGTACGGAAGCCCTGTACGATCGCGGTTGGCGCCGCTCGAGGAGGTTGGCACCATGACCGAGGCGTTCACGCTCACCGAGGACCAGCAGCTGTTCCGCAGGGAGTGGCGGCGGCTGTTCGAGGACAAGTTCACCGAGCGGGCGGCCGAGATCGACCGGACCGGGGAGTTCCCCTGGGACAACGTCGAGGTGCTGAAGTCCGCCGGCCTGCTGGGGCTCAACATCCCCGAGGAGCACGGCGGTGGTGGGGCCGACTCGGTCACCCACTGCGTGCTGATCGAGGAGCTCGCCAGGGTCTGCGCCAGCACCTCGCTGGTTCCCGCCGTCAACAAGCTCGCCACCCTGCCGGTCCTGTTCGTCGGCGACCAGGAGCAGCGGGGCCGCTTCCTGCCCCCGATCGCCGACGGAAGCGCGCTGGCGTCCTACTGCCTGACAGAGCCCGGCTCCGGGTCGGACGCGGCGGCCATGCGCTCCCGGGCCGTGCGCGACGGCGACGACTACGTGCTCAACGGCACAAAGCGGTTCATCACCGGCGGCGGGGTGAGCAAGCTCTACGTCTACTACGCCGTGACCGACCCCCAGGCCGGCTCCAAGGGCATCTCCGCCTTCGTGCTCGAGGACTCCATGCCCGGCTTTCAGGTCGGCAAGCACGAGGACAAGCTGGGCGTCCGCGGCTCGCCCACCACCGAGATCATCTGCCAGGACGTGCGCGTGCCCGCCGCCAACCGGCTCGGCGAACAGGGCCAGGGCTTCCCGCTGGCCCTGCGGGCGCTGGACCACAGCCGCGTCACCATCGGGGCGCAAGCCGTCGGCATCGCCCAGGGCGCGCTCGATTACAGCCTCGGCTACGTCGAGGAGCGGCAGCAGTTCCACACGGCCATCGCGGACTTCCAGGGCATCCAGTTCATGCTCGCGGACATGGCGATGTCGGTGGAGGCGGCGCGCGCCATGGTCTACGGCGCCGCCGCGAGGGCCGACCGCGATGACGATGACCTCACCTTCTTCGCGGCGGCCGCCAAGTGCCTCGCTAGCGACACCGCCATGCGCGTGACCGCCGACGCGGTACAGCTCCTCGGCGGCTACGGCTACGTCAAGGAATTTCCTGTCGAGCGCATGATGAGGGACGCGAAAGTCACCCAGATCTATGAGGGGACGAACCAGATCCTCAGGGTCGTGATGGCTCGCCGCCTGCGCCAGCACCGGGACCGCGGTCGCATCTAGCATGAGCCTCGAGCCCAAGGCGCCGCGGGAGTCGGCGGTGACGCTGTCGCAGCTCATGGAGCTCGTGCACGCGAACCTCGCGGGCAACGTCCACGGCGGCGAGATCATGAAGCTGATCGACAGCGCGGCGGGCATCGCCGCCGGCCGCCACGCCGGCGGGCTAACGGTCACGGTCTCGCTCGACGAGATGAGCTTCCTGCACCCTGTCCACGTGGGCAACGTGGTGTTCGTGCACGCCTGCGTGAACGACGTGGGCCGCACCTCCATGGAGGTCGGGGTGAGGGTCGAGGCGGAGGACCTGGTGACCGGGCAGCGCACCCACACCTCCTCGGCCTACCTGGTGTTCGTCGCGCTCGACCAGGGTGGACGGCCGCGGCCGGTGGCGCCGCTGCAGCCCGAGACCGAGCAGGAGCGCCGCCGCCAGGCCGAGGCGAAGATCCGGCGCGAGCATCGGCTGGCCCGGACCGAGGCGATCCGCCGCGGTCGCGGTGTGCCCTGAGTGGCCAATGCCAGCGTGACGCTTTGTCGGCAGACGGACAGGGTCAGTCGACCGCGCGGCAGATCATCAATTCAGTGCTTGGGCTCTCCTTCAGGAGGCGGGTGAGCAGCAGCTCGAGCGGATAGAGCAGGGCGCCAAGCGTCCAGCCCACCGGCTCTCCGAGCGAGACGGCGCCGCGCAGTGCCAGCCACCAGCCCTTGAGCAGGGGACTGCGGGTGTCGGCCGGGCCGTTCATCAGCACGAACATCGGTCGTCGCTCGACCACCTCGAACCCTGACGAGGCGAGCGTCCGCTCGATGAAGTCCAGCGAGCGGCTCGACTGATGGGGGATCCGCACCGTCTGCTGATGAACGAAGTTGTCCGACCACACGAAGAGGCCACCTGGCTCGAGCAGCGAGCGGACGTGCTTGATCGCTGCCTCGAAGCGATCGTCCTCCACGATGTGGAACAGGACGTCGAAGGCCGAGACGATGCCGAACGTGCGGCCGCTCAGTGGCCCGAGATCACCGCCGATGTCGACCTGATAGACCTCGGTGCCAGGGTGGCTGCGGCGCAGCGCCTGGACGGCGACTTCGGCGAGATCCGTCCCCACCACCGAGCGGACCCCCAGCTCGCGCCAGCGGTCTAGGTAGAACCCTGTGCCGGAGCCGATGTCGAGCACGTCCAGGCCGTCCATGCGGGTGTCGAGCGCCCGCAGGCGGCGCGGGAAGACCTGGCGCCGCACCCGGTACAGCCAGTCGTTGTATTGGCGTCCAAGCCGCACGAAGCCGACACCGCGAAGTCCAGGATTGGCCGCCAGACGGGTCTCCCAATACTGCTTGGCGTCGAATTCGGTCACCATCACCTCACCATCGCCGCCGGAGCGCGGCCACGGCAATCTATCGCATCCTGGCGGAGCGGCAACGGTACGATGCAGTCGCGCTGAAGGAGGTGGTGGACCCGGTGGCGGTGGTGACTGCTGACGGCCCTGTCCACGCGCCGGCGCCCGTCAGGGCTCCCCGCGTGGCGTCCTGGCCGTGGCTGGCGTTGTGGTCGGCGGTCGCGGGGGCGACCGCGCTGCTGGTGCGGCTGCCGGGGCCGCCGACGCTCGATCCAGACGAGTACGCCTCAGCGCTGTATTTCGACCGCCTGATCCATGGCCGGCGCCTGGAGGAGTTCCTGCTGTCGACCCCCAAGCCGCTGCTCACCCTGGTCGATGGCCTGGCCTGGACGCTCACCCACGACTGGCGCACCATCAGCGTCCTTACCGTGGCGGTCTTCGCCTTGGCTGTGACCGCTTTGGCCCGTGCGGCCGGGCGCTTGGCGGGGCCCCCCGCCGCTGTGGCGGTCGTGCTGGCGCTGGCCGGGTCGGCCCCACTGATCAGTCAGGTGGGCCGGGGCAACTCGTCGATCTGGGCGCTGGCGGGCTGGGCAGTGGCGCTCGATTCGCTGGCGCGGCCACAGCGGCGCTGGGGGGTGGCCGCGGCCGCGCTGCTGCTGGCCAGCCTCACCCGGGCCGAGAGCTTGCTGCTGCTGCCTCCCGCTGTCCTGCTCGGTCTGGTCGCCTGGCGGCGCGGCGAGCGGCGCGCCCTGCTGCTGCTCGTGCCCCTGGCCGCGCCGCTGCTGTGGCTGGGCCACGACTTGGCGCTCACCGGCGACGCGCTGCACTCGCTCGAGGTTCCCGAGCGCTACACGGACCTGCTCAGCGGTCGCCACGCGGTCGCGCCGCTCGAATGGACGGGCCGGGTCGCCCAGCGCTATTGGGCCACCCCGCTGCTGTCCGCCCTGGCCTTGCTCGGCGTGGTCGGGCTCGTCAGGCGGCGGGCCTGGCTGTGGCTGACCGGCGTGGGCGTGGTCGTCGTCGGTGTGCTCGCTTTTCTCGGCGTGGAGGCCTGGCGGGGCACGTACATCTCCTTCCGCTACTACGACCCGCCCGACGCGGGCATGCGGGTCCTCGCCGCTCTGGGCGCCGCATGGCTCGCCGCCGCTGCCGTGCCGCTCGCGCTGCGCGCTCTTGGCGGCGGCAGGTGGCGCACGGTCCTCGGCGCGCTGCTCGGCGGGTTGCTCGCCGGCGGCATCACCGCCGCCGCCGCCTGGCCGCTGGCGCTGACCAACCAGCAGTTGGTTCGCTCGACCCTGGACCCCGGCGCCGACCTCAGCCGAGACACGGCGATCGCGGTCCGCGCGCTCCGACCGCTCGTCGCGGCGCCCGGGACAGTGGTGGCCGTCCCCATCATGCAGCGCCCGCGGATAGCGCTGGAGCTGGGGCTCCCGCTCGGTCGGGCGCGCGATCTGTTCCTGAGCACGCTCCATCAGCCGCTGGACGGTGCCCTCTCCGGGACGGTGGCGGTCTTCTACGACCGGAACGAGTTCCCCTCTGAGCCCCGCTTCGCGCCGCTGTCGACGACCATTCCCAAGCGGATCGGCCGCCTCCAGGTCGCGCCGCTGCTCGTCGACCCGGTACGGGGCCTCTACCTCCTGCGCGTCGCGCCCGGCTAGGGCCTGCGCCACTAGCCGATCTCGCCCGGTACGGGTTTGATTGACTACTATCCGGGGCGTTCGTCGTCGCAATGCCCACAGCCGGACCGAGCCCCGTAGGACAGGCCGAATTCATGCAGCCACCATCGCAGCGACCCAAGGTCATCGTGGTAATGCCCGCCTACAACGCGGCGCGCACGCTGGTCCGCACCTACCGCGAGATCCCCTCCGAAGTGGTCGACCACGTGATCCTGGTCGACGACCTGTCGCGGGACGACACCGTCGCGGTCGCCGAGCTCCTCGACCTCCAGGTGGTCGTTCACCGCCAGAACCTCGGCTACGGCGGCAACCAGAAGACCTGCTACGACACCGCCCTGGCCGAGGGAGCCGACGTGGTGGTCATGCTCCACCCGGACTACCAGTACGACGCCACCCGCATCCCCGACCTGATCGCCCCGATCGTCGAGGGCAGGGCGGACATGATGCTCGGCAGCCGGCTGCTCGGCGACCCGCTGGCCGGCGGCATGCCGCGCTGGAAGTTCGTGGCCAACCGCTTCCTCACGGTGCTGGAGAACCGCGCCTTCGGGCTCGACCTGTCCGAGTACCACTCCGGCTACCGGGCATACTCCCGCAAGCTGCTCGAGGCGATCGACTACCACGCCAACTCCAACGACTTCGTCTTCGACCAGGAGCTGGTCTCCCAGGTCGTGCTGGCCGGCTTCCGCATCGGCGAGATCCCCGTGCCGACGCGCTATTTCACCGAGGCGAGCTCGGTGAACTTCCGCCGGTCGGTGGTCTACGGCCTCGGCACCCTGCGCACCCTCCAGCGTCACCGCCGGCTGGCGCGAGAACGCCGGCGCCCCGCCGGCGAGGCTCCCCGCACCGAGGGGGTCCGGGGGACTCAAGAGCGAGGCCCCTCCACCCTCGGGGGTGAGTAGCACAGCCGAGCGTTAGTCCCCGGTCCTTCAGGCGGCATAGCTGATCAGGGCGTGGCGGCGTCGGCCGGCGGCTTGGCCGCGGTCGCCGGCTTGGTGGCCGGCTTGGTGGCCGGCTTGGTGGCCGGCTTGGTGGCCGGCTTGGTGGCCGGCGGCTCGTCGGCGGCGCCTGCCTCGAGCACCGGCAGGCGCAGCTCGAAGCGGGCGCCGCCCTCGGCGACCGGGTCGACCGCCAGCACCTCGCCGCCCTGGGCGCGCGCGAGCTGGCGCGCGATATACAGACCCAGCCCGACGCCGCCCTTGTGAGCCGTCTCGGTGCCGTTGAGCTGCGTGAACCGCTCGAAGACGCGGGTACGCTCCTGGGGTGGCACGCCCGGTCCGCGGTCCTCGACCGCGACCACCGCGAGGCTCCCGCGGCGTCCCGCCTCCAGCACGATCGGCGTGCCCGGCGGAGTGTGCGTGGCGGCGTTGCCGACTAGGTTGCCGAGGATCTGCGCGACCACCTTGCGATCGACCTGCACCGGCAGCTGGTCGTCGGCGTCGACCTCGACCGGACGGTCCGGGTAGGTGAGGGTGGCGAGCTGCCCCGCCCGGCGGGCCAGCTCGGCAAGGTCCGCCAGCTCGCGTGTGGTCGGGTCGGCGACGAACTGGGGCTGCTGCAGCTTGGCGGCGAGCAGGAGCTGGCTGATGAGCTCGTCGAGCTGCTCGGCCTGCTCCAGGACCAGGCCCAGGAACTGCTGGTGCTGCTCGGGGCTGAGACGGTCGCCTGCCTGGCCCAGGGTGCGGACAACCCCGAGGATGCTGGACGCCGGCGTGCGCAGCTCGTGGGTGACCGCCGCCAGCATCTCGTCCTTGTGCCGGTCGACCTCCTCAAGGCGCCGGATCAGCCTGTTGCTGGCGTGGATCAGGCGGGCGTGCTCGCTGGCCACCTGCTCGGCCGCGACCCTGGCGGCCTCCGCCTCGCTGCGCGCGGCCTCGGCCACGGTACGCGCCGCCTCCGCGTCGGCACGCCGCGCGTGCGCCTCCAGCGCAGCCCGCGCGGCTACGTAGATGGGGATGATCGAGGCCGGCGCGAGCACCACCAGCAGCCACGGGACGTGCTGTGCGACGAGCAGCACCACCAGGCCCATGCTCAGCTCGACCGGGTACAGCCAGGCGTCGAAGCGGCTGCGAGGCGTGGTCGTGACCGGGCGCTGCCGGTCGAGGGCAAAGCCGATGCGGATCAGCGAGGTGTTGACGACCGCCGCCACCGTCCCGGCCACGGCAAAGCTCAGTAGCTGATAGCTGGTGAAATCGAACGGGCGGCCGGCGTCGAGCGGGCCGTAGACGGCGCCGGCCGCGGCGATCATGAGGACTTGCTGGCCGACGTTGAACCAGAGCTTCCTCGGCGGCTGGCGCAGCCGGGCGGCGCCGAGCGCGGCGCCCAGCCCGTTGACCACCGTCGCCGGGTACGCGCCCCAGCCGAGCAGCATGGCCAGCGCGAACGGGAACGAGGTGCTGACGACGCCGCCCACCCACGGCTCCACCGAGATCGGCGTTGCCTGCAGGACCAGGACCAGGACCGCGAGCAGCCAGAAGGCCGCCGAAGCGTGGTGGGTGGCGGGCACGGCGCGAACCACCGCGTAGATGAGAACGACGAGGCCCGCTACCGAGACGGCCGTCATGTAGAGGTAGAGCGGACTGCTCCCACCCTGGCTCGGCGGGATGCCCAGGAGCCTGCGACCCACCATTGGTCTCATATCCGTATCAGGCAGACGGACAAGCTGTAGCTGATCATCTCATCCGAGGATAGGGGGAACCAACTAATGTCCTAACGCGTAGGTCTCGAGCCGTTATCGTTCGGCTCTGGTGGGATCCAAAAAAGAACTCTCATGCTAGGCTCGGTTTGATCTTCTCGATCCATGGTCACACGCTGCGACGGGCAACAGGACCGGCGTCGCGGCCGTCCCACCGGGGAGCGCTCACGTGTCCGATCGGAAGACCACCGTCCCCGGCGACCGGTGGGATAACCTCGAAGCACTCGGCCGCGCGGTGCACAGCAACCGACCGCCGGGCGGCCTGCCGGTCGCGCCGGTCGACCCCTCTCCAGGGCCCGGCCCGCGGCGCCACCGCAGACTGCGGCGCGTGCTGCTGACCGGTCTGGTGCTGGTGCTGGTGGTGGCGCTCGGCGGGCTTTTCGCCGGCTGGCGGTACGTCAACCGGGTGGTCAGCAGGGGCGCGCAGGCGGTCCAGAACCTCGTGCCCACCAGCGCCGGCAGGCCGACCACCTTCCTGGTGGTCGGCTCCGACTCGCGCGCCGGGCTGTCGCAGCAGGACCTCAACCGCGCCGCCACCCGCCCGGTGGCTGGCCAGCGCACCGACACGATCATCCTGGTGCACGTCAGCCCGGGCCAGAAAAGGGCCGTGATGATCTCGATCCCGCGCGACCTCAAGGTCAGCATCCCGGGCCACGGCCAGGACAAGATCAACGCCGCCTACGCCTACGGCGGGCCCGACCTGCTGGTCAAGACCGTCGAGGACAATCTTCACGTGCCGGTCAACCACTTCGCCGAGATCGACTTCGCCGGCTTCCTCGAGGTCGTCGACGCGCTCGGCGGGGTGCGGCTGTGCAACGAAACCGGGCACCGGTTGGACGACAGCTTCGCCAACCTCCACATGCCGCCGGGCTGCCAGAACATGAACGGCGTCCAGGCGCTTGCCTTCGTGCGCGCCAGGCACATCGACTCCGACTTCGGCCGCATCGGGCGCCAGCAGCAGTTCCTCCGCGCGCTGATGGGCAAGATGTCGTCCAAGGGCAGCCTGTTGAACCTGCCGAAGCTGGTGAGCGTCGCCAACATGGTGTCCGAGCACGTCAAGACCGATAACACCCTGAAGACGAGCGAGGCGATCTCGTTGCTGCGGCGCATCGGCAGGCTGGACTCGGAGTCGGTCGATATGCGGCTGCTTCCCAGCTTCGACGCCGGCATCGACCCCAGCAACGGCGTCGACTACGTCAGGGCGGCGCCCGAGGCGTCCATCCTCCTGAAGGCGGTCGCCGACGACGCCGCGCAGCTCCCTCCCGTCGGCCTGCCCGCCGGCAAGGGTGTGAGCCTGCGCGACATCCGCCTGGTGGTGCTCAACGGCGGCGGCGTCCCTGGCGCGGCCGGCCGGGCCGCCGAGGGCCTGCGCCGGTACGGCCTGCAGGTGGTCCAGACCGGCAACGCCTCCAAGCCGACCGGCGACGGCTCGACGCTCGCCTACCCGCCAGCGCTGCAGCAGCAGGCGGACCTGCTCGGGCTCCTGCTCGGCAAGCAGGTCAGGCTGGTCCGCGCCGGCGCGGACCAGAAGGGCGTGCCCTCGGACGCCCTCGTCCTGACCGTGGGCTCGTCGTATCAGGTGGTAACGCCGACGTCTGGTTAGCCCGCTATCACCCTAATAACAGAATTATTCGACTTGGTTGAGTATTGCCGGCTGCACCAGGGCTAGCCTAGATTCTCTCCCCGCAGCGCCACGTGGATGGCTGGCCCGGCTACCGCGCACTGCGCAGCCGGAGCGGGTTAGGCCAGCGAGCGGAATCCGTGGCCGATTCGAGGGGATGGACAGGATGCCGAAGATGCGACGCTGGCTGGCCGCGTCCACCGCGGCCCTGGCGCTGGTGGCGGCGGGCTGCTCGAGCGACGGCGGCGGGGGCGGCGACACCCGGCCGATCGTGATCGGCGCCTCGCTGCCGATCACCGGGGACATGTCGCAGCCGGGCGTGGCATCCCAGCGCGGCTACACCATCTGGCAGGACATGATCAACGGCAACGGCGGGCTGCTCCGGCGGCAGGTCGAGCTCAAGATCGTCGACGACGCCAGCCAGGAGAAGACGGTGGTGTCCGACTACAACCGGCTGATCGCCCAGGACAAGGTCGACCTGCTGCTCGGCACCTTCTCGTCACTGCTGAACATCCCCGCGTCGGCGGTGGCCGAGAAGAATGGGACGGTCTACGTCTGCCCCTCGTGCGCCTCGCCGAAGATGTTCGGCCGCGGCTTCAAGCGCCTCTTCTTCGCCCAGCCGGCGGTCGCCGCGCACCAGGCCGATCTGTTCGCCCAGTACGTGGCGTCGCTGCCCGCGAGCCGGCGTCCCAAGACCGCCGCCTACCCGACCCAGGACAACCCCTTCGCCCAGCCAGTCATCGACAGCGTGCGCAAGCTGCTCGAGGCCATCGGCATCAAGACCGTTTACAGCAAGGTCTACCCGGCCGAAACCACGGACTTCGACAGCATCGCCAACGACATCAAGTCGCGCAATCCCGATCTGATCGCCCACGGCGCGGTCTACGAGGACGGCGTCGGCCTGGTGCGCTCGCTCATCAAGATCGGCTACAACCCCAAGGTGCTGTTCCAGGTCTCGGCCCCCTCCAACGGCGACCAGTACGCCAAGGCCATCGGCGCGGCCAACACCGCCGGCATCTTCTACGCGGTGAGCTGGAGCCCCGACGCCAACTACCCGCTCAACCAGCAGTTCGTGCAGGCGTACCAGTCCAAGTACGGTGGCGAGCCGCCGGAGGACGCGGCCGACGCGTTCGCCGCCGCCCAGGTGCTGCAGGCGGGCGTGGAGGCGGTCGGCTCGCTGGACCAGGGCCGGCTGGCCGACTGGCTGCACAACAACACCGTGCAGACCATCCTCGGGCCGCTGTCGTGGGACGAGACGGGTGCCCCGCAGCAGGCGTTCATCCTGGCGCAATGGCAGGGCGGCACGTCCAAGATCGTGATGCCGCGGCCGGCGGCCAACTCGGACGACATCGTGTTCCCCAAGCCTGCCTGGGGAAGCCAGGGTTAGGGCCACGGCTGGGGGGTGAGGTGGCAATGAACGGACGATTCAGCTACTTAGCGCGTTTGTCCGTGCTTTGCGACGGTCTGGCGAACCGGTTACGTTTCCACGATCAATTGATCTTTCGCGGCGGTTGACGGCTTGGTGGCTCGGCTGCCAGGCCCATATTTGCGAGCCCTAGGAGCCGGTCATGTTGCGCAACCTACAAATCCGGTCGAAGTTGGGCGTCATCCTGGTGCTGCCACTGGCGGCGCTGCTCGTCTTCGCCTCGCTCCAGGTTGGCGCCAGCGTCGCCAACCGGGCGGCCGCGGACCGGCTGAACCGGCTCACCGGGCTTGCCGTGCGGCTGACTGAGGTCGCCGACAAGCTGCAGCAGGAGCGGGCGACCTCCAGCGGCTTCGTGGCCAGCAAGCAGAAGCGCTTCCAGCAGGAGATGGTGGACTCCCGGGGGAGGGTCGACCGCGAGGTGGTCGCGCTGCGCTCCAACGTGGCCGGGCTCCGTCTCTCGGACTACTCCGAGCGGCTGCGCTCCGACCTGGATGACGTCCTTCGCCGCGTCGGCGAGCTGGAGAGCTGGCGCAACTCGCTCGACGGCGAGGACATCCCGGTGTCGCGGGTCATCAACTTCTACGGCGAGATGCTGCAGAGCCTCCAGGCGGTCATCGCCGACATCGGCGTCGAGCGCGGCAGCGAGAACGTCAAGGCTGACATCGCCGCGCTGGTGGAGATCTCGCGCGCCAAGGAGGCCGCCTCGCAGAGCACCGGCGTGCTGCTCACCGCCCTGCTCAGGAAGCAGTTCGTGTCCGGTGACTACCAGCGGTTCGCCACCCTGGTCGGCGAGGAGGACGCGTCGGTGGCGCGCTTCCAGAGCACCGCCAGCCGCGCGCAGGACAGCTTCTTCGAGCGCACCGTCGGCGGCGCGCCTATCTCCTCGCTGGCCGAGGTGATGCGCCAGGCGGCCCTGGCCGGTCCGGAGGCGCCGCCGAACCTCGACCCGACCGTCTGGCTGAACGTCCAGTCGCAGAAGATCCAGAGGATGCACAACGTGGAGCTGCGGGTGGCCGGCGACGTGGCCGACGCCGCCACCTCGGCGCGCAACGCGGCCGTGCGCCAGACGGTCGTGACCACCCTCATCATGATCGTGGTCGTGGTGCTGGCGATTGGCCTGTCGCTGCTGCTGGCCCGCTCCATGGCCCAGCCGCTGTACCTGCTCGAGCGGACCGCGCGCGACGTGGCGGAGCAGCACCTCCCTGGCGTGGTCGAGCGGCTGCAGCGCAGCGACGCCGCCATCGACGACCTGTCCATCGAATCGCTGTCCGAGGCCAACGGGGTGCCGGTGCGCTCGCGGGACGAGATCGGCCGGGTGGCCGAGGCGTTCAACGCCGTCCACCAGGTGGCCGTCCGGACCGCCGCGGAGCAGGCCGCCCTGCGCAAGTCGATCGGCGGCATGTTCCTGAACCTGGCGCGCCGCTCGCAGCGCCTGGTCGACCGGCAGCTCGAGCTGATCGACGAGCTGGAGCGCGACGAGGCCGATCCCGAGGCCCTCGAGAACCTCTTCAAGCTGGACCACCTGGCCACCCGCATGCGGCGCAACGCCGAGGACCTGATCGTGCTGTCCGGCGCCGAGCCGCCGCGGCGCTGGTCCGAGCCGGTCCCTCTGTCCCAAGTGGTGCGCGGCGCCGTGGCAGAGGTCGAGGACTACCAGCGGGTCGAGCTGCTGCCGATCGATGACGTCGGCGTGCTCGGCCACGGGGTGGCCGACATCATCCACCTGCTCGCCGAGCTGCTGGAGAACGCCAGCGCGTTCTCGCCGCCGGGGACCACCGTGCGGGTCGCCGGTCAGCCCGCCGCGACCGGCTGTGTGGTGGAGGTCGAGGACCGCGGCCTCGGCATGAGCGACGAGGAGCTGCTGGAGGCCAACGAGCGCCTGGCCAACCCGCCGGAGGTCGACTTCGCGGTGTCGCGCATGCTGGGTCTTTTCGTGGTCGGCCGGCTGGCGCAGCGCTACGGCATCCGGGTGCAGCTGCGCCACTCCTGGTACGGGGGCGTGACCGCGCTGGTGCTCGTCCCGAGCACGCTGCTGACCTGGTCGGTGGAACAGGAGAGCGAGCTCGCCGCCAGGCGGCCCGAGCTCCCGCCGGTCGGCCCGGAGAGCGCGCCGATGCCTCCGGTGGATCCCGACGCGCCCCTGGCGGCGACGGTGTCCCCACCGCCGCCCTCGCCGGGGGCGATGACGCCTCCCCCAGCCGCTGGCCGTCCGCCTCTCCCGACGCGCCCGTCGGCCGCCGGCGGGCCCGGTCCGTCCGCTCCGCCCGGAGCGGGCATGATGCCACCCGGCGCCCCCCTGGAGGCGGACTTCTCGCCGGCGCAACCTCCGCCTCCACCCTCGTCGGCGCCGGCCGCCGCGGAGGCCGGTGGGCGCCCGGCGGGCGGCGACCGGCTGCCGATCTTCGAGCAGGCGCGGTCGGACTGGTTCGAGACCCCCGGCGCCGCGAGCTACCTGCCGCTGCGTCGCCACGGACCGCAGCACCCCACGGATGACGAGGCGTCGCCCGCCGGCCAGGAGCCGGCGGCCCGCGAGCCCGCCAGCCAAGAGCCCGCCGTTGCCGGTGAGCCCGCCGTTGCCGGTGAGCCCGCCGTTGCCGGTGAGCCCGCCAGCCAAGAGCCCGCCGCTGCCGGTGAGCCCGCCGTTGCCGGTGAGCCCGCCGTTGCCGGTGAGCCCGCCGCTCAGGAGGCGCCGGCCGCCCAGGCGAGGCAGCAGCCGCCGTTCGCGCGCGAGCGCCAGCCGCAACCCGGCCAGCCTGACCCTCGCGGGTACCAGTCGCAGCCGGCGGGCGTGCCCCGCGGCCCCGGGCTCCGCGCCCCGGCGCAGGAGGGTCCGCCCGGCCCCTACGCCGCATCGCGCCAGCCGTACGGTGCGCCCGGCGC
>JBKPDO010000009.1:0-41840 GCA_046727955.1 bacterium | reverse complement strand
CCAGCGCGATCCGGTCGGTGATCGGCGGCGGCGAGGGCAGCTGGGTGGGTGCGGCGGGGGCCATCCGGCTGCTTGGCTCCTTCCACGAAGCGACAAGAAGCGGACCCTACCACGTCAAAGCAGCAAACCGAATGGCATTGGCGTTAGGCCCGTCTCCCCCGGCCTCCTGCATGGCCCGCAGCGCGCCCGCCAGGTAGGCGAGCGCCTCCCAGCCGCGTAGCAGCACCAGGCCGGCGGCGTGCCCGGGATCGGCGGCGAGCAGCCGGCGGTGCCGCCACAGCGCGGCCAGGGTCGCGCCGACCTGGCCCGGCACCGCGCCGGGGTGGCGTTTCGAATAGGCGGGCAGGCTCTTGCCGTAATAGAAGCGCTTGCGGGCGACCCCGGCGAGGGTGAGGCGCCCCTCGTGGTGGGTGACCAGCGTGTCCGCCCAGGCCAGCCGGACGCCGGCGGCCAGCAGCCGGGTGCGCAGCTCCGCGTCCTCGACGCCCGCCAGGCTGGAGAAGCCCCCGGCCTGGCGCAGCCAATCGGCGCGCAGCAGCCGCGGCGCCTCGATGCGCGGCTCGCCGTGGTAGCAGCGCCGCTCCAGAGTGCGGCAGCGGGTCCAGAAGCCGCTGCCGGCGGTCGCCTCCGGCAGGAACACGCCCACCGCGCCGGTGGCAAGCGCCGCCTCCAGCGCCCGCTCGACCGCGTCGGGCGGCAACTCCATGTCAGCGTCGACCCAGACCACCCACTCGCTCTTTGCCCTGGCGATGCCGAGGTTGCGCTGCTCGCTGCGCTCCGGCCCGGCGCGCAGCGCCAGGTCGGCCAGGGGCAGGGCTAGCTCCCAGGTGCCATCGTCGCTCCAGTTGTCCACTACGATCAGCTCGACGGACGGGTGCGTCTGGGCCCGTACGGACTCGAGGCAGGTCCGGATCGTGCGCGCGGCGTTGCGGGAGGGGACCACCACGGTAACCAGATCCCGGCTCACCGTGGTCCCTCGAGGGTGCGCTGGTCGGGTGGGGCGTGCGGCTCCAGCTCGCGCTCTCCCGGCGGCTCCGGTGGGGGCAGGTTGGCGCGGACGTCGCGCAGGATCCCGAGAACCAGCAGGGCGAGCCCGGTGCCGGCGACCAGGTGGGGCAGCAGGCTGCGGGCGGCGAAGTCGGGCCCGAGCGTGGCCCGCGTGGGCAGTCCTGGCGCGAGCACCGTGACCGGCAGCACCAGGAACGCCAGCAACGAGGCGAGCAGGATCGTGCGCGGCGTCGGGGCGACCAGCAGGTCCCAGAGCACGATGGCGGCGGCCAGGGCTAGGCCGGCCCACCCGCCAAGGAAGGTGAGCACCGCGGCGAGCGCGACCCACCCGCCGATGGTCCGTGCCGACGGCGGCCGCCACCTACCCTGCCTCATGGCGCCAGCCCTCCCTGGCCACGGCCCTGGCCACGGGCCTGGTGGCTCGGGCCCTCCCGCGCGCCGCCGGCCCGCCGCCACCACGGCGCGGCCACCAGGACCACGACCAGAGCGAGACCGGCGAGCGAGGCTACCAGCGACGCCAAGGCCAGGCGGCGCGGCCCGAACTCGATGGTGATCCGGTGCTCGCCTGGGTCGGAGATGCGCCAGCCGACCGAATAGCCGTCGACGACCAGCGGCGGCCCGAGCGGCTGGCCGTCCACCGTCGCCCGCCAGCGGGGGTCGTACCCCTGTCCAGTGACCAGGTAGAACGGGCTCTGGGCCGGCTCGGTCGTCAGCGTCGTGCGGGTTGGTGACGACGAGGTCACAGTGATCCGCGGCGCCGGCGCCGGCGCCGTGGTCGCTCCTGCGCCAGGGGCCGCCCCGCCCTCTGGCCGCGACGACAGGTCCAGCAGGTCGACCAGCCAGCCGGGTGCGCTCTGGAGCTGGTGGTCGCCGGCGGGCAGCCGCAGCTCACTCCCCTGGCAGGCGCGCACCGGCAGGGCCAGGCCGCGGCTGAGCTGGTCGAGGGTGCCGCCGATGACGACCTGGAGCGGCTGCCCGTCCACGCTGGCCAGCGTAACGCAGCCGCGAAGCCGGGTCGAGCCCGGCACGCCCGGGATGCGGGCGCCGCCGGCGTCGATCTCGCTGATGCGGACCTGGCTGCCAAAGCCGGCGACCTTGGTGATGGTCAGGCGGAGCCTGGACACCGGCTGCCGCGGGAACTGGATGCGGCTGGAGCCTGCGCGGAGCGTCGCCCTCTGGGGCGGCCCGCCGTCCAGCGACAGCTCGACCTGGGTGGCGATATCCACGCCCTTTAGGCCCTTAGGGACCGCTTGGGTCACGGTTACGTGGTCCAGCGTCCGGCGCGGGAAGCGCAGCTCGATCCACTCCCCCACGCCCCGCCCGGCCGGCACCCATGCGGTGTCCAGATCGCCGTCGAGCGCCTGCGAGGCCCGCACCCCGATCCCGTCGAACGCCCGCGACGAGGACGAGGCGACCACATCCCCGGCCGCCCCGGCCAGCTGGTCCACCTCTGGCTCCAGCAGGTCAGGCCCTGCCCGCACGAAGCCGGAGAGCTTCAGCGAGCGCGCGTCCGGCAGCCAGAAGCTCCGGTCCAGTGTGCGCTCCTCGTCGTCGTCGAGCCTTGCCGGGTCGCCTTCGGCGCGCGCCAGCACCACGTCCAGCGGGCTTGCCGCCAGCCGCTGCCTGGCCCGGTCGTCCAGGCCGCCGAGCAGCTCCCGCAGGCGCCCCGGCAGGCGGACGCGCTCGGTCACCCGTACGCCCGGCACGCCGATCTCCCAGAACCCCACGGGGTTCAGGCCGGGACCGCCGCGGGTGCCGGTGATCTCGACGGTGATCCTCGACGTGGTGGTCGGCGGCAGACTCACCTCGACCGACGGCAGCGCCGGCACGTCGGCGTCCACGGTGCGGCCGTCGAGCCGGATCCTGACCCTGGCGATCTGCACCGGGCCACCGAGCAGCGGCCGCAGCGTGAGCCTGGACACCGTCACCGGCTGCTGGAGCTCGAGGGTTACCGACTGGCCGACGGCGGCGCCGAAGTCGCCGGTGACCCAGGCGGTGCGCGGGTCGCCGTCGAACGCGAACTCGGGCTTGCCGTAGGGGACCAGCCCAAACACCGTGCCCGAGCTGGTGGCGGTGACCGAGCGGGCGCCGGACAGCTCGGCGGTGGCCTGCCGGATCGGGTCGCCGAACAGGCTCAGCGTGGGCGTGCCAGGGTCGAGTGGCTGGTCGGCGCGCAGCGTCGGCGAGTAGCTCTGCCCGGTGCGCTGCACGCGCCAGGCGCGGCGCCGGTTGGTGTCCGTCAGCACGAGGTGGGCGCCGTCGTCGAGGGCGAGCGCGAGGTCGTCCGCGCTCACGTTGCCGAGTAACCGGAAGGCCGGCTGCCCGCGGAGCAGGCCCAGGCGCTCAAGTCCCGGGAGCGCGAAGTTGTCGCCGTCGACCAGCAGAGCGCCGGCGGCCGCCTCGGTCCGCAGGATCGGCCGCGGGTCGCTCACTGCGTAGCGCTGCAACGGCGGGAGCGGCCGGGCCGCTCCGCCTGGCCCCGAGGCCCCGGCCGCCGCCTGGCCCTGACCCGGCCGGCCGTAACCCGATTCCAGGTGCAGGTCCGGGTCGGCGGCGAGGTTGGCGGCCAGCGCCGAGGGCTCGACGCCGCCGGTCTCCTCCCAGACCACGTCGTTGCGGACCAGCACTTGGCGGGCGCCGAGGTAGCGCGCCATGGCGGCCACACCGCCCCAGTCGGGCGCGCCGGCGGCCAGCGGCACGTCCAGCGCCGCCAGGAAGTTGGACTGCTCGAGCGAGCCGTTGGGCACAGTGGCGCGCAGTACCGAGTGGCGATCGAGCAGCGAGGCGGGCACGTCGTCCGGCCCCTGCCAGCCCCAGCGGTAGTCGGCCTGCACCTGGCCCGGCAGCAGCAGCACCCGGCTGCTGGTGGGGCCGGCGTTCAGCTCGGCGACCGCCTGCCGCCAGTACGCGGGCACGCGGAAGCGCTCCAGCGCGAGCCCGCCGGTCCAGGCGGGCAGCACCGCGACGGCCACCACTCCCAGCGCCGCCAGCGCCGCGACCAGGCTCGACCCACGGCCGGCCAGGGGCCGCCGGCCGCCGTGCCGCTGAAGGGGTCCGGGGAACCCCACGGGGGTGCCCCGGTGGGACGGGCCCCGGTGGACCAGGGCCAGCTCCGCCACGCCGAGGGCCACCAGCAGCGCCAGCGCCAGCGCCGCCAGGGCGCCGGCCTTGTTGGTGGTGCGGAAGGCAATGGCGCCGGGGACTTGGAGGAAGGCACGGTTCAGCAGGCGCCCAAGCGGCGAGGGGTTTGAGGTCGGGAACAGCCCGACCATCACCGGCACGGCCACCGCCAGCAGGATCGCGCCGAGCGCCCGCGCTCTCGCTCGCGACACCAGGGCGCCGGCGACCGCGGCCAGGGGCAGCGCGAACGAGGCCAGCACCACCAGCGGGTTGGTCAGGTAGGCGGCGAAGCCTGGCAGGAACAGCCGGTCCCCCACCCTCCCGTACAAGGTCCACAGGCCGAGCAGCCGCAGCGTCTCCGCGTAGGATGAGACGCTACCGACGTCGCCCGGCTGCTCGGTGCTGGCCGCGATCGACTGCCCGCTGCGGGCCGCCAGGACCGCCGGCACCAGCCAGTAGAGCGACACCAGCGCGCCCAGCCCCAGGCAGCGCAGGGTGGGGCCGGCCAGATCACGCCAGCGCCGCTCGCGGACCAGCCCGACATAGGCGAGGTAGCACGGCACGCCGAGCAGCATGAACAGCGTCACCACGCCGGCGTTGGTACCGCCACAGGCAAGCAGGGCAAGAGCGAACGCCGCCGGCCAGCGCCAGGAGCGCGGCTCGCGCACGGCCCGCGCCAGCGCCACCAGCAGCCAGGGCAGCAGTGCATACGGCATCAGGACCGGGTTGGTGGCGCCCGCTACGACCACGTAGGGGTTGGCGACGTACAGCACCGCGGCGGCGACTCGGCCCGCCGGGTTGGAGCGCCGGCCGGTCGCGGGGTCGCCGCCGCCGGCGACCGCGTGGAACAGCCGCACCGCGCCCCAGCCCGCCACCGCCAGCAGCAGCGCCCGCCACAGCCGCACGGCGAGCCAGGCGTCGACGCCGAGCCCGCGCAGCAGCAGCACGGCGAGCGCCACCGGGGCGGTGCCCGTGTCGAAGTTGGGTTGCCCGAGGTAAGGGTCGGGCCGCCAGACGGTGAGCGCCGCGCGCAGCGCGCGCCACGGCGCCAGGTACAGCTCCGGCCTGGTGTCCGGGGTGACCCAGCCCCAGTCGGTCGCAAGCAGCGCCGCCAGCACCAGCGCGCCGAGCACCACGTAAGCCGCTGGTTCGGCGTAGTCCACCGGGCGCCGCGGTGGACGGCCGCGCGGCGGCGCCTCCGCCCTCGGCCCGGCGCGGACCAGCTCGCCGGACACTACGACGCCTCCAGGGGCCGGCGGCGTCGCTCCAGCGCCCAGCCGGTCACCAGCAGCATGGTCACGGAGGCCAACGCGACCGAGACGATGCCGGTGACCGAGTGGTGCGGGCCGAGCGCGATAACCGCCACCTCGACCGCGACCGTGGCGCCGAGCAGCTTGTGGCCGTCACGGTCGCCGGCGGCGATGCCCGAGAACAGCAGGAGCTGCACCAGCGCCAGTCCTGTGCCCAGCGCGGCGAACAGCGGCAGTGCCGGCCCCACGCCGCCGTAGGCGTCACCGAACGGCAGTGCCACCACCAGCCTCGGCGCGGCGGCGACCGCCACGACCAGGGCCGCTCCCAGGCCCGCCACCACGGCGGCCGCGCCGGCGAGCAGGTGCCGCCGCCCACCCGCCGCCGTGGCCAGGCGCGGGAACACGATCGTGGCCACGAACTGCGGCGCCCAGTAGGCGATCTTGGTGACTACCGCGCCGGCCGCGTACAGGCCCGACGCGCCCGCGTCCAGGTAGTGGCGCGCCAGTAGCAGGTCCACGTTGGTGAGCAGCAGCAGCCCAAGGAACGCCAGCGACGCGGCGCCCACCTCGCGCCCGAGCGCGGCGACTCCCGGTCCGCCTCGACCGGGCCGGGCCGCGAGCACCGGCCGGACCATCGCCAGGGGGACGAGCACGGCCAGCACCGAGCCGGCCACGGAGGCGGCGAGCGCGCCGTCCACGCCGTGACCGGCGCCAACCAGGCCGACCCCGACGGCCAGCCGCGCGCCGGCGTTAACCAGCAGCGCCGCCGCCAGCGCACCGAAGCGCTGCACCCCTTGCAGCATCCCCTGGAGAGCGGACACCAGCGGCAGCGGCAGGATGTTGGCAGCCAGCAGCAGCGCGGGCGCCAGCGACCCCAGGTGCAGGAACGCGGCCAGGGCCGGCGCCGCCGCGGTCGCCGCCAGACCCAGGCCCAGGCTCACCCACGACACCGCCGCCAGCGTCCGCCACCACAGCGCCGCCACGGCGGCGCGGTCGCCGGCGCGCAGGGCGGTGTGGCGGGCAACCACCGCCTGGAGGGCGAGCCCCGGCACCGTGCCGATCAGGACCAGCGCTAGCAGGGCGCCGAGCGCGCCGTAGGCGGCCGGGTCGAGCAGCCGCAGCATCACCAGATTGAAGGCGTAGTTCAGGGCGTTGGCCACGGCCATGGCGGGCGCCACCACCAGGCCGGCGCGCGGCAGCGACGGCTCCGTCGCCAGCGGCGGGGCGACGCCCGGGGCGAGCGCCCCGGCCAATCAGCCACACTCCGGGACACGGCGCGACGACATCGGCACTACCTTGAGCACCGCGGAGGTAAGCCGCGGGTGGCGCGGGAGGGTCCTCCAGGCCAGCCGCATGGCCGGCTGGTAGGCGAGATCGTAGGCGAGGTAGCGCCAGGCGAGGTCGAGGCCCGGCCAGCCGTGGGCCCCCGCGCGCTGGGCTGGCGCCCTACCGGCTGCCTCTCGCCCGGCCGTCTCCCGCCGGAAGGCGTACACACGCAGGCCGTTCCACCAGCGCGGCTCCTCCTCCCGCTCGGCGGCCAGGTCGAAAAGCAGCTCGTAGCCGGGATGGCGGTGCAGGTAGCGCTCGGTGGCCTGGGCGACTATCGGCCAGGAGGCGTCGTCGATCACCACTAGCGCCTGGTCTGCGAGCCAGCGCTCGGCCACGCCCAGCGCCAGGTAGTGGGGCAGCCGCCCGTGGGCGCCGTCGTAGAAGTACACCCCGACGGGCGCGTCCAGCGGCGGGTCGCGCCGCAGCAGGCGGAAACAGTCGCCCTCCAGCAGCCCGACCCGCCGCGGGTCGACCCAGCGGGCCAGGTTGCCGAGCAGCTCCGCCCGGGTCGCGCTCGCGTCGAGGTTGAACTCCAGGAAGTTCTCGATCGCGTAGAAGCGCGCGTACTCGTTGCCGAGCATTGCGCCGATCAGCGACAACCCCTTGAAGCTCCCCACCTCGAGGTACGCCTCGCCCGGGTCCAGGTGGGCCGCTGCCAGGTTCAGCAGCGCCAGCTTGGACTCGGTGGCCATGCCGGGCACGTCCTCGAGCAACGCGCGGAAGCGCTGGTCCCTGGGGTGCGCGGCGCGCAGGTCCCCGTCGAACGCCCGCGGCAGCTCCGTCCGGAACGCGTCGAGCCGCATCGCTCCCCTTCCCACCCTGTTGCCTGGCCTGGCTGCGAGAGCCTATAGGGCAACGGTTGGTAACAGGCAGTCTATTTTCGGCGCAAGTGTTTGTGTAGTGTTCCCGAGAGGCCGGGCACATGCCGGCGCCGCGCCTGCTGACGATGGGTGGGAGCGGGCGGTGACGGCGCGCCTGTGGGCACTTGCCCGGCCCCCTTGGACGCCGTGCTGCGGGAGGCCGATGTGGCTCGTCGGGTGGGATACGTGCTCGTGTTCGTGGGCTTCTTCCTGCTCTTCTCCGCGCTGTCGGTGCGCTCCTACGCGTACCCGAGGCTCCAGAAGGCTCCGCTCAACGAGTACGCGCAGCGGGTCGCGGTGGGGACCGCGACGTACTTCAATCGAGCGCAGCTCAAAGAGGTCAACGCCAAGGTCCAGAACATCCGCACGATCAAGGGCGATGCCAAGGCCGGCAACTCCAGCACGGCCGTGTGGGACAGCTTCTCGATGACCAAGGATATCGGTGACAACGGCGTCCTCACCGCCGCTCGGGAGCGCATCGCCCTGGACCGCGTCACCGCCGAGTCCAAGCACTGCTGCGGCGACCAGCTGTCCCATACCGGGCTGACCCTCAAGTTCCCCTTCAACACCCAGAAGCGCACCTACTCCTTCTGGGACACCACCGCCAAGCAGGCCTTCCCCGCCACCTACACCGGCACCGAGCGCATCGAGGGCCTCGACCTCTACCGGTTCGAGCAGCGCTTCAGCAACGTACGTCTGGAAACGGTCCAGGTCAGCGGCGCGCAGGCCGGCCAGCCGGGCGTCGCCACTGTCCCCGCCACGATCATGTACAGCAACCTCAAGACGCTGTGGGTCGAGCCGCGCACCGGCATCATCGTCAAGGCCAGCCAGGAGGTGACTCAACTCCTGCAGACCGACGCCGGCGTGACCGTCCTGACCGCGTTCAAGGGCAAGCTCGTCTACGACGACAACACCATCCGCGACGCTGCCGACGACGCTAAGGCCGGCGCCAGCCAGCTCCGCATGCTGCAGTGGATCCTGCCGATCGGCGCGCTGGTGCTGGGAGTCCTGCTGATTGTGGCCGGCGTGGTGCTGATCAGCCGCCGCCCTGCTGGCAGGCACGTCGCCGGCCAGACGGAGGAGGTGTCGCCGCAGCCGCAGGCCGGCGCCCGCTGAGCCCACCGAAGGGCCGCGCGGGCCTCTGGGCGGCAGCCGGGCTGGCCGCGCTCGCGCTGGCGCCGCTGCTTGTGCGCGGCTACGTGCTCGCCTACGACATGGTGTTCGTGCCGCGCATGCCGCTGACGCGTGACCTGCTGGGGCTCGGCACCTCGGTCGCCCGCGCCGTGCCCAGCGACCTGCTGGTCGCGCTCGCCTCGCGAATCGCTCCGGCCGACCTCGTCCAGAAGCTGATCCTGGCGGGGATCTTCGTGCTCGGCGGGTGGGGCGTTGCGCGCCTGGCGCCAGTGGCGACCGCGGCCGGCGGCGCGGCCGCGGCTGCGCTGTTCGTCTGGAACGCCCACGTCTACGAGCGGCTGCTGATCGGTCACTGGGCGCTGCTGGTCTCCTACGCCGCGCTGCCGTGGGTGGTGGGCGCGGCCCTGAACTACCGGGCAGGCAGAGCAAGCGTGCACCGGTTGGTGGCGGCGCTGGCGATGGCGGCCTGCGGCAGCCCGCCAGGTGCGGTGATCGCGGCGGGCACCTCGCTGGCGGTGGTCGCCGGCCGGCCCTGGCGGCGGGCCGGCGCGGTGCTGGCGGCCGGGCTGGCGCTGAACTTTCCCTGGCTGCTCCCGAGCGTCCTGCGGCCCGGCGGGGCGCCGGTCCGGCCGGCCGGCGCCGCCGCCTTCGCCTCCAGGCCGGACGGGCCGCTCGGCACGCTCGGGAGCCTGGTGGGGCTCGGGGGGATCTGGAACGCGCTGGTCACTCCTCCAGGGCACGGCTCGTGGGCGTGGTGGCTGGGGTTCGCGGTGGTGCTGGCCGTGGCGGTGATCGGCTGGCGGGTGGTCCTTCAGCGTTGGGAGCGTGGCGCCGCGATCGGGCTACTGGCCGCTGGGGCGGTCGGGCTGGCGCTGGCGTCCGCCTACGCCGTGCCCGCCCTGCGCGGCGCGGTCGACCTCACCATCGCCCACGTGCCCGGCGGGGGCATGATCCGCGACGCGCAGAAATTCGTGGCACCGCTTGCGCTGGTGGAGGCGATCGGCTTCGGCGCCGGCGTTGAGCGGGTGCTGGCGTTGCTGGGCGCTGGGCGCTGGCGGGTGGTGGCGGCGGCCACGCTAGTCGCCGCGCCAGTGCTGGTGGAGCCGGGGCTTGCCTGGGGCGCGGCCGGGCGGCTCGGGACCACCACCTACCCGCGCCAATGGGAGCGGGCCCGCCAGATCATGGCGACCGATCCCGAGCCGGGCGCCATACTGGTGCTGCCGTGGCACCTGTACCTCGCCTTCCCGTGGAACGGCGACCGAGTGGTGCTGGACCCAGCGCAGCGCTACTTCACCCGCCGGGCTGTCGGCAACGACGACCTCGAGCTGCTGACGGTCACAGTGCCGGGCGAGGACCCCTACGGCGGCCGCCTGGCGCCGCTGGTGCTCGGCCCGGCGCCGCTGGCCCCGGCGCTGCCGGCCGAGGGCATCCGCTACGTGATGGTCTTCAAGATCGCCGACTGGGCGACCTGGACGCCGCGTTTGGCCGGGCTGCGTCCCGTGCTCGACAACACCGAGCTGGCGCTGTACCGGGTGCCAGGCCCGGTCATGCCGGTGCGGCTCGTCGGCGCACCCGTCGCGCCGGTGGTGGCCGGCGACCTGCTCGCGGTCGCCACGGCGGGCTGGGCGTGCGCCGGGCTGCTACCGCTGGTAGCCTCCCACCGCCGCCGGCTGGTACTCTCCGGGCGAGCCGGAGAAGGGAGCCGTCGATGAGTCCGACCGTTCGGGTGTTCATCGCCTTGGCCGTGGGCGCGCTGCTGCTGGCGTTCGCCTCCGCGCTCACGCTCGTGACCGCCTCCTCGAGCTCGACCACGTCGGACCGGCCGCTGATCGTCTACGGCACGCGCTGACGGCCGCCCTGCGCGACCGCCGCGTCCAGCACGGCGGCGAACTCGGCGGTGGCCCGCTCCCAGGTGAAGCTGCCGCAGCGCTCGCGGGCCGCGGTCCCCAGCTTGTTCCGTAGGGCCTCGTCGGTAAGGACGCGCTCGAGCTGGGCGGTGAACTCCTCCGGCCCGCTGGCGAGCAGGCCGGTGACGCCGTCCACAATCGACTCGGTCAGCCCACCGGCCGAGCGCAGGCCGACCGCCGGCGTGCCGTGCGCGGCCGCCTCCATCACCGCCAGGCCCCAGCCCTCCTTGATCGAGGGCATCGCCAGCACCCAGGCTTCGGCCAGCAGCTCCCGCTTGGCCGCCTCGTCCACGAAGCCGCGGAACCGCACCGCGGCGCCGAGCCCGAGCAGGTCGGCGGCGGCGCGCAGCCGCGGCTCCCACCAGCCGCGCCCCACGATCTCCAGGCGCGTACCCGGCACGCGCCGGCGGATACGCGCGACCGCCTCCAAGGCGTACTCGACCCGCTTGTGCGGCACCAGGCGGCCGAGCACGCAGACCGTCGGGACCGGCGCCCTGGCCGCGACCGGAGCGGGCGGCGGCGGCTCGGCGCCGTTGCGGATCACAGTGATCGCCTCCGCGCGCACACCGAGCCCGATCAGCTCGTCCCGAGTGCTCTCGGACACCGCCACGTAGCTCGAGTTGCGGTAGACGCGCGGCGCCACGCTGGACTCGAGCCACCAGCCGAGCCGCGCCAGCGGCCTGGGCAGCACCATGCCCCACTGCTCGCGGTGCACGTGGTGGACCAGCACCACCACCGGGCGCCGGCACCACAGCGCCGACAGGAACGGCATGCCGTTGTGGACGTCGACCACGGCCTCATGCCCTCCCAGCCGCCGGCCCGCGTGGAGCAGGAAGGCGCGCAGGTATACGGTGCGCTGCGACCCGCGCCGCAGGACTCGTACCCCGCCAGCGTCCTCCTCCGCGGGGACGCCAGGGTGGGCGGCGCACACCAGCGTGACCAGCCGGCCCTGCTCGGCCAGCCCGGCCACGACCCGCTCGACGAACAGCTCGGAGCCGCCACCCTCGGGATTGGTGGTGTCACGCCAGTTCAGGAACACCACACTCCCGGAGCGGCGTCGTTCCCCGCCGAGGGGTCGGGCCGGCGGCGGCGGCAGCTCGATCATCGCGGCTGCGGACAGTAACACATGCGTACGGACAGTAACAGCCCCCCGTCGTGAGACAACCGGGCCGGTTTCCAACCTGGGGGGCTTGCGTAGCCCGGTTTGGGTCAGGCTGCGTCGGGCTCGACGATGACGGCCTTGCCGTTTCGGATCACGATCCGCTCACCCCGACCGGCTCGTCAGGACCTGGCCGGAGCGGTGACGAGCCCCGCCTGGATGGCGGCCTGCTGCAGCCGCTTGTCCCAGGTCACGAAGACCGAATCGGGCTCCATGACCGCCAGCGCTGTCGCCAAGTGGATCGCGTCCGCGGCGCGCAGGTCATAGTCAGCCGCAAGCTCGGCCGCCTGCTCCACCAAGTGATCCGCCACGCTGGCCACGGTGCACCGCGCAAAGCACTCCCGGAATACCTCGATCGCCGTCGCGTAGTCCTGGTCGGTCAGCCGGCGCCCCCTCCGAGCGGCCGCCAGCGCCGCCATCGCCTCTGTCCAGGCCAAGCGTGATACGACAATCTCGCTCGACTGCTCCCACAGCAGTCGTGCCTGCTCGGCACCGGCCTCGGCGATTACCAGCTTGAGCAGCGCCGAGGTGTCGAAGTAGGCGATCACCGCTCGATCAGATCGCTGACGCTGCCGGCACTCTCCACCGGAGTCCAGTCGACCTTGCCCTTCGGCCTGCGGGGCGGTGTCGCCAGGCCAGCCTCGATGAGCCGGTCGATGGGCCGCTCATTCTGCAACGCCACCAGCCGGGCGATGGCGTGACCGTGGTCGGTGATGATCACGTCCTCACCGCCGCGGGCGGTCTCTACGTAGTGCTTGAGCCGGTCTCGTAGCTCGCGAATGCCAACTAGCATCCGGGCCTCCTTTGGTACACAAGTCATCGAATAAAGTGTACCGTACAGTGGCGGGTCGGTGTCGTGCGGCAGGCGGAGGCGTGGCCCTGCCGGTTAGGCCGGCAGCGCCCGCAGCGCCGCCGCCGTTGCCTCGTCGGCCGGTTGAGGAGCGTCCTCGGCTTCCTGGACAAGGTCCCCGCCTGACCCGCGTCCAGTTGTCCCATGCGCGCCGGCTCTTCTACTCGTCGAGGGCCTGGTCGAGGGGGACGAGGCGCTGCTGCAGGCCGAAGATGGCCGCCTGAGTGCGGTCGGCCAGCCCCAGCTTGGCCAGGATGCTGGACACGTGCGCCTTGACGGTCTCCTCGCTGATCGCCAGTGTCCGGGCGATCTGGCGGTTGGCGCGCCCCCGGGCCAGGGCGGCCAGGACCTCCAGCTCGCGGGGGGACAGTTGGTCGAGTGGCCGGCGACGGACCGTGACCTGGCGGACCTCGCGGACCAGCCGGGCGGCGAGCCTTGGCTCCAGGACGCTCTCGCCGCGGGCGGCGGCGCGCACCGCGGTGACGACCTGGTCGACCCCGGCGGTCTTGGGCAGGTAGGCGAGCGCGCCGGCGCGGACCGCGGCCAGCAGGTGCTCGTCGTCTTGGGAGGAGGTGAGCATGAGCACCTCGGTGGCGGGCCGGTCCTGTTTGATCTGGGCCAGCACGCTGATGCCGTCCTGGCCGGGCAGGAACAGGTCCAGCAGCACCACGGTCGGCTCCAGGGTCCGCACCGCCTGGATCGCGCTGGGGCCGTCGGCGCATTCGCCCACGACCTGGATGCCGTCCTCCTGCTCGAGCAGGAAGCGCAGGCCCTGGCGGACCACCTGGTGATCATCGACGATCAGCACTCGGATCAGCGGCGAGCCTCCTATTTGGGTCCCCGAACCCTCCCGCGGATCATGGCCGGCCCTTTGGCAGCAGGACCCGCACGCTGGTCCCCTGCCCCGGCGTGGAGTCGAGCTGGAACGTGCCCCCCAGCTCGGCGACGCGCTCGCGCATCAGCCCCACGCCCAGGCCGTGACGCTCCTCAGCCCGGGCCACCTCGAAACCGCCGCCGTCGTCGCTGACCACCACCGCGACCTGGCCGTCCTGGTGGTGCAGCCGCAGCCGGATCCGGGTCGGCTGGGCGTGCTTGACGGCGTTGGCGAGCGCCTCCTGGACCACCCGCAGCACGGCGTGCTCGGCCGCTGGGGCCAGCTCGACCGGTTCCAGGTCGGCGTCGACGGTGACGCCCAGCCGCTCCTGGTAGGCCCGGCACAGCTCCTCCAGCGCCGCGACCAGCCCGGCGTCCTCCAGCGCCACCGGGCGCAGCTCCAGCAGCAGCGCCTGCATCTCCTGCATCGTGGTGGTGGCGGTGTGCTCCATCGTCTCGACCTGAGGGCGCAGCGGGGAGTCGGTCGGCAGCGCCTTGCGCAGCCCAGCCGCGAGCAGGCGCAGCGAGAACAGGTCCTGCGAGATGGCGTCGTGCAGCTCGCGGGCGATACGGGCGCGCTCGGTCGCGCCGGCGAGCTGGCGTTCGGTGGCCATGGCGGCGTCCAGCCGCTCGGCCATGCGGTTGAGGTTGCGTTCCAGCTGGGCGACCTCGTCGCCGCCGGACACCGCCACGCGTTGGTGGTAGTCGCCCTGGGCGACTGCGACGGTGGTGGCGGCCAGCCGCCGCAGCCGCCCGATCAGCCGCCGGGTCGACAGCAGCCCGAAGACCAGGCCGACGGGCACCGCCGCGGCCAGCACCCCCAGCCCGACGCCAAGCTGCGGCCCAAGCGCGCTCCACAAGTCCTGCTGCCCGGCGAGCTTGGCCGCGGCCGGGACCTGCACGTACACCATGCCGAGCGGGTCAGGAGTGAGGAGCGGTTTGCGCGGTTTGGGCTGCAGGTTGGACGCCTGCCCGAGGTCGAGCACCGGCGCGGCCGCCCACAGCACCTGTCCGACCTGGGTGGGGGTCGGGGTGAGGCCGTCACGCTTGCCCCATGCCGTGGGCGGCTGGGTGCGGACCCGGGCGGGCAGCGCGCCCATGGCGGGGTCGCCGAGCCGCTTTCCGACCTTGTAGCGGGCGGGGCTGGAGCTGGCGATCACTCGCCCGTCGGGAGCCAGCAGCAGCACCAGGAGCGGCTCCAGCAGTTTGGGGTCGTCCCGGGTGATCCTGTCGGGGATGGCGTTGCCGGAGGGCTCCAAGGTTTGGCCGGACTGCAACCGCGGCACGGGCTGGCCAAACGTGAATTCGGCAGCGGTCGGCAGCCGGCCCAACATGGCACTCTGCTTCATGGCGGCGTTGGCGTAGTCGCCGGCGGTGAGCTGTACCTGCGTGGCCAGGTCGGTCCGCGACACCAGCCCCGGCAGCACGATCACCGCCACCACGACCTCGACTAGCACCACCGCCGCGGCGGTGACCAGCACGTAGGAGCCGGTCATCTTGGCCTGCAGGCCCCAACGTCGCCGCATCCCCATCTTGTTCTCCCGTCCCCTCCCCGCCCATCTTCCACCATCACCGCCCGCTGCGGCCCGGCCGGCTCGGGTGCCGCCGGGCGCGTGGTCACACGCTGCGCAGCGCGTCGGTTGGCGCCAGCCGCGCGGCCCGCAGCGCCGGGTACAGCCCGGCGACCACCCCCACCGCCAGCGCCGCCCCAAGGCCACCCCACAGCGCCACCGCCGGGAGCTGGACCGTCCAGTGGCGCTGGTGGGCCACGCCGATGGTGATCGCGGCGCCGATCGCCACGCCGGTGGTGCCGCCGACGGCGGCCAGCAGCAGCGACTCCACCACAAACTGCGCGGCGACATGGCCGCGGGCGGCGCCCAGCGCGCGGCGCAGGCCGATCTCTGAGCGTCGTTCCAGCACCCCGATCACCATCACGTTGGCGATGCCGATCCCGCCCACCAGCAGCGCCACCGCGCCCAAGCCCAAGAACAGCCCGGTGGTGGCGGCCTTGGCGGCCACCCGGGCGGTCAGCGCGTCCGAGGGGCGGCTGGCCTGGACCTGCTCGGGGTGCTCGGGGTCGGCGGTTGGGGCCAGCAGGCCCGCCACCTGCGTGGTCTGCTGGGTGGCGGTGCGCACGTAGATGCGGCTGGGGTGGCCCTGGTAGCCAAGCAGCCTGGCCGCGACCGGGAAGCCGACCAGCGCCGAGCGGTCCAGCTCCGGCGCCAGCGGCAGCGGCTCGAGGATGCCGACCACGGTGAACCAGCGGCCCCCCAGCCACACGCGGGTCGGCTGGTCCAGCTGGGCGATCCCCAGGGTCGTAGCGGCCTGGTCGCCAAGCACGGTGGCCGGGTAGCGGGCGGTGGCGGGGTTGAGGAAGGCGCCGTGGCCAAGGCGGCCGTCCAGGGTGGCGAGCAGGGCCGGGTCGCAGGCCCTGACCGCCAGCGCGCCGGTCTGGGCGGCGGGGACCTTGTCGGTGCGGTAGACGTTGACGCCCTCGAGCTGGGCGGTCGGGGCGACCCGGCGGACCCCGTCGACGCGGCTCAGCATCCGGGGGGCCCTGGTGGGCAGCTGGGCCTCCTGGCCCTGGATCGAGCGGCCGTTGACCACCGTGAGCAGGTTGGTGCCGAGCCGGTCGATCTGCGCCAGCAGCTCGGCCTGGCTGGAGCGGGTGATGCCGAGCACCGCCACGATCGCGGCGATCCCGATGGCGATGCCAAGCGCTGACAGCCCGGCCCGCAGCCGGCGGGCGCGCAGCCCGACGGTGCCGACCGGCAGCAGGTCGGCCGGCCGCAGCCGCGACCTTGGGGGCGCCGGGGACGGCCTGCGTACGCGGCTCATGGCGACCCACCGTCCGTTCCGGAGTCGGCCACGATCCGCCCGTCGCGCAGCTGGACCTGGCGGGCCGTGGCGGCGGCGACCAGGGGGTCGTGGGTGACCACCACCAGGGTGACCCCTTGCCGGTTGAGCTGCTGCAGCAGTCCCACCAGCTCGCTGGTGGCGGCCGAGTCGAGGTTGCCGGTGGGCTCGTCGGCCAGCACCACCTGGGGGTGGCCGACCAGCGCCCGGGCGATCGCCACCCGCTGGCGCTCCCCACCCGACAGCGCGGTGGGGCGGTGGCCCAGCCGATGGCCCAGCCCGACCCGCTCCAGCGCCAGGCGTGCCAGCCGCCGCCGCTCGGCGCCGGGCAGGCCCCGGTACAGCACCCCGGTGGCGACGTTGTCCATGGCGCTGAGGTGCTCCAGCAGGAAGAACTGCTGGAAGACCACGCCGAGCCAGTGGGCGCGCAGGCCCGCCAGCCGCCGGTCCGACAGCGCCCCCAGCACCTGGCCGGCCACCCGCACCACCCCGCTGGTAGGCCGGTCCAGCGCCGCCATCAGGTGCAGCAGGGTGGTCTTGCCCGACCCCGACGGGCCCACCACCGCGACCAGCTCCCCACGGGTGATGGTGAGAGTGACGCCACGCACCGGCGCCACCGGCGGGCTGCCCGGATACACCTTGCCGACCTCCTCCAGCTCCAGGACCGGCGTCGCCGTCACCGCGAGCACGGCCGGCGATAGTGGTGGGGCGCCGGTCATGGGGCCGGCACCTCCACCCGCTGACCCTCGGCCAGCCCACCGCCCGCGACCTCGACCAGCCCGCCGGTGTCGTCGAACAGCCCCGTGCGCACCACGATCCGGCGGTGCGCAGCGCCCTCGACCAGCTCGACGGCGTACCCGCCACCGGGCTGGGCCAGCAGCGCGCTGATCGGTACCGCCAGCACCCCCTTGTGCGCCTGGGTGGTGATCGCCACCTGCACCGGCGCCTGGTCCAGGCCTGCCGCCGCCCGTGGGTCCGCCAGCGCGACCGTCACCTGGACGGTCGCCTGCCCGGCACCGTTGCCGTTGCCGCCTTGGCCCTGGTCCTGGCCGCCCTGGCCGGTGCCGGCGCTGGGCTGCACAGCCACGCGGCCCACGCTGGTCACCGTGCCGGCGGTTGCCGACCCATCGGGCAGCGTGACCAGCACCCGGTCGCCGCGGCGCACCAGCTGCTGCAGGGCCGGGTCGAGCGCGACCGTGACCAGCGGCCGGGTCGAGGTCGCCGCCAGGATCGCCGTGCCCGCCTGAAGCGGCGCTCCCACTGTCGCGGTCACGGTGGTGACCCGGATCGGGCCGGGCCAGAACACCACCTGCCCCAGCGCGACCGCGCCGGTCTGGGCTCGACCGGTGGCCTGCTGCCAGCGCTTGACCGCCGCCGCGGTCGCCCAGCTGTAGTGGCGGTCCACGGTCATGACCCGGTCGGGGTCGAAGCCCAATGCCACCAGGTTGGCCTCCAACTGCTGCACGTCCGGCCCGTCGGTCATGCCGAGCTGGAAGGCCCGCCACGCCGGCCTGGTGCCATACCACAGCGGCACCGCGTGGCCGTCCACCTCATACAGCGCCTGCCCGCGGCCAACCACCGCGCCCACGGTGGGCAGCCGGGTGAGGATGCCACCCTGAGGCTGGCCGCCCGCGCCGGCACCTGACGACCCGCCGGTACCCGCCGACCCACCGGTACCCGCCGACCCGCCGCCGCCCTGGGACTGGCCGACCACAGTGACGCTGTCGCCGTAGCCCAGCGTGCCCGCCACCTGCTGGCGCTCGACCACGTCGGTGCGGGTCACCGCGGCCGTGCCAGTCGGCACCTCCGCCGTGCCCGTAGACGCCGCAGAGCGCCCCAGCAGGCCGCCGCGGGCCACCGCCCAGCCGCCACCCGCGACGACTACGAACAGCGTGGCGGCCAGCAACCCGGCGCGGACCCGGTGGCGGGGGGAAGCCTCCTCACTTGCCATAGATCCTCCCGTTCGGGTCCGGGTTGAGCCGATCGCAGGCCTGCATGGCCCTGATGATCCGCGGGGTCTTGCCATGCCCGAGGCTGGTGCCGGCCAGCGGGAAGGTGCCGTCGGCCTGGGGGTCGGGGAAGTCCGCCACGCCGTGCTCGCGCATGCAGCGGGCGAACCGCAGCAGCGCCTGGATGTCGGCTGGCGGCCGCTCTGTATCGCCGCGCGCCGAGGCCGGCAGCCGGTCGTAGATCGACTGGCAGGCGCGCCGCACGCTCTGCGGTGGGTCCGGGGTGCCGTCGGGGAAGTGCGCCTGGCCGTTGCTGTCGATCTGCGGGTCGGGCAGGCTGGGCATGCCGTTGGCCCGCGCGCAAGCAACCAGCTCGTGCCACACCCGCACGACGTCCTGCTGCCCGGTCGTCGTGGTGGTCGCCGCCTCGGCGCCGCCCGACCCCGAGCACCCGGCCAGCCCGGCGAACAGCAGCACTACCACCCCCAGCCCAATACCGACGGCGGCCTTGCCGCCGACCAACCTGCCCATGGCGCCTCCTCGAGGTCGTGGGGGTCCGTGAGCGCCTAGCGCCACAGACCTTCGCAACCGCAAGGCTCCCAAGCCGCCTCCGCCAGCACATCACCGCCGGGTGGCAATCCCGATTCCCCTTTTGGGGAGTGGCTTTTGGGGAGTGGCCGCATCCCCTTCCGGGGAGGCTCGACGGCGGTTACGCCGGCACGGTCCGATCCGGGTGTGTCACGAAGCTGATGCCGATCGGCAGCGCCTGGCAGCCACAGGTCTCCGCTCAGCAAGGCTCAGGCGCGACCTGGATGGTAGGCATCCGAACGCCCGACGATGTCGAGCACGATGACCGTGTGATGCTCCTCGTCGATCCGGTACCGGACCCGATAGGTACTGCGACGCGCCGACCAGCAGCCGGCGAACGGGGGACGCAGGGGATGGCCCACCCGCTGTGGATTCTCGCGAAGTGGACCGTCAAGAAACTCCCACGCGGCGAACGCGATGGCGGTGGGCAAGCCCTTGGCCAAGGCGCGCTTTGCGGGTGGCGCCACGAGCAACTCGTAGGGCTTCGGCCCGGTCACCTGGAGGTGTCACGCCTGCGGCGGGCTTCCATGATCTCGGCCATCTCATCACGGGTCGCGTATTCGCCCCGGGAGACAGCCTCCTCCGCCTCGGCCAGACGCTCGCGGCCCACGCGGTCGTCGAGCAGCGCAAGCGTCTCCAGTAAGGACTCGTAATCCTCGAGTGCGAGCACGACCGCGACGGGCTCCCCATTGCGGGTGATCGTGACCTGCTCATGGGTCCGAACCACCTCGTCGACGAGGGCCGAGAGATGGGCTTTCACATCTGCAAGCGGAGCGGTCTTCATAGACCAGGATTCTAGTCTGGCGGCTACGCGGGCTCAAGCCCGGCGCGGACCTGGCAAGGATAGTGTCACCGCGACTGGGGCAGCTTGGCCGAGCCCTGCTTGGCGGACGCCGCGGACGGGGGCGGCACCACTGGCCCGATGTCCCCGTCCGGTGCCTCGTCCAAGTCGACGATCACCGGGGCGTGATCGCTCGGCCCAGTGCCCTTGCGCGCCTGCCGGTCCACCCATGCCGCTCGCACTCGGCCGGCCACGGAGGAGGAGGCCAGCACCAGGTCGATGCGCATCCCGAGGTCCCTGTGGAACATGCCAGCCCGGTAGTCCCAGTAGGTGAACACCCGCTCGGCCGGCCAGCGATCTCGCACCACGTCACGCAGGCCGAGCGCCTCCAGCTCGGCCAGCGCCGCCCGCTCCGGCGCCGTGACGTGGGTCTGGCCGACGTAGGCGGCCGGATCGAACACGTCCGCATCGGTCGGCGCGATGTTCATGTCCCCACATACCATCGCGGCTTCCGGACCGGCACCGACCACCTCCCGCAATGTGGCCAGCCAGGCCAGCTTGTAGCGGTAATGGTCGGAGTCCGGCACCCGCCCGTTCGGCACGTACACCGAGTACACCCGGATCCCTTCACAGGTCGCGGACACGGCGCGCGCCTCTGGGCGCGGATGGCCGGGCACGCCGGCGAGGCCGGCCACAACCTCGTCCAGCCCCACCTTGGAGAGGATCGCCACGCCGTTCCACTGCGCCTCTCCGTGAAGCGCGACCGCATAGCTGCGGCGGGCGAGCTCCTCGCCGAGCAGCTCGGTGAACGCCACGTCGGCGAGCTTGGTCTCCTGCAGGCAGACCACATCGGGCCGCCGCTGGTCCAGCCAGGGCAGCAACCGAGGCACCCGCTGCTTGACCGAGTTCACGTTCCAGGCCGCTACTCGCACCAAGCCACAGTAGCCGCCGAGGAACAATACTGCCGATGCCGCGACTGCCGCAGTTCGCAACCGACGCTCTTCAGTCCGCCTACGCCGCACGAACGCTCAATCGGCTGTGAACGAAGGCGCGTATCCGCGACATGCTGGTCATGAGCCAGCCTGACCAGCATGTCATGATTTGCCGCTGCGGACTACATAGCCGTATCGCAGAAGCAGCGGGAGCGTGAGGGCCCAGACCACGGCGCGTTGCCGGGCCGGGAATCGCGACCGCCAGGCGTCATCCTCGCGCAGCGCGAGCCTGCCGGTGTCGAACCGCATCGGATTTCCGGCTACGAGGTGGGTCGTGGTGAGCTCGGCGCTGCTTCCGTGAAGGAATGAGAGCATTTCGTCGCCGCCGGGTACGCCAGCGAAGGCTGCGACCTGCCGCAACATCGCCGCGGGAGATCGCACCAGGTCCTCATAGCGCACCAGGAGCGTCGGCACCCGTAAGCGCGCGAGGAGTTCGAAGCCCAGGTTATAGGCGTTCCAGAGCATCGCGGAATGGACCGGTGAGAACCGGTCCATGACACTGCCGGCGCGTGTCGCTTCCGGGCGTGGCACCCGCTTGGTCCAGGAGTAGGCGACGCCCCGACTGTCGCGGACCATATGGAGCACCCGCATTTCCAGGTCGTCGCAGTGGCGAAGGCAGAGCGCCAGCGAGGCGTGCTTGCTCGCGTCGGCGATGACCGCGCAGCCACTCACCTCGGCGACAGCGCCGTACAGCCGCAGATAGAACCCCTGGTATTCCTCTAGCCCGCGGCGCAGGGCGGAAGGCGGCCGCGAGGTGGCAAGCAGCGGGGCATTGCGGTCGAGCAATGACTTGAGCGCGAGGATGCGCTGCGCATCGATGGTGTGCCAGCCCCCGAAGGCCACAGCTCCGACGCGGCGCCAGAACGGGCAGCGACGAAATGCCTCGCCGCAGCCGCAGCGCTCGTTCTCGAGCAACCCCTGCCGCCAGAGGTTGACGACCTCACCGACAGAGCAGACGCCTGGCAGGCCACCCAGCAGTCGCGCCAGTACGGTCGTGCCACTCCGGCCGAGCCCGCCAAGAAACAGGATCCGCGTCATCTCAGGCCACCGGCTCCACCAGCGGGCTCGCCTAGGGTCGGGCAGCTAGTGCGGTGGAGCCGAGCACCGCCGCGGCGAGAATCCCACCGAAGACGAGCACAATTACTCCGAGCAGCCATGCTAGCAAGTCACAGCGCTCCGGAACGCCGCAAGAGCGCGAGCGATATCACTGTCGCTCGTCTGCCAGTTGGACACCGACAGGCGGATGGCCCTCCGGCCGTCGACCGTCGTTCCGCTCATCCATGCCTCGCCGCTCTCCACCACGCGGCGGAGGACCCGGTCGGTTGTCTGGTCATCCTCGAACCGGAAGAGAACCTGGTTGATCACGACCTCGTTCAGGACCTGGCAGCCGGGTATGCCGGCCAAGCCCTCGGCGAACCTCCGGGCGTGCGCGCAGGTCCGCTCCACCAGGTCCGCGACGCCCCGTTGCCCCAGGGACCTGAGCGCCGCGTAGACGGCGAAGCCCCGGGCTCGCCGCGAGAAGGCGGGAGTCCAGTCCATGGCGTCTCGTGGTTGCCCCGGACCGCCCTGAACCAGGTAGTCGGCGGTGGCGGTCATCGCGGCCCGGTGAGAGCCGGGGTGGGCGCAGAAGGCCACGCCGGAGTCGTACGGGACGTTCAGCCACTTGTGTGTATCGAAGGCCCACGAGTCGGCGCGGTCGGCGCCCTTGACCAGATGGCGAAGCGCTGGGCTCGCGGCGGCCCAGAGGCCGAAGGCCCCGTCGATGTGGAGCCACGCCCCTGTCTCGGCGGCGGCGTCGGCAATGTCGTCGAGGTCGTCGAAGGCGCCGGTGTTGACCTCGCCGGCCTGGGCGCAGATGATCGCCGGCGCGTCCCCCGCGGCGAGCTCCTCGCGCAGCCGGGGGACCTGGATCCGGGCGGAACCGTCGGCGGGGACGACCCGCAGAGAAGCCCTCCCGATGCCCAGGAACCGGAGGGCGCGGTCGACGCTCACGTGGCGTCGGGCCCCCACCAGGACCCGGATAGGCGGGGATCCGCTCAGGCCCAGCTCCTCGACGTCCCAGCCCACCGCTTGCAGGACGTGGTGTCGTGCCGCGGCCAGGCAGGTGACGTGGGCCATCTGGCACCCGGTGACGAAGGCGAACGACGCGCCCTCCGGGAGCCCGAGCAACTGCCGGAGCCAGGCACCCGTCACCTCTTCAACGACGGATGCGGCCGGGCCGCACGCGTAGAAACCGGGGCACTGGTCCCAGACTGAGGTGAGCCAGTCGGCCGCGACGGCGGCCGGGAGGCCTCCGCCGATCACGAACCCGAAATAGCGACCCGAGGGTATCCCGACCAGTCCCGGCTCGGCCGCACGAGCCAGATCCTCCACCACCGCCAGCGGATCGACGGGGCCCTGGGCGAGCGGGCCGCCGAGCCTCGAACGCAGCTCGTCGACGGTTGCCGACCAGGCGACCGGCCGCCTGTCGAGCGACTGGAGCCAGTCGGCCGCGATCTCCGCCGTGCGGATGAGCAGATCGCTCGACACTGCGGCTGGCGGGTGAGATTGGCCCCTGACATGCGTCTCCACCTGTGACTTCCTCCCAACTCGTGCGGTTGTCGCAAGGACCTTAGGTGGAGCCGGAGTTCCGGTCTTGGACGAGATTGCTCCCGGCTAGACTGATGTCGTGATGCGAGCCTCCGGCACCTCCTCGAACTCCCGGTCAGCCGGCGACGCTCGGATGTGGCGGGCAGAAGACCTCGGCGGCCTGGAGCTTCTCAGGGCCACCTTCAGCGAGTTCGCCTTCCGCCCGCACGCGCACGAGGAGTTCTTCATCGCCCTCTCGGAGGGAGGCCTCGCCACGCCCACGTACCGGGGAGACACTCACGTGATCGGCCCCGGCGACCTGATCGTGCTCAACCCGGAGGAGGCCCACGCCGGCGGTCCCCCAGCGGAGGGCTCCTGGACGTATCGGGCCCTCTACCCCCGCCCGGACCTCATGCGCGAGATCATGGCGGAGTTCTCCGGAGGCGGGCCCACGATGCCCGAGTTCGGCGGGGATGTCGTGCGGGACCGGGAGGTGGCGGCGCGTCTCCGCCGCTTCCACAGGCTCTCGGAGCGGCCCGGCTCGAGCATGCTCGAACGGGATTCTCATCTCACAGAGGCCCTCGTGTTGCTGGTCGGCCGCCATGCGGCACCTCCGCAGGCGCCCAGATCACCCAGCCAGGAGCGCAGGGCGGTCCGCCTCAGCCGGGAGTACCTGGAGGAACACGCAGAGGAGAACGTGACTCTGGGAGCCCTGGCCCGGTTCGCCGGCCTCAGCCCCTTCCACCTGTGCCGGGTCTTTCGGGAGGGCGTGGGAATGACGCCCCATGCGTACCAGACGCAGGTTCGGGTGCGGCGCGCCAAGTCCCTCCTGAGGGCGGGCCTGCCGATCGCCCTGGTCGCCGCGGAGGCGGGCTTCTACGACCAGGCGCACTTGACCCGGCACTTCAAGCGCATCGTCGGCCTGACCCCCGGCCGGTACGTCGACTGCACGCGCGCGTAACTTGCGGACTCGCGCCACGGCCGCTGGCGACCTCCAGAACCTCCCGGTTGGCCAGACCATCATCCCCTTCCGCGCCGATCCCGAAGGAATCGGGTTCGACGTCTACGACGTCGCCACGCAACGATTCAGCTCCCAGCACTACGTCTTCACCGAAGGTCGGGTCGAGGCGTCTCCCGTGGAGTTCCGTTACGCGTGGCCCTCCGAGCTCGACCTCATGGCGCGCCTCGCGGGGCTGAGGTTGCGGGACCGGTGGGCCGGGTGGCAGCGGAAGCCGTTTACCAGCCTCAGTCGCGCCCACGTCTCCGTTTACCGACGGCCCTGAGCGCGTTCCACGTATAGCAACTCCGCATGGTCGCGCTTAGCCGAGTGCTCGACCAGCCCCTATGGCTTTCGCGCCACGCCCGCGTAGAACCAGACGAGGTCCAGGTTCTCCTCCTCCGACCCCGTCGCCTCGCCGCTCTTGACCTCGGGATGACGTTTGTGCTCGCTGCGCTCGCTGGGGACTGAGCAGAGCGAGCTTCGGCAGGGATACCGCAAAGCGGTATCATCCGCCCGGGTCACCGCCAGGGTTGGGTTGAGGAGATCGAGGGTGGACGGCGAGACTGGCGAGGCGGTCGAGACCGCGAGTGCGGGGGCGCCGCCGCCGAGCCGGAGCGGGCCTCGGCGGCGGCGGAGCCGTCCTGGCTGGCACGAGCGGTCTGGCGAGGGAGCTGGCAGGCGATCGCGGCCGTGCTGTTGACGGCTGCAGGACTTGGTCCCTGCGGCAGCACGCGGACATCGTGGTGCGCGGCCTAACGCAGGCTCCGAACTGCTAAATGACAAAAGTGTCACTTTGGGGGTGGGCATGACCCGCCGCCGGAACTAGACTCGCGACCAGAGGGGGAGCGGTGAGGAGCGCTGCATGCCACTGCCCGTCGAACAGCACGTCGAGCCAGGAGCACGTGCCGGCAGGATCCTGCTCATCGACGATGAGCAGCGGGTCCTACGGTTCGTGACCAGAGGTCTGCGCGCCGAGGGCTATGTGACCGACGCCGCCGACAACGGGGCCGAAGGCCTGCGCAAGGCGCTCAGCGGCAATTGGGACCTCATCATCCTCGACCTGCTGATGCCCGGGATGGACGGCACCTCGGTGCTGCGGAGCATCGTGGCGGAGCGACCGTCGCAGGCGGTGATGGTGCTGTCCTGCCTGTCGGCCACCGAGACCAAGGTGCGCTGCTTCGAGGCGGGCGCCGACGATTACCTCGCCAAGCCCTTCTCCCTCGACGAGCTGCTGGCACGGGTGCGGGCGCGAGTACGGGTGGCGGCGCGCAGCACCCCGGTCGCGCTGGCGGTCGGGCGCCTGCACCTGGACCTGGTGCGGCGCGAGGCCCAGATGGGCTCCACCCGGGTGGCGCTGGCCGAGCGGGAGTTCCTGCTGCTGTGCGAGCTGATGCGCAGCGCCGGGCAGACTGTGTCCAAGCAACGGCTGCTGTCGGCGGTGTGGCACTACCACTTCGACCCAGGCTCCAACGTGGTCGACGTGTACGTGCGCCGGCTGCGGGCCAAGCTCGGCGCCGAGGTGATCCAGACAGTACGCGGCCAGGGGTACCGGATCGATGCGCGCTGACGCCGAGCCCTCGGAGTGGCCGGCGCGGTATCTCTGGCTGGACGCTGTGTGGGCCGGGTTCGCGCTGCTCAATCTCGGCGCCATGCTGGCGGTCCCGACCTGGGAGACGGTGCCGTTCCACTTCATCTGGGTGAGCCTCACCCTGCTGTACGGCTTCAGAGTGTGGCGACCTGAAACCACCGGGTGGGTGCTGACCGCCGTGGTCACCACCACCGGGGTGATCCTCTACCACGAGGTGCAAGAGGGCTTTCAGCCGCCGGACGAGCTGACCGAGGTGCCGCTGATGGCGGCGATGTTCCTGGCGATGGTGTGGCACGCCCGCCGGCGCCTGGTGGCGATCGACCGCGAGCGCGATGCGTCGGAGGCCAACCGCCGCCTGCTGGAACGGCAGCGCCAGTTCGTCCAGGACGCCTCGCACGAGCTGCGCACCCCGATCACCATCGCGCTGGGGCACGCCGAGCTGGTCGCGCGCTCCGGCGGCGACCCCGAGGTCGCCGAGGACGTCCGCATCGTGGTCGACGAGCTGGCGCGCCTGCGCCGGCTCGCCGACCGGCTGCTGCTGCTCGCCACCGTCGAGGAGCCCGGGTTCCTGGTGGTGTCGCCGACCGAGCTGGCGCCGCTGGTGTCGGTGGTGATGGAGCGCTGGTCGCTGACCGACCGCGATTGGCGCCTCGAGCACCTCGACGACGCCACCGTGCCCGCTGACGCGGACCGCCTCGCGATGGCACTCGATGCGCTCGTGGAGAACGCGGTGAAGCGGACCTCGCCGGGCGATGAGATCCGCCTGGCCGTGCGGAATCGCGGCGACCACGTCGCCATTGTGGTCGCCGACAGCGGTCCCGGCATCTCCCCGGAGATGCTGGGGCGGATCTTCGACCGCTTCGCCCGGCTCGACCCCGGCCGCAGCCGCGACGGCGGTGGGGTCGGCCTGGGCCTCCCCATCGTCAAGGCGATCGCCGAGGCGCACGGCGGCGGCGTGCGGGTGTCGAGCGCCGTCGGCCGTGGCAGCACCTTCGAGATCGATCTACCGCTCGACCCGGGCGGCGCGATGGCCGACCCGCCGGGGCCCGTGCTCCCGCTGCGGGGCTGACCGCCCTGCTCACCGCCTGGGTGTTCGCGTTCGACCCCACGGTGACGGCCGGGCTGCTCGCGGGCGCGGTCCTACGCTCGCACTATCATCCAGACTTGCTTGACCATGACAGAGCTGTCATGCGGGGGTGGCCATCGCCCTGCTCAATCGGAGACTGTGGCACACGCCTGGATGACAGTGCTGTTACTTTGCTGATCTAGGCGAAATGGCGCCGTAGCGTGACCCCGCACGGACTGGCTTTCGCGCTCCCTCATCAGGCGAGGAGGTCGTCATGAACCGAAGGGTCGGGGTGGGACGGACAGCGGTCGTCCTGGGATGCACGCTCGCGCTGGGGCTGGCGCTGACCGGGTGTGCCAAGGGCCACACGACCACGCCCGCCGCGTCGTCCAGCTCTGATACCGGGCTGACGACCTATAACGTCTCGGTGCAGAAGTTCAAGTACAGCGGCATGCCTGACTCGATCAAGTCGGGCCCCCTGCTGCTCACCTTCAGCAACCACGAGACCTTCCCGATCACGCACGAGATGGTGCTGGTCGGGCTGTCCTCCGGGAAGAGCGCCCAGGACATGATCGCCGACGCCAAGAAGAAGGGCGACAAGTCCGAGGACGACTGGCTGCACTTCGGCGAGATCGCCGACGTGAACACCGGCGCGACCAAGGCCCAGGTGTTCTCGCTGCCAGCCGGCACCTACGCGATCGCCTGCTGGCAGACGGGCACGCCGGAGGGCAAGCCGGAGGGCGGTCCGGTGCACCTTACCATCGGGATGATCCACCAGTTCACGGTGACCTGACGGTATGGGCCGCCGTTTCAGGGCCGCCGCCGCGTTCGGTGCTGGTGCCCTGCTGCTCGCCGGTTGCGCGCAGCAGGGCGTCAGCACGCAGGGCCAGGACATCCACGATCTGTACGTGCGCATCTTCATCCTTGCCGCGCCGGTGTTCATCGGGGTGGAGGCGTTCCTGCTGTGGTGCGTCTTCCGCTATCGCAGGCGCGACGACCAGACGGCCCCTCAGGACGCCGGTAGTGGCAGGGTCCTCGCGGTTTTCTTCGCGATCCCGACCGTGATCGTCGCGGTGCTGTTTCCCTTCGGGGAGCAGACCCTCAGCTACGTGCAGCACCGCGACAAGAATCCTGGCGTGGTCATCAACGTCGACGCCTTCCAGTGGGAGTGGACCCTCACCTATGTGAACGAGGGCCTGGTCACCAGCGGCAAGACGCTGGTCAAGCCGGCCGTCATGGAGGTCCCGGTCGGCCAGACCGTCCACATCCACCTGCAGTCGCGCGACGTGATGCACGAGTTCTACGTGCCTGCGCTGCTGTTCATGCGCAACGCCATCCCCGGGCACCCCAACGACTTCGACTTCACCCCGACCAAGCTCGGGACCTACCCGGGCCAGTGCGCCGAGTTCTGCGGGCTGTGGCACTCGAAGATGACCTTTGTTCTCAAGGTCGTGTCGCCGCCCGACTACGTCGCCTGGGTCCAGAGCGAGAAGGCGGCGGCGCTCAACGTCTCGTGCGCTCCAAGCCCAGCCGGGGGGGTCCAGCTGGTGGCGCAGAACACCGCCTGGAACACCGGTTGCATCGCGGTGAAGCCCGGCCAGCCGTGGTCGGCCACGGTGATCAACAAGGACGCAGGCATCGACCACACCTTCGGCGTCTTCGATACGAACAAGCTGAAGGTCAAGTACTTCCTGAGCCCGCCGGTGGCCGGGCCGTCGACGGCCACCTTCCATCTCACCCCGTTGCGGCCCGGCAGGTACTACTTCGAATGCACCATCCATGGTCCGTCGATGTCGGGCGCGCTGATCGTCCGCTAGGGAGGCGTCATGGCGATCACTGAGGTCCAACGGCCCGCGCTCGCCCCGGAGCCCTCACCCGCCGCCCGGCTGCTGGCGTGGCTCACCACCACGGACCACAAGAAGATCGGGATCCTGTACTTCTGGAACTCGTTCGCGGTCTTCGCGGTAGCCGGGGTGATGGCCCTGCTGATGCGCACCGAGCTGGCGCGGCCAGGCACGCAGTTCCTCTCGGTGCACGCCTACAACCAGGTCTTCACCCTGCACGGCACGCTGATGATCTTCCTGGTCATCTTCCCGGTGCTGGCCGGCTTCGGGAACTACCTCGTGCCGCTGCAGATCGGCGCCCTGGACATGGCGTTCCCGCGCGTCAACGCGCTGTCGTTCTGGCTGCTGCCGGTCTCGGCGCTGACGATCCTGTCGGGCTTCTTCGCCAAGGGCGGGGCGGCGGCCTCGGGCTGGACGAACTACGTGCCGATCTCGGTGCAGCAGGGCGCCGGCGAGGACCTCTGGATCGCCGGGCTGCTGCTGGCGGGGGTCGCCTCGATCCTGGGCGCGATCAACTTCATCGTCACGATCCTGCGGCTGCGCGCCCCGGGCATGACCATGCTGCGGCTACCCATCTTCACCTGGGCGACACTCGCTACCTCGCTGCTGGTGGTGCTGGCCACGCCGGTGATCACCGCCGGGCTGGTGATGCTGTTCGCCGACCGGCGCCTGGGCACCACCTTCTTCAACCCCAACCGCGGCGGTGACGTGCTGCTGTGGCAGCACGTGTTCTGGTTCTTCGGCCATCCCGAGGTGTACATGCTGATCCTGGGCGCCTGGGGCATGGTCAGCGAGATCATCCCGGTGTTCTCCGGCAGGCCGCTGTTCGGCTACACCGGCGTCGTGCTGTCGTTCCTGCTGATCACGGCGCTGTCGTTCAGCGTGTGGGCGCACCACATGTTCGTCACCGGCCAGGTCGAGCTGCCGTTCTTCTCGGTGACGACCGAGCTGATCTCCATCCCCACCGGGGTGCTGTTCTTCAACTGGCTCGCCACCATGCGCAAGGGCAAGCTCCGCTTCGAGCCGCCCATGCTGTTCGCGCTCGGCTTCGTCGCGATGTTCCTGATCGGCGGGCTCGACGGCGTCTGGATGGCCTCGCCGGCGATGGACTTCGCCATCCACGACACCTACTGGGTCGTCGCCCACATCCACTACGTGCTGTTCGGCGGCACGGTGTTCGGGATCATGGCCGGGATTTACTACTGGTTCCCCAAGATCTGCGGACGGATGCTCTCGCGCCGCTTAGGCCAGTGGCACTTCTGGCTGCAGTTCATCGGCTTCAACCTCACCTTCTTCCCGATGCACCTGCTCGGCCTGCGGGGCATGCCACGGCGCATCGCCGACTACGCCCCCAACCGCGGCTGGACCTTCCTCAACTCGCTGGCCACCCTGGGCGCCTTCGTGATCGCCTTGGCGATGCTGGTCTTCCTGGTCAACGTAATCGTCACCCTGCGCAGGCCGCGCAGCGCGCCGGCCGACCCCTGGGACGGCTTCACGCTGGAGTGGGCGACGTCCTCACCGCCGCCGGCCCACAACTTCGACCGGCTGCCGCCGGTGCGGTCGAACCGGCCCGTGTACGACGCGCGCGTGGCGGCCCAGGCTCGAGCTGAAGGAGCGTCGGCATGAGCAGCCCCGCCGTCCCGGTCTCATCGAGTGACGAGCGCGCGGTCGCGAGCACCTCGAGCTCGGTCCTCGGCATGGTGCTGTTCGTCGCCTCGGAATCGATGTTCTTCGCTGCCTTCTTCGGCGCCTATGTCACCACCTACGTGAACCAGAAGGTCTGGCCGCCGAACAACACCCCGGTGCCGCCGCTGGGGCTGCCCACCGCCGCGGTGGCCAGCCTGGTCCTCTCGGGCCTGCTGCTGCAGGGCGCGCTCCGCGCGGGCAGGCGCGGGCTCCCGGAGACGGTCAGCCGCTGGCTGGTGCTCACGCTGGCCGCCGGCGTCGCCTCGGTGGTGCTCACCCTGGTGAGCTACTCCGAGGTCGGCTTCGGCCTCCACGCTGGCATCTTCGCCTCGCTCTTCTACCTGATGACCGGCCTCGGCCTGGCGCACGTGGCCGGCGGGGTCGTGCTGCTCGCGCTGGTCGTCGCGCAGAGCGTGACCGGGAGGCTCGCGCTGGTCCGGTACCAGCCGGTCCAGGCGGCCGCGGTGTTCTGGAACTTCGTAGTCGTCCTGGGGTTGGTCATCTATGTCGTCCTCTACGTCGTGACCAACACCGGCGGATAGCGGGAGGGCTCCAGGTGAGAATGTACGCACGGATCGCCCTGCTGCTCGGCGGCTTCCTGCTCGTCGCCGGGCTGGTCTACGGCACGACCAGCCACGAACGGAGGGGGCTGGTGCTGCTGCTGGTCGCCGGCGCTGGCTTCGCCTACGTGGGCCTGTACGCCCGGCGGGCGGTCAGGGCGGCCGACCGGGCCGCACCGAAGGCTGCCAGAGCCGAGCCGGGCGGACAGGCCCCGGTCGTGGCCGAGCCCGAGCCTGCGCAGGCCCAGGTGCCCGCGACCACTCCCCAGATGGAAGAGGTGCGCCCCACCATCTGGCCGCTGGTGTTCTCGCTGGCCGGCGCCGGCATCGTCGCCGGGGTCCTCGCGAACCACTGGATACTGCTCGTCGGAGGTGTGCTCGCGGTGGCCGCGGCGGGCGGCTGGTTCCTCGAGGTACTCGCCCAGCGCCAGGAGCACCACTGAGGCGTCCAGGGCGCGCTCAGCCGCCGCGCACGAGCAGGACCACGACGAGCACCACCATCACCGCGAGAACCGCGAGGAACACGGTGGCATGGAGCTGTGTCGGGCTGGGGCTCGGCAGGTCGGCGGGGTTGCAGTCACGGCAGACCGAGTGGCCCCAGGGCACCACCTTGCCGCAGCGCATGCAGCGATCGTTCATCTGGGTCTCACTTCCACGCCGAGGCGGGCGTCGGTCCTGGCGGCCTCCCGCTCCTCCCGCGCCAGCCAGTCGAGGAGGACCAGCCCGAGGGCGGGGACCATGACCAGCATGCCGGCCGAGCCCATGATCGTGCCAGCAAGGCGCTGGTCGTCGAGCGCCGCTGGCCCCAGCGCGGCCTGGTAGCTCGGGTACAGGATCCGGTTGGTGCCCCACATCGCCAGGCCGAGGAAGCTGGCCTGCGGCATAGCCAGGAACAGGTACAGCAGCCGCGCCGGGTGGGAGAGGCGCTTGGGGCTCGGGTCGATGCCGACGACCGGCGACCAGAACACTACCGCGGAGGCGACGTAGAGCAGGTGCTCGAGCGCGTGGACGCCGCCCGAGCGCACGGCTGCCTCGTACAGCGGGGAGAAGTGGCTCGCCCATAGCACCAGCGCGAACTGCGCCCAGGCCACCGGCGGCGCGGTGAGCAGCCGCACCGGCCGGCTGCGCAGCAGCGGCAGCAGCCAGCGGCGCCGAAACACCGGCGTGGAGGCCCGCAGGGCGAGCGTGACTGGCGCCCCGAGCACCAGCAGAGGAGCGGCGACCATGGTGAGCAGCAGGTGCTGGACCATGTGAACGGAAAGCCACGTGTCCGCATAGGCATCGATCGGCGACTGCAGCGCAACCCAGAGCACGACCAGCCCACCCAGAAAGCACGCGGCACGGTTTGCCAGCTTCCGGTCGGGCCGCCGTACCCGCCGCACGCCACGCAGGTACAGCACGCCGGTGGCGAGCAGCGCCGCGACCACGGTCGGGTCGAACGTCCACGCGCCGAGCACGCTGGTCACTTCCCCGCCGCCCCAGCTTCCGCTCGCGGATACATCCTGCTTGCGCCTCCGGCTGAGTCTAGGCTGGTCGCGGTCAGCGCGCCTAGTTACAACGCTGTTAGGTTGCGCTGCCGCTGAGCTCAGACTGGCGACGCCCGAGCACGGGCGCTCAACCGTTGCACGCGTGCCGGCCACGGCCACGGCTCAGGACGCCGCGGCGCCGGCGCCGCGCCGGTCGCGGATAGCGGCCACCGCCTCCCGCTGGTTGAGCCGGGCACCGGCGGCCAACACCTCCTCGAAGCGGTCCGCCCCCAGCGCCTGGCGGACCTGGGCCACCAGCTCGGCCTCCCCCTGCCGCGTTATCGGCCACGCCCGCAGGCCGACCCGCCGCCGCAGGCCCTCGGCCGCCCCCGCCACCAGCGCCGCCCGCTCGGGATCACCCTCCACGAACACCAGCCGAGCGAACGCGGCCAGGCACAGGGTCACGCTGCGAGTGCTGTGGGCCGCCAGGCTCAGGCCCAGCCCCTCGTCCAGCAGCGCCCGGGCCTCCCCTGGCCGGCCCGCACCAGGGCCAGGGTACCCAGGTACACCCGGGAGCCGGCGGCCAGCCAGGCGTTGTCGAACCGCGCCGCCAGGTCGCGAGCCTCGCGCAGGTGGCCGAGGGCGTCGTCGTAGCGGCCAACGGCCGTCTCCACGGAGCCAAGGGCGAGGACGGCCACAGCCGTCCAGTACGGCTCGTCCTGGCGGCGGAGCTCCCCCAGGGAGGCCAACGCCCCCCGTAGGGCGCCGTCCAAATCGCCGACAACCGGCGAGGTCCACGCCATGGCCAGCCGGGACACCGCGTGCAGGAAGGGGTCCTCGATCCCGTCCAGCAGCGATCCCAGGCGCTGGCTGGCCGAAAGCGCCGCGGGGTCGTCGCCCACCTCGACGGCGGTCACCGCCGCCGTCCACAGCAGCTCGGCGCGGGCGTGGGGGTCGAGGGAGTCGGCGGTGGGCAGCAGCTGCTGGACCCAGGCGCGGGCCTCGCCCAGGTGGTCCCGCAGCTCCCAGAAGGGCCACAGGACCCGGAACAGGTGGGGCAGCGGCCCGCGGTCGTTGGCCAGGTACCACTCCACCGCGGCGGCCAGGTTGCCCCCCTCGGCCTGTAGCCGCTCGAGCCACTCGCTGTAGCCGAGGCCCCGCAGCTTCTCGCCGAGGCCCCGCAGCTTCTCGCCGAGGCCCCGCAGCGGCCGGTCGGCCTGCTCGGCCAGCGCCCGGTAGTAATCGGCGTGGCGGCGCTGGATCTGGGCGGCGTCGGGCCGGGTCGCCAGCCGCTCGGCCACGAACGCGCGGACGGCCTCCAGCATCCGCAAGCGCGGGCCCGGCCCGGTGCTGTCGAGCTCGACGAGGCTGTGACGGGCCAGCGCTTCGGTCAGGTCCAGCGCCCGGTCCTCGTCCAGGCCGGCGACCTGGGCGGCCGCGTCGATGGTCCAGCCGTCCACGAAGATGGCCGTGGTCTCCAGCAGCGACCGCTCGGCCGCCTCCAGCAGGCCAACGCTCCACTCGACGGTGGCCCGCAGGGTCCGCTGCCGCGGGGGCAGGTCCACCGCGCCGGTCCCCAGCGCGTCCAGCGACCTGGGCAGCCGCTCGAGCAGCGCGTCGGGGTCCAGCAGCCGGGTGCGGGCGGCGGCCAGCTCGATCGCCAGCGGCAGGCCCTCCAGCCGCCGGCAGATCGCCACCACCGCGGCGGCGTTGCGTTCGTTGAGGGTGAAATCATGGCGGACCGCGCGGGCCCGATCCACGAACAGGGCTACCGGAGGCGAGGAGGCCAGCTCGGCGACCCCCACGGTGGCGGGGTCGGCCGGCAGCGGCAGCGGCAGCGGTAGGCCCGATACACCTCCCGGGGTGGGTGCGGTCGCGCGCCCGCCTCGAACAGCACCGGCGTCAGCCGCAGCGCCGCGATGGCCCGCTCCACCGCGCGGCGCTCCTCGGCCAGCTCGCCAAGCGTGGAGCTGACGAACACCCGCAGCCGCTGGTCAGGCGTCCGGATCACCACGTCAACCCCGCACCCCTTGGTTCACCGATCGCCCCTGGTGCGCCCCACCGCGCCAGTCTGGAACGAGCCGGCGCCACCGGCAACCCCCGCGGTCAACCCCTGCGTCAGCGATCGCCGGTCCGCCAGCCGGGTTGGAGGCGCTTGCGGCCGCCAGCAGTCGAAGGGCCTGCGGTGCCTTCGCGGCTCCCGAACCGTGCCGGATCCGCGATGTGTTAGTCGCGTGTTGGCTGGAACCGTCTGGAGAGCTGGGGGCTGGCCTGGGCACCGAGGCCCCGGTCCGAGGGGTGGCCGATCCCGTAAAGAGGCCTGGCTGTGGGCGTGACCGTCGCTGGCTCTGGCCCTGGCCCTGGCCCGCACCTCCTCCCCGCCCCGGCGGAGGCACAACTCCCTCGGATAGCGCGGCTGTGACCTTGCGGCGCAGTGCCCGGGCCGCGCACCTCCTCTGCTAAACATCATGCAGCCAGGCTAGGGCTATCCGCTCCAACCACGGCTGACCGGCTGAGAACAGCCGTGGTGGGCTGTCCTCAGCCGGCTGGCCGGTGAAGATCCTAGAAGGCGTCTACGTTGACGAGCGTCTCCTTGATGCCGTCCGGGTCGTCGGCGTTGTTCCAGCCCAGGTTGCCGGCCTGTTGCAAGGCGCTCTTCACCGTGGCGGGACTGGCTGCCGGGTGCGCGGCCTTGTACAGCGCCGCGGCCCCGCCCGCGTGTGGGCTGGCCATCGACGTGCCGCTCAGGGTTGCGTAGCCACCACGCTTGTAGGTGGAGAAGATGCACACTCCCGGCGCGATCAGGTCGACATCCGGACCGAAGTTGGAGAAGTTCGCCAACGTGTCGTCCTCGTCCGCCCGGCAGGTCGGCGACCCCAGCCCGCCCGGCTTGCCATCGAAGTCGGCCAGCGCCGACACGGTGATGACCTCGTCATAAGCGGCAGGCACGAAGTTGGCGGCGTCGTCGGCCGAGTTGCCGGCGGCCACCGTGTAGGTCACTCCGGCCGCGACCGAGTTGCAGATGGCGTCGTGCAACGGATCACCGGTCGCGCACCCCGACCCGGCTGGTTCGGTCCCCGCGCCGCCAAGGCTCATGTTGGCGACCTCGATCATGTCCTTGTGGGCGGTCACCCAGTCCACCCCGCAGATGACGCTGGCGAAGCTGCCCGAGCCGGCGGGGTTGAGCACCCGCACCGCCCACAAGCGCGCCCCGGGGGCGACGCCCACGACGCCGACGCCGTTGTCCCTGGCGGCGATGATGCCGGCCACGTGGCTGCCGTGGCCGTTGCCGTCGTTGAAGCTCTTGCCGGTCGAGCAGTTCATCCCGCCCGCCACGTTCAGGTCCGGGTGGGTGATGTCGATGCCGGTGTCGATCACGGCGACGTCGACATCGACGCTGCCAGCGCCATCGCCAGACACCGTGCTCGAGAGCTCCCCGTCGACCCGGTCGATCCCGGTCGACAGCACCTGGGCGTCAATGTGCACGGGCCGGTCCTGGCTCACGTATGCGACACGCGGGTCGGCGCCCAGCGCGTGAGCGTCCGCCGCCGACATGGTGGCGCTGTAGCCCTTGAGCGCGTAGCTGTAGACATGATCGACCAAAAGGCCGCGGGCCCGTGCCTGCTCGACGGCAACGGCCCTGGCGGAGCCGACCGAGCCCTTGAGCACCACGATGTATCCGCTGGTTGGCGCCGCGCCCGCCACTGGCAGCCAGACCGCGGCCGCCACTAGGGCCGCGTGCTGGGCGGCGCGGCCTGCCCCTGATCGGGCAGGCTGCTGGGCGGCCCAGCCTGCCCCTGGCCGGGCAGGCTGCTGGGCGGCACGCTGCTGGGCGGCCCGGCTTGGCCCTGACCAGGCAGGCTGCTGGGCGGCCCACCTTGGCCCTGGCGGGGCACGCTGCTGGGCGGCCCACCCTGGCCCTGACCAGACCCACCCGCCGTACTGGCGGTGACCCGGGCGCAGTAGGCGGCGATCTGGTCGCTGCCGCCCGCGGCCTTGGCCAGCGCCGCAAACGCGGGCGCGTCCAACCTGCTGCCGTGCTGGCCGCCCTGCCCGGCCGACCAGGCACGGCACAGACCCAGCGCCGCCCGGCCGGCCGCATCCGGCCCCACCGGGTGCGCCCGGGTCGTGCCGGTCGCCCCAGCAGGCGCCGGCACACCAGCGCCACCAAGCAGCGCATGGGCGGCCTGCTGGGCGGGCGCTGGCAGGTTGCCAGTGGCGGCGGCGGCGACGCCGCCGCCCACCAGCACGCCAAGCACGGCCGCAGCCGCCTTGACGGTCAACAGCTTCGTAAACACTTGCGACCTCCGGGGGGTGAGCAGTCGCACACCAACAGGACGTGAGCGCGCCGCTGCTGCAAAGACCGCCGCCACCGCACGCTCGCCGGCCAGCTCGTCGGCGTCCGGGGGGGCAGACGCCGCAGCCAGCACCGCCGCCGCCAGGCCATAGCCAGGCGGCGCGTCGGCAGCAGCCATGCGCCCAGTCAGCAGCCGCTCGGCCGTGCCCTCGTCAAGGGCCAGCCGGTGGCGGTGTCGCAGCAGTCGGCGCATCTCGACAGCAAAGCGTCGCGGCCCACGAGCGCGTTACACCCCCGTCCACGGGCCCCCGACCGGCCCGTGGACCGGCCCGTGGACCGGCCCGTGGACCGGCCCCCGGACGGACTCATGGACGGGCTCTGCCGCTGCCGCGCTGGCCCAGCCGCCCGGCCAGCCGCCTGGCCAGCCGCCCGGCAAGCCGCCCGGCCAGCCGGCGAAGGCCCCGATGGGCCAGGGCGCGTTTAGAAAGTGCGATCTGGGTTGCTACTGGTGTTGATCACGGTTGGTGTCGTTGCGGGTCGTGGCTCGATACGCCAGCGAGGTCTCCGGTAGATCAGCCTGTTGCACAAAGCCGTGAGCTGGGCTTTGGCGCGAAGAGTCTGTTGTTCAAGGACGTGATCGGTGGTTGGTGACAGGGGGTTGTAGACCCGCCGAGCCAGACTCGAAGCCGGCAGGCGCGCAGGAGCCGCTGATCCCCTGAAGCTCGTAACGGGCGCCGTAACGATCCCGCGACGGTCACCGAGGATCCTGCTGCTAGCCACGCAGCAACGGAGGGTCGTGCGATGACTACAATCACTACTCGAGCGGCGGTCCTTTCTCTGATGGAGCCAGATCCGCCTGGCGGTGGCAGGCGATCGGCAGCTACGACAGCGAGGAGCACACCCTCGCCGCAACCGGCAAGCGGTGCGCCCCGGACAGGAGCAAACATGAGCAGCTCGACGCCGGATCAGGGCACTTCGCGCGACGCGGCCTACTGGGCCAAGGCGGTCTCGACCCTGACGTTGGGCAACGTCCCGCCCGAGGCGCTCAATCTGAACGTCAGCGGCAAACGGCTTGTCGGCCCCGTGCAGGGCTTTGGCCGGCTGTGGCAGCGGACCTACCGGGTCGAGCTGCGCGGCGCCGAGGTGACCCCGGCCGAGGTCATCAGCACCTGGAAGGAGCAGTTCGCGAGCTTCTGGCCCAAGCGCGGCCGGTTCTACGGGCCGGCGACGGCGATCACCCCCGGCGACGTGGCCCTGCTCAACCTGGACATCGCTGGGGGGCTCCAGCTGGCCACCGGGATCATGGTGCTATACGCGGACCAGGAGTCGTTCGCCTTCATGAACCCTCAGGGTCACATGTTCGCGGGCTGGATCACTTTCAGCGCCGCGGCGGAGGCGGGCACGACGATCGCGCAGGTCCAGGTCCTCGCCCGTGCGAACGACCCGCTGTATGAGTTGGCGATGCCGCTTGGCCTCAGCCGCATCGAGAACAGGTTCTGGCAGCAGACCCTGCGTGCCCTGGCAGCGCATTTTGGGATAGAGCAAGCCAGGGTCCAGACCACCATCGTGTGCCTGGACCGCCGGCGCCAGTGGGCGAATGCGCGCAACCTGCGGCACAACGCGGGCATTGGCTCCGCGATGTATGCCATGTCGACTCCGCTGCGCCTGGTCGCCAGGCCGTTGCGGGCCCGGCGCCATGTCCCATAGCGGTGACCACGATCCGATCGTGGTGGTCGCGCGGGCAGCCCCAACGCCACAGGAGGTCGAAAATGGCCACGCTTGTCGTTCCGCGCGAGGTCGAAGCCGTCTTCCGGCAGGTCCGCACCTGCGAGTTCACCACCCTGGCCAAGGACAACACGCCGATCACCTGGCCGACGGTGGCGCTGTACCAGCCCAGCCAGGCGCGGTTTGTCATCACCACCTCGATCGGCCTACCGCACAAGGCCTACAACGTCCGGCGGACCCCCAAGGTGGCGATGCTGTACTCCAACCCGACCGGCAGCGGCCTGGCCGCGCCGCCGGCGGTGCTGGTCCAAGGCGAGGCTGTCTGCCCCGACCAGATCGTCACCCAAAGCGACGAGCTGGACGCGCTCGGCCGCCTGGTCATGGTCCGCCAGCCGGTCTCGGCCAGGTACTCCGCCAACCCGCTGACCCGCTGGCTGTCGGACTGGTACATGATGCGGCTGCTGATCTACGTCACGCCCTATCGGATTCGCTGGTGGCTCCGCGGCGACTTCTCCGGTCCGCCGGTCGAGCTGGAGGTCGACCATGTGGCCTGAGATCGTCACGCGCCTACCGCGCTTTGCCAGCGCGGTGCTGACCGGCCTGGACAGCGCCGGCGACCCGGTCAGCCTTCGCTGCCAGCCCACCCTGGATCACCACGCCCAGGTCCTGCGGGTGGCGGTGCCTGAGGGGCTGGAGATGGCCCCGGGCCCGGCCGGGCTGCTGTGCCACCACCACGACGAGCAGCTGTGGGGCCTCAGGAGCTTCCTGCTGCGCGGTACGTTGGAGCGAACCGGCCACGGCTGGGTCTTTCGCCCGCGCCAGCTCATACCCGGTATGGACACCACACCGCAGAGCAACTTGCGACTGCTGCGCAACTGCCGGCGCACCGCCAAGCGCTACCTCGCCGCCCGCGGTCTGCGGCGCCCGACGATCCCATGGGCGCACTACGCACAGCTGAAGGACCAGGCGATTAGCAGAAGCTGAGCTAGCTACCTAGTCCCCAACAGCGACCAGGCATACGACCGCCTCCACAGCCCTTTGTGAGACAGCCTGGCACATACCAGGATGTTGCACAAAGCCGTGCGAACGGTCCGGCAAGCTGCCGTCGGCTACCAAGCCGCGTGAGATGCACCCATGCCGCGCTGGTCGGGGGACGCGCTGACGGACGGCCGCAGGCAGCCACAGCGACACGCTGGTCGGCTGCATCGTCTGCTCGACCACACCAGGGTCGCCCCGGCCACCACCAGGCTGGAGTCCCGGCCAAGCAGCTGACCGAGCCCCAGGACCAGCCCGGCGTAACCGCCGCCCAGCAGCACGGTGAGCAGCGCGTAGGCCAGCGTGCGGCTGACGATGCGGTCCAGGTCATACTTCTTTCATTGAGTTTCGTGGGGTGAGCTGACGGGGCGTTTGTTCCTCGCCGCAGCGGACCTGGAACTTGTGGAGGACCCCGAGGCGCTGCATTGGCAGTCACCTGAGATCAGCAGTGGAACGATTGGGGTCGGACCGTCTCGACCAGCGCACGGATCCGCGCGAGCCTACGGCTTTCGTCCCACACCGCCGAACTCGTCCAGCTCCGCGGGGAGGCCACCGCTGCCGTTGGCGGGATCGGGCCGCCACCGCGGACACGACACCACCCCGGGCTCGACAAGCTCCAGCCCGTCGAAGAAGCCGGCTATCTGCTCGGGACTGCGGGGGTAGTACGGGACGGCGCCGCTCTCGTTGTAGATGCGCAGGGCCTCGTCCATCGCCTCGCTAACGACGTTGGTGCCGTCGCAGTGCGCCAGGTAGCTGTCCGACGGCAGCACGTCCAGCAGGCGCTTCACGATCGACCGCGCCTCGTCGTAGTCGCCGATGTGGCCCAGGATGTTCATCAGCATCAGCGCGATCGGCTGGGTGAAGTCCAGCGTCTTGGCGGCGGCCTCCACGATCTTGTCGGGCTCGCGCAGGTCGGCGTCGACGTAGTCGGTTACCCCCTCGGGGGTGCTGGTCAGCAGCGCGCGGGCGTGCGTCAGGACGAGGGGATCGTTGTCGACATAGACGATGCGGGACGCCGGCGCCACCCGCTGGGCGACCTGGTGGGTGTTGTCGACGGTGGGCAGGCCGGTGCCGACGTCCAGGAACTGGCGGATGCCGGCCTCACCGGCCAGGTAGCGCACGGCCCGGGTGAGGAACTGCCGGGAGGCGCGGGCGACGTCGACGATTTCGGGGAAGGTCTCGCGAAACTGATCGCCAGCGGCGCGGTCGACCGGGTAGTTGTCCTTGCCGCCCAGCCAGTAGTTCCAGATCCTGGCCGAGTGCGGCACGCTGGTGTCGATCGTGAGCGGCTGCTGGCCGGGAGCAGAGGAACTGTCGGTCACGGCGGTCTCCTTTGGTGGGCGGCTAGTGGACTGCGTTCAGGCCACTACACAACTCAGGCCACTACACAACTGTAGACTTCCACGCCCGTCAACCGTCGGCAATTCCGTTCCGTCCGACTCGGGAGCCGGTATGGATACCTGGGGCGCCGACGTGGCGGCCAACCAAGAGGAAGGTAGACACCCTGCGCATAGAGCATGATAGTTGACACTTGCGCCGAAGGTTGTCCGCGGGGGGTGCGTTCGATGGTTCATGTTGCTGGGCGAGATGTACCATTAGGTTGGAGATCGACGGCTCAACGTACGCAGAGACGAGCCGGACAGTGCAGTGCAGGCCTCTTGCAGGGTGGCGATCAACTCGACTGTACCGACTCCCTTGGGAACGCCGTCGTGGGCTCCGGATTCGCGGATGGCGCTGGCGAGCCGTGCATCGTCCTCGCCGCTCCACAACACCACACGCGACTCCGGTTGCTGGTGCCGAAGGGCTCGGGTGGCCTGGATCCCATCCATCCCAGGCATGCACAGGTCCATCACCACCACATCGGGGTGTCCGCGGCGGCTTGGACCAGAGCCTGGCCCCATCGGCAGGCTCACCGACCACGACCAACCCGGCGCGCTCAAGCGCCCCGCGAATCCCCTGGCGCAGCCATTCGCTGTCGTCGACGACCAGCACCCGCACCGGGATAGGCGAGCCGGTGCTGGCGTGTGGCATCGCGACCCTCGCAAAGTGTGAGGTCCCTCTGTGGCGTAATCATCATTCCTATCAAGTGCGGATGCAACTGGCATCCGCCATGTGCAGATGCCAAGTGCAGCTCCCGAATGTTGGCTGGCCATGCCAGACCGGGCTGGCGGGGGACAGGACGTGACCCAGGTTGAACCGGGAGGCGGCCCGACCGTCCGCCGGATGCTGGTCGGCGCCCAGCTCCGCCGGCTTCGGACCGAGCAGGGCCTGTCGCGCGAGCAGGCTGGCGAGGCGATCCGTGCGTCGGAGTGGAAGATCCACCGGCTGGAGAACGGCCAGGTCGGCGTC
>JBKPDO010000008.1:0-8226 GCA_046727955.1 bacterium | reverse complement strand
TTCGTTTGGATGTCGGGTCCTACGACCTCAATCGTCGAGACCGTCGCGTTATGGCGGCGCGTCGGCGACGAAACGATGACTCTCTCAGAGGCCCGGTTACCGGTCAACCCGTTTACCGGATCGCCACAAGACGCTCGAGCGGACGCGGCAAGGTCTGCCCCCACGGGTAGAACCAAACGCCCAAATGACTCCGGCCCGCCCGCCCCAACCCCCGACCTCGGCGGCACGCGTGCTGTAACTGTCTGTAACAACCTCTAGCCGCGGGCGCGGCGGCACGGTAAAAAGGGGCATGGCCTCCGTCGCCCCGCCCGCCCCCGACCAGGCTACCGACCAGGTGGCGCGGGTGGTGGCCGCGCTCGCCGCCGGCGTGCTCGGGCCGGACCACGGGCCGGCGGTGCCCGAGCGCGTGCTGGCCACCTTCGACCTGCTCCCCTCGCGGCAGGACCGCGACAAGCTGGTCGGCGCGCTGCGCCTGCTCGGCTCGCGGCTGGGCGCGCTGGCGCTGACCGGCAGCCCGAGGCCGGTGCCGGAGCGCTCCCGCGAGGTGGTCGAGGCGCTGCTGCAGCGGTGGTCGCGCAGCCGCCTGGGGCCGCGGCGGCTGATCGCGGCCGCGTTCACCTCGGCCGCGCTTGCGGCGGAGTACTCCGCGCCGGCGCCGGCGCTCGAGCGGATCGGCTACCCCGGGCCGCTCGGCCCCGCGCCCGATGTGCCCAAGCGCCTGCGGCCCATTCCGATCGAGGCCGACGAGCGGCTCGCCTGCGATGTCGTCGTGGTCGGGTCGGGCGCGGGCGGCGGCGTGGTCGCGGCCGAGCTCGCCCGCGCCGGGGCCGACGTGATCGTCCTCGAGAAGGGCGGCTACGCCAGCGAGTCGGACTTCAGCCACCAGGAGGCCGAGGCCACCCGGAACCTGTACCTCTACGGGCTCAGGATCGCCACCACCGATCTCGGGGTGTGGATCGTGGCGGGCTCGACGCTGGGCGGGGGCACGGTGGTCAACTACACCACCTCCTTCAAGACCCCGCCGTTCGTGCTGGCCGAATGGGCGCGCGTCTCCGGCAGCGACGCGTTCCTCTCTGGCGAGGTCGAGGCGTCGCTGGAGGCGGTGGCCGAGCGCCTCGGGGTGACCCGCGAGGCCAGCCGTCCGGGCGCCCGCGACGAGCTGATGGAGACGGGGCTGCGCAAGCTCGGCTGGCACGTCGACGTGATGCCCCGCAACGTTCGCGGCTGCTCTCAGGACGCGGCCTGCGGCTACTGCGGCTTCGGCTGCCGGCTCGGCGCCAAGCAGTCGACCATGCGGACCTGCCTCGAGGACGCGGCCGAGCGCGGCGCGCGGCTGGTGGTGGGCGCGGACGTGCGCAGGGTGGTGATCCAGGAGGGGTCCGCGGTCGGTGTCGAGGCGCGCGCCGGCAGCCACCGCCTGACCGTGCGGGCCAGGGCGGTGGTGGCGGCGGCTGGGGCGATCGAGACGCCCGCGCTGCTGCTGCGCTCCGGCCTCGGCGGCCAGGTCGGCAACCACCTGCGCCTGCACCCGGGCGCGGCCGCGTTCGGCCTCTTCGACCAGGAGGTGCGGCCCTGGGAGGGCACGACGCAGGCACGCTACTCGGACGAGCTGCGCGGCTCGCTCGGCGACTACGCGCCGACCTTCGAGACCGTGCCGCTGCACCCCGGCATCGTCTCGACCGTGCTGCCCTGGGTCTCGGCCGCCAGCCACCGGGCGCTGATGGAACGCTTCGCCAGCCTGTCGCTGTGCGGGGTGCTGTGCCGCGACGCCGCCTCCGGGCGGGTGCGGATCGGCCGGGACGGCCAGCCGCGGGTGCACTACCGCATGACCCCAGCGGACGAGCAGCGCCTCGCCGCGGGCATGGCGGCCGCCGGCCAGGTGCTCGCGGCGGCGGGCGCCACCGAGGTGCTCTCCATGCACCCACAGCGGATCTCGTTCCGCCCCGGGCAGCCCGGCGCGTACGAGGCGTGGGCGGAGGCGACCCAACGCGCCGGCTACCGCGCCGGCCGGGTCACCTGCTTCTCGTTCCATCAGATGGGCTCGTGCAGGATCGGCACCGACCCGGCCACCTCCGCCGTCGACCCCGACCACGAGACCCACCAGGTACGCAACCTCTTCGTGGCCGACGCCTCGGTCTTCCCGACCGCCTCCGGCGTGAACCCGATGCTGTCGATCATGGGCCTCGCCCACCGCGCCGCCGCCAGGATCGGCAGCCGGGTCGGCTGAGGCACATCCGCCGGTGGGCATTTGCGTCGGGCCTGCGAGGGGCTCGCCCCCCGCATCAACGAAGCGCGCGCGGCGCGCTTCGTTGTCTGGCACGCGCTGGAGCCATATCCTCCATTGGCATGAATCAGAGACTTCGGAATATCTGTGATCTGTCGGTCTCCTCGGCACGCGAATTCGTCGGCCTGCACGAATACGACGGCCGCGTCGAGGACCTCTCCGTCGACGGCGTGCGCGCCGGCCTGGCGCGCCTCGGCGGGCCGCCGCTGGACGACCCTCTCGACGAGGCCTACGTCTCCGAGGCGTTCGCGGAGGGCTGGGCCCACTACGGCGAGGAGCTGTGCCTGGAGGAGGGCTTCCGCTCGGTGGGGCGCTTCAACGCGGCGCTGCTCGATCTCGGCTCTCCGCCGCTCGGGCTGATGCACCACGCGCTGAACGGCCGGGTCACATCGGGCTGAACCGGAGCTGAACGGGCGGCGGACGCCGCCGCGGGTCCTTTGCAAGCTCCGCCGGCGATGCCAACATGGGCGAAAGCAACCGGGGCACGGGCGGGCAGGGCGGCCAGAGGCGTGCACGGCGTGGGCGTCATGCTCTTTCAGCCTGCCGGCGGCCAGACGCCAGCGCAGCGGCCGCGTCCCGGCATTGCGCGTCGCAACTCGGAGGAGTCGAGAAACATGACGACCGGGACGAGCGCGGAGCAGGCCGCCCAAGGGGGCGCGGAGCAGGCCGCCCAAGAGGGCGGGGAGCAGAGCGCACCGGGGCGGGACCTGGCCGATCCGTCGCTGTACCTGAACCGCGAGGTTTCCTGGCTGCAGTTCAACGACCGCGTGCTGGCGCTCGCCGCCGACCCGGCCATGCCGCTGCTGGAGCGGCTGAAATTCCTGGCGATCTTCTCCACCAACCTCGACGAGTTCTTCATGGTGCGGGTGTCCGGCCTGCGCGAGCAGGTCGAAGCGGGGGTGGCGACCCGCGGGTCGGACGGCTGGACGCCGACCGAGACCATCGAGGCGATCGTCAAGCACCTCGGCCCGGCCATGGAGGCGGAGTCGCGCTGCTTCCTCGACCAGCTCCAGCCTGCCCTGGCCGAGAACGGCATCCGCGTGGTCGACATGGACGATCTCGACCAGTCCGACCGTGACTACGTGCGCGACTACTTCCTGGACCAGGTGTTCCCGGTGCTGACGCCGCTGGCGGTCGACCCGGGCCACCCGTTCCCCTACATCTCCAACCTGTCGCTGTCGCTGGCGGTCACGGTGCGCGACCCGGACAGCCACCGGCCCCTGTTCGCGCGGGTCAAGGTACCGGACATCCTGCCCCGCTTCGTGCCGCTCGCCCACGGCTCGACGTTCGTGCCGCTGGAGCAGGTGGTGGTGGCGCACCTGGAGCAACTGTTCCAGGGCATGGTGGTGGTAGAGGCCCATCCCTTCCGCGTGACCCGCGACGCCGACATCGAGGTGGCTGAGGACGAAGCCGACGACCTTCTCGTCGCGGTCGAGCAGGAACTGCGGCGCCGCCGTTTCGGCGCGGTGGTGCGGCTGGAGGTGGCCGCGAGCATGCCGGATAACGTCGTGCGACTGCTCCAGCGCGAGCTGGACGTGGACGACGCTGCCGTGGTCGCGGTGGAGGGACCGCTGAACCTGGGCGACCTGTGGGGCCTGGCCGGTGCGATCGACCGGCCCGAGCTGGCGGACACGCCCTGGGTGGGGACGACCCAGCCGCGCCTGACGGGCACCGGCTCCGAGCCGGTCAACATATTCGACACCATCCGCCAGGGCGACCTGCTCGTCCACCACCCCTACGACGCCTTCTCCACCTCGGTCGAGCGCTTCCTGTCGCAGGCCGCCGACGACCCTGACGTGCTGGCGATCAAGCAGACGCTGTACCGCACCGACGGCGACTCGCCCATCGTCAACTCCCTGATCCGCGGCGCCGAGCAGGGCAAGCAGGTCGCCGTGCTGGTCGAGCTCAAGGCCCGCTTCGACGAGGCCTCCAACATCAACTGGGCGAGGGCGCTGGAGCAGGCCGGCTGCCACGTCGCCTACGGCCTGGTCGGGCTCAAGACGCATGCCAAGACCGCCCTGGTGGTGCGGCGCGAGCAGGGCGGGATCAGGCGCTACTGCCACATCGGCACCGGCAACTACAACGCCCGCACCGCCCGCCTCTACAGCGACCTCGGCCTGCTGACCTGCAACGAGGAGCTCGCCAGCGACCTCACCGACCTGTTCAACTCGCTGACCGGCTATGCCCGCGGCGACCGCTACCGGCGGATCCTGGTCGCCCCCGGCGACCTGCGCGAGCGCGTGATCGATCTGATCGGGGAGGTCGCCAGGCGTCACGGCCCCCGCCGCCCCGGGCGCATCATCATGCAGATGAACTCGCTGGTCGACGCCGCCTGCATCCGTGCCCTCTACGCAGCCTCCCAGGCGGGCGTGCAGATCGACCTGATCGTTCGCGGCATCTGCAGGCTGCGGCCCGGCGTGCCCGGGGTGAGCGACACGATCCGGGTCCGCTCCATCATCGGCCGGTTCCTGGAGCACCCGCGGCTGTGGATGTTCCAGAGCGGCCGCCAGCGCTCCTACTACATCGGCTCGGCCGACCTGATGCCGCGCAACCTCGACCAGCGCGTCGAGGCGGTCACCCCAGTGGACGACGCCGACCTGCAGGCGCGGCTGCAGGAGATCCTCGACATCCTGCTGGCCGACAACGTGCAGGCGTGGGAGCTCGGCCCCGACGGGACCTGGCAGCGGCGCCACCCGGCCGAAGGGGAGCGGCCGCTGGCCACCCACCGGGTCCTGCGAGAGCTGGCGCTGCGGCGCGGCGTCGAGACCCGCGCGGCCGCCCAGACCTCCGGCTGGACGGTCCGACAGAGCCCCTGAGGGGGTGTGGACAATCGCCGAATCCGTCGCCGCCCAGCGGGTAGCCTTGTCAGTAGAGCCGCGTCGGTAGAGCCGCGGTCGCGGCCCGGCTGCTGCAACGAGCCAAAGGAGCGACATCATGACCAGACCGCTTGAGATGCTGACCGACCAGGGGGTCGCCGTCTGGGTCGACTCCATCGCACGGGACTGGCTTCACAAGGGTGAGCTGCGCCGCCTGCGTGACGAGTATTCGGTCGTCGGCGTCACCTCCAACCCCACGATCTTCCAGAAGGCGATGGGTGAGGGGTCGTTCTACGACGACGACATCGTGCGGCTGGCCCGGGAGGGCCGCAACGCGCGGGAGATCTTCGAGGCGCTCGCCCTCGACGACATCCGCGCGGCCGCCGACGACATGGAGCCGGTCTACCGGCGCACCAGCGGCGTCGACGGGCGCATCTCGTTCGAGCTGCCGCCGGACATCGCCAACGACGCCGAGGCGTCGATCCTCCAGGCGCGCCGGCTGTTCAACGCGCTGGCGCGGCCGAACGTGTTCATCAAGATCCCGGCCACCGCGGCCGGGGTGCCCGCCATCCGCGCGTCGATCGCCGCCGGCATCAACGTCAACGTGACGCTGGTCTTCTCCATCGAGCGCTACCGTGAGGTGATCCACGCCTTCATGGCGGGCCTCGAGGATCTCGCCGACGCGGGCGGCGACCTCGCCGAGATCGCCAGCGTGGCGTCGTTCTTCGTCAGCCGGGTGGACACCAACGTCGACAAGAAGCTGCAGGCCATCGTGGACAAGGGCGGGCCTGACGCCGAGCTGGCGCGGGCTCGGCTCGGCACCGCCGCGATCGACAACGCCCGGCTCGCCTGGGAGACCTTCGAGGAGCACTTCTCGAGCCCGCGCTGGCTGGCGCTGAGCGGCCGGGGCGCGCGGCCGCAGCGACCGCTGTGGGCCTCCACCTCGACCAAGAACCCTGCCTACCGCGACGTGCTCTACGTCGAGGAGCTGATCGCCCGCGGCAGCGTGAACACCATGCCGGTCGAGACGCTGTACGCCTTCCAGGACCACGGCGAGATCCGTGGCCAGACGATCCTGCACGACCTGGCGCGGGCCCACCGCCTCTGGACCGACCTGGGCGGTCTGGGCATCGAGGAGTCGGTGGTCATGCGCGAGCTCGAAGAGGAGGGGGTCGAGCGCTTCGCCGACAGCTACAACGGCGCCGTGGACACCATCGAGGCCAAGCGTGCCGAGGCGGTGCGATGACCGCCATCGGGGAGCGGATCTGGGCGCGGGACACGGGGCTGTGGACCGCTGACCAGGAGGCGGCCAAGGAGGTGGCCGAGCGGCTCGGCTGGCTCGACCTGCCCGAGAGCATGCGGCCGTACCTGGCCGAGCTGCGCGACTTCGCCCGCCAGGTCCGCGCCGACGGCATCGACCGGGTGCTGGTCTGCGGCATGGGCGGCTCCAGCCTCTGTGTCGAGGTCCTCGCGCGGGTGCTCGGTCCGGCCGCCGCGCCCGGCGAGCACTCGGTGGAGGACCGCCGGGTCGCGGCGTGGGGTCCAGCCGGGTCGTCGCCGGGGCCCGAGCTGCCGGTGCGGGTGCTGGATTCCACCCACCCCGAGGCGGTCGCGGCGGCCGCCGGGTGGGCCGTGCCGGAGCGCACGCTGTACGTGATCGCCTCCAAGTCCGGGACCACCACCGAGCCCAACGACTTCGCCGCCTTCTTCGAGGCGCGCGCCGCCGAGGCTCTCGGCGAGGGGCCGCGCGGCCGTCATTTCGTGGCCATCACCGACCCCGGCACGGTGCTGGTCGAGCACGCCACTGCCCTCGGCTACCGGCGGGTCTTCGAGAATCCCCCGGACATCGGCGGGCGCTACTCGGCGCTGTCGCTGTTCGGCCTGGTGCCGGCGGCGCTGCTCGGCGTCGACCTGGGCGCCCTCCTGGAGCAGGCTCGCGAGATGGCGATCGAGTGCGGCCCGCACGTCGCCGACGAGGACAACCCCGGCGTGCAGCTCGGCCGCTTCATGGCCGAGAACGCCCTGGCGGGCCGTGACAAGGTCACCGTGCTGACCGCTCCCGAGCTGGTCGCCTTCGGCCTCTGGGTGGAGCAGCTGCTGGCGGAGTCTACTGGCAAGCAGGGTAAGGGCCTGCTGCCCGTGGTCAACGAGGTGCCGGACCCCCCCGAGGCGTTCGGTGAGGACCGGGCGGTCGTGGCGATCGACTACGCCGGCGAGAGCGCCGCGGGGGCGAGCCAGCTCAAGGCGCTGGAGCATCCGGTCGCCTTTCTCGGGCTGAGCGAGGGCGTGGAGCTGGGGGCGGAGTTCTTCCGCTGGGAGCTCGCCACCGCCGTTGCCGGGCACCTGATCGGCATCAACGCCTTCGACCAGCCCGACGTGCAGGCCGCCAAGGACGCCACCAAGCGGGTGCTCGCCGAGCTCGCCGCCGGCGGCGAGCTGCCGGCTCCGGGGGCATGGCTGCGTGACGAGCGCGACGTGGCGCCGGTGGCGGCTCTGCTGCGCGAGCTGCTGGCCGGCGCCGGGCCCGGCCAGTACGTGGCCCTCCAGGCCTACCTGGACCCGCGACCGGAGGTGGAATCGGTCCTGGCGCGGGTGCGCGGCGACATCCGTGACGCCACCCGCGCGGCGACCACGGTCGGCTTCGGGCCGCGCTTCCTCCACTCCACCGGCCAATACCACAAGGGGGGTCCCAACACCGGACGCTTCGTCCAGCTGGTCGACCGGCCCTCGCGCGACCTTGACGTCCCCGGCAGGGACTACTCCTTCGGGACGCTGGTCGCCGCCCAGGCTGCCGGCGACGCCGAGGCCCTCGAGGCCAAGGGCCGCCGCATCCTGCGCCTCGGCCTGGACGGTCCGGCAAGCCTCGACCTGCTGGCCGAGGCCGTCACGGTCGCGCTCGGCAGCGGCAGGCAGGCACGGTGACCATGCGCCGGGTGAGCGATCGTCCAAGCGACCGTCCAGCTGTGAGCATGGCACAGCCGCTCTTGGGGGGCGTGGGGGGGAGCTCGCTCCCCCCACCTGGATGGATCTGCCCCGGCGCCCGGAGCGCGCGCCGTGGGGGGAGCCAGCGCCCCCCCCCAAGGAACCGGGACAACCAAAACACCATCCAGAGATCGGCGGAGCGCG
>JBKPDO010000007.1:0-58168 GCA_046727955.1 bacterium | reverse complement strand
CCCACGGCCCCCCAAGGTCAAGACCCTTCCGTGGTGCCGTACGGGGAGCTCGCTCCCCCCACGGCCCCCCAAGGTCAAGACCCTTCCGTGGTGCCGTACGGGGAGCTCGCTCCCCCCACGGCCCCCCAAGAGCGCCTGTGCCATGGTCACCGGATCACACTGGCTCTCGGGTCAGATCGCGAACCCCATGGCCCGGAGCTCCATCTTGCCGTCCTCGGTCATGCGCTCCGGGGTCCAGGGCGGAGACCACACCCAGTTGATCTCCACCTCCTGGATGCCGTCCACGCCGACCAGGGCCGCGTTGGTGGCGCCCTCGATCATGTCGGTGAGTGGACAGGCGACCGCCGTTAGGGTCATGTCGAGGCGGACCTTGCGGCCCTCCTCCTCGAACTCGACGCCGTAGATCAGGCCCAGGTCGACCACGTTGACGCCCAGCTCGGGGTCCTCGACCTGTCGCATCGCCTCGAGAACCTTCTCCTCGCTGTCCATCGATCCTCCTCAAGCCTCCCCGGGCAGTCGCTCGGCCTTGGCTGCCCTGGCCGCCTCGCCGTCCTCACGGTAGACCGTCTCGCCACCCTCCTGGCCGGCGACGGCGCGGGCGACCGCGTCCTTGAACGCCATCCAGCCGAGCAGGGCGCACTTCACTCGCACCGGGTACCTCGCCACCCCGGCGAAGGCGATGCCGTCGCCCAGAAGCTCCTCGTCCGGCTCACCCTCGCCGTGCATCATCCGGCGAAAGCCCTCGGCCGTCTCGAGCGCCTCGGAGACCGGGCGGCCTAGCACCTGCTCGGTCATGACCGAGGCCGACGCCTGCGAGATCGAGCAGCCACTGCCCGCGACCGCGACCTCGGCCACCCGGTCGCCCTCCAGCCGCAGCCCGAGTGTCAGCTCGTCGCCGCACACCGGGTTGTAGTGGCGCACCTCGATGTGCTCGCCCCCGAGCCGCCCCGGGTGGCGCGGCTTCTTGTAGTGATCGAGGATGATCTCCTGGTAAAGGTCTTCCAGGCCCAAAGCTCCAGACCCCTTCTCCGGCGCCGGCCGGCTAGGCGAACATGCGCTGGGCCTTCTCCACGGCGGTGACCAGCGCGTCCACCTCGTCGGTCGTGTTGTAGACGTAGAACGAGGCCCGGGTGCTCGCCACGTTGCCGAACCGCCGGTGAAGCGGCTTGGCGCAGTGGTCGCCTCCCCGAACCGCGATCCCCTCGGCGTCGAGCACCTGCGCGACGTCGTGGGGGTGTACTTCTCCCAGGGTGAACGACACCACGCCGCCCCGTTGTTCCAGGTCGCTCGGGCCGAACAGGCGCAGCCCCTCGACCTCGGTGAGGCGCTGGAGCGCGTAGCGGGTGATGCCGGCCTCGTGCGCGCGGACGTGGTTCATGCCGATCGCCTCGAGGTAGTCGACCGCGGCGCCGAGCCCGACCGCCTCGGCCACGTTGGGCGTGCCGGCCTCGAACCGCCAGGGGATGTCGTTGAACGTCGACCACTCGAGGGTCACGTCGCGGATCATCTCGCCCCCGCCCAGGAACGGCTCCATCGAGTCGAGGACCTCCGGCTTGGCCACCAGCACCCCGACCCCCATGGGCCCGAGCATCTTGTGCCCGGTAAAGCCCATGAAGTCGACGCCGAGGTCGTCCAGCCTCGCGCCAAGGTGGGGCACCGCTTGGGCCGCGTCCGCCAGCACCAGCGCCCCGGCGGCGTGGGCGCGGTCGGCGATCTCCCTGACCGGATTGACGGTGCCGAGCACGTTCGACATCGCGGAGACCGCGCAGATCCGGGTCCGCTCGGTGAGCAGGTCGTCGAGCCGGTCGAGGTCGAGCCTGAAGCCGTCGGTCACCGGGATCGCGCGGATCTTCGCGCCGACCAGCTCCGCCACCAGCTGCCACGGGACCAGGTTGGCGTGGTGCTCCATCTCGGTGAGCAGGATCTCGTCGCCTTCGCGCAGGTTGCGCAGCCCCCAGGCGTACGCGACCAGGTTGATCGCCTCGGTGACGTTCTTGGTGAACACGGTCCCCTGCTCGCTGCCGCCCGCGAACCGCGCCACCTTCGCCCTGGCCTCCTCGAAGAGCCGCGTGGACTCCTCGGCTAGCGCGTACACCGACCGGTGCACGTTGGCGTTGTGCCTGACGTAGTAGTCGTCCATCGCCTCGAGCACTTGGCGCGGCTTCTGGCTGCTCGAAGCCGAGTCGAGGTAGACCAGCCGCTTGCCGTTCATCTCCCGCTCGAGGATCGGGAAGTCCCGCCGGACCTGAGCCGGATCCAGTGAGGAAGCTCTTATGGTGGTGGTCATGTCGCGGGTTGCCCTCCTCGGGACCGGGTGGCTGTCAAGCGACCGGGGCTGCGCGCCAGCGTTCGTACCCACGTTCCTCGAGCTCGTCGGCCAGCTCGGGGCCGCCGGACGCGACGATCCGACCCTCGACCATCACGTGCACCCGGTCGGGTGCGACGTAGCGCAGGATCCGGGTGTAGTGGGTGATCAGCAGGACCCCCAGCTCTGGGCCGCGCAGGCGGTTGACGCCCTCGCTCACCACCTTGAGCGCGTCGATGTCCAGGCCCGAGTCGGTCTCGTCGAGGATCGCGAGCCGCGGGCGGAGCAGCGCCATCTGCAGGATCTCGTGGCGTTTCTTCTCGCCGCCGGAGAAGCCCTCGTTCAGGCTCCGCTCGGCGAACCGCGGGTCCATCTCGAGCACCTTCATCTGGTCGCGCAGGTCCCTGGCGAACTGGCGCACCGGCACGTCCTCGCCGCGCACCGCGTTTACGGCCGTGCGGAGGAAGTTGGTGACCGACACGCCAGGCACCTCGACCGGGTACTGCATCGCCAGGAACATGCCCAGCCGGGCGCGCTCGTCCGGCGTCAGCTCCAGCACGTCCTCACCCTTGAAGGTCACCTTCCCCCCGGTGACCTTGTAGCGGGGGTGGCCCGCCAGGGCGTACGCCAGGGTGGACTTGCCAGAGCCGTTCGGGCCCATCAGGGCGTGGACCTTGCCCGGCTCCACGACCAGGTCCACGCCGTGCAGGATCTCCTTGTCCTCCACGCTGACGTGAAGGTCCTCGATCACGAGGGTCGCGTCGCTCATCGTCTTCGTCGTCGCTCCTTGCGCTCCATCGGTCATGTCGTCTGCTTAGAGTGCCGGTCAAGTAGGCGGCGCAGCATGCAGCGCCAGACCATACGTACAGTTCCTAGTCCCTGCGCGCCGCCCCCGGCGACCACCCAATCACCTCCAAACCGGCTACTTGACCGGCACTCTAGATCCCCGCGGCGGCGGCCAGCTTCGCCCAGTCCTCCGGAAGGTCCACCAGCACGTCGTCGCCCTCGACGAGCACTGGGAAGACGCTGACCGGCCGCACCGCCGGCGGCACGTCCGGGTTGCCGGTGGCGAGGTCGAAGCGGCTGCCGTGCAGGGCGCACTCCAGCTGATGGTCCTCGACCCAGCCCTCGGAGAGGGGGTAGTCCTCGTGGCTGCAGCGGTCCTCGACCGCGTACACGCCGTCGCCGGTTCGCACCAGCGCCACCGCCACCTCGCCGTCGTCGGACAGCTCGACGCGGTGGCCCTGGTCGATGTCGAGCTCCGAGAGCGAGGCGAGCCGGACGAACGGCATCAGCTGGCCACCTCCTTCTCGAGCTCCGCCTCCAGCGCGTCCTCCAGCCGCCGGCGCACCGCCGGCACGCCCACCTGCTCGAGGATCTCCTCGAAGAAGCCGAACACCACCAGGCGGCGAGCCTGGTCGCGGGGGATGCCGCGGGACTGCAGGTAGAACAGGTGCTGGTCGTCGACCCGCCCGGTGGCCGCGGCGTGGGCGGCTCTGACGTCGGAGTTCAGGATCTCCAGGAACGGGTTCGCCTCGGCGTGCGCGTGCCTGGACAGCACCAGGTTGCGCATGGTCTGGGCGGCGTCGCTGCCACGGGCGCCCGGGCTGATGCTGAGCGTGCCGTTGAAGATGTTGCGCGCGCCGCCCAGCAGGCCGCCCTTGTACAGCAGGGTCGAGCGGGTGAAGGGCTCGGCGTGGGTGACCGTGGCCCGGTGCTCGAACCGCTGGCCCTCGTCGGCGAACGTCGCGCCGAGGAAATCGGTCTCGGCTCCCTCGGCCAGGCGGGCGTCCGGGGCGATGCGCACCACGCCGCCTCCGAGCGTGACCACCAGCGAGCGGTAGCTGCCCTCGCGGGCGACCAGCGCGCGCTGCACACCGAAGTGGACCACCTGCTCGCTGCCCCATTCCTGCAGGGTGAGGTGCTGCACCCTGGCGCGCTCGCCCACGAGCACCTCGGTCACGCCGTGGTGGAAGGCGCGGCCGCCGAGCTCCTCCGGCGAGCCGTGCTGCTGCACGAAGGTGACCTCGGCGTCGTCCTCCACGACCACCAGGGTGTGGGCGAAGGTCGCGCCCGGGCGGGTACGCCGGTACAGCGCGCCGATCGCCAGGTCGACCTGGACGCCCCTGGGCACGTACAGGAAGACGCCGCTGCTGACCAGGGTGGCGTGCACGGCGAGGAACCAGTCGTCGCCGTAGGGCGCGGCGGCGGTCATGAAGCGCGGCTCCACCAGGGAGGCGTGCTCGCGCAGGGCGGTGGCGAGGTCGGTCAGGACCACGCCCTTGGCGGCGAGGTCGGGCGCGAGCGTCGCCCGCCCGTCCATGCCGTCGACCGAGGCCAGCAGGCCGCCCGCCGCCAGCTCGGTGCCCGCCGCGGCCGGCCCGCCGGAACGGATCACCTGGGCCCGGTCCAGCCCGCCGGCGCGCGGGTTGGTGAAGCGCCAGTCCTCCTCGCGGCCGCTGGGCCGCTCCAGCTTCTCCAGCGCCTCCAGTGCCTCCAGGCGCCGGGCGCGGAACCACTCCGGGTCGCCCAGGGCCTCCGACCAGGCGGTGACGGCCGCCTGGTCGAGTCCGTTGAAGGGAATGCTCTCCATCGTCGTCGCGGTCACGCCTACCCGACCGCCCCTTCCATCTGGAGGGAGACCAGCCGGTTCAGCTCGAGCGCGTACTCCATCGGCAGCTCCTTGGAGATCGGCTCGATGAAGCCACGGACGATCATCGCGGTCGCCTCGTTCTCGGACAGGCCCCGCGACCGGAGGTAGAAGAGCTGGTCGTCACCGATCTTGGACACGGTCGCCTCGTGCCCGAGGGTGACGTCCTCCTCCTTGACGTCGTTGTACGGGTAGGTATCCGAGCGCGAGTCCTCGTCGAGCAGGAGCGCGTCGCAGCGCACGTTCGCCTTGACGCCCTCCGCCCCCTCCTCGACCCTGATCAGGCCGCGGTACGAGGTGCGCCCGCCGTCGCGCGAGATCGACTTGGAGATGATCTGGCCGGTGGTCTCGGGCGCCGCGAAGGTCAGCTTGGCGCCGGCGTCCTGGTGCTGGCCGTCGCCGGCGAAGGCGACCGAGAGGATCTCGCCGTGCGCGTGGGGGCCGAGCAGCAGCACCGCCGGGTACTTCATGGTCAGCTTCGACCCGATGTTCCCGTCGATCCACTCCATGGTCGCGCCCTCGTAGGCGGCGGCCCGCTTGGTCACCAGGTTGTAGACGTTGTTGGACCAGTTCTGGATGGTGGTGTAGCGGACCTTTGCGTGCGGCTTGACGATGATCTCCACCACCGCCGAGTGCAGCGAGTCCGTGCTGTAGATCGGCGCGGTGCAGCCCTCGACGTAGTGCACGCTCGAGCCGGGCTCGGCGATGATCAGCGTCCGCTCGAACTGGCCCATGTTCTGGGCGTTGATGCGGAAGTAGGCCTGCAGCGGGATCTCGACCTGGACGCCCTCCGGCACCCAGATGAACGACCCACCCGACCACACCGCCGAGTTCAGCGCCGCGAACTTGTTGTCGTTGGCCGGGATCACCGTCGCCCAGTGCTCGCGGAAGAGGTCCTCGTGCTCGCGCAGGGCCGTGTCGGTGTCGAGGAAGATGACCCCCTGGGCCTCGAGATCCTCGCGCACCTTGTGGTAAACCACCTCGGACTCATATTGAGCCGCCACGCCAGCGATCAGGCGCTGCTTTTCCGCCTCCGGGATGCCCAGCTTGTCGTAGGTGTTCTTGATGTCGGCTGGCAGGTCTTCCCAGGTTTCCGCCTGCTTCTCGGTAGCGCGGAGGAAGTAGAAGATGTTGTCGAAGTCGATCTTCGACAGGTCACCGCCCCAGGAGGGCATGGGCCGGCGGTAGAAGTAGTCGAGCGCGCGGTGGCGGAACTTCCGCATCCAGTCGGGCTCGCCCTTCATCTGCGAGATCTCTTCGACGACGTCGTGCGACAGGCCCCGCTTCGGCTCGAAGACCGACGTGACCTTGTCGTGCCACCCATACTTGTAGGCGCCCAGGTCGACGTTCTCTGGGACCGGGTTGATCCGCTCCGGAGACTGCGTCAGGTCTTGGGCATTGGTGACCATCAGGCTTCGCTCCTTGCTGACGTGTGCGTGGGGGACGGGGTGGACCGGCGTTTGCTGCGTGTCTCCCTGCTGCTCGAATCCTTGCCGCGCAAGGTGTCCCCGCCGCGGATGGAATCCCCACCGCGGATGGAGTCCCTACCGCGCCCGTCCATCCCATCCATCTGGACGTGCGTGACACAGCGGACGTCACCCTGCACGATCGTGGCCTCCCGCTCGACCGGACTGCCGAGCAGGCGCTCGAACAGCCTAGCCTCCGACTCGCACAGGTCGGGCAGCTCGCTGGCGAGGTGCTCGACCGTGCAGTTGTGCTGGCAGAGGCGCAGCCCTCCGGGGGCGGCCTCGACCTCAGCCATGAAACCCTGCTCGCTCAGGACGTCGGCCAACGCCTCGGCGCGCTCGGCCAGGGTAGCCCCGTCCACGCGCTCGGCGTAGCTGTCCGCCAGCCGCTCGTTGCGCCAGGCGAGAAACTGCGACAGCAGCGAGGCGTCGTGCCGCTTGACGAAGGCGAGCGCCTCGAGCGCCATCTCGTCGTAGTGACGCGGGAACGTCTCCAGGCCCGCGTCGGTGAGCCGGTAGACCGCCGTCGGCCGGCCCCGCTTGGGCTTCTCGACCCCGGCCGTCACCAGGCCGTCGCGCTCGAGCAGCGCGAGGTGGCGCCGCACCCCCACCGGCGTCGAGAAGCCGAGCAGGTCGGCGAGTTGGGGAGCTGACAGGCGCCCGCGGCGGCGCAGCAGCACGAGAATGCGCTCGCGCGTGCCGCCGGTACGCTCGGCCATCGACATGACTGCTCCTCCCCTGCTCCCTCGCTTGATATCCACGGGGACGATTTTGGAAACATAGATGTTTCCTTGCGATAGCTTATCGGTGCCACCCCGACCAGGCAAACCCAGGTCCAGTCCCGCCCCGCTGCGATCTGGCTTCAGCCAAGCCGGGCGGCGCGGGAGGTGCCGAACCGGTCAGCTACAAGCGCCTTCAAGCCGTGAGGGAAGTTCCGCCGCGCGGCCATGTGCGCCTCGGCGAGCGCGAGCTGAGCATCGGTGTCGCCGGCGAAGGCCGCGATGCACCTGGTGGGCTCCGCATTCGCGAGCGCGAGAATAGCTCCATGACAGCCAAGTGGCCCGGCGAGCGCCAGCAGCGCCGAGGAGCCGACGTAGAGCCAGCCGTCGTAGCCGGTCAGCTCGGCCAGCAGCCGGTCGGGGTCGCCGCTGGAATCCTTGACGCCCTGCACGGGCAGCTCTGGTAGCAGCTCGACCGCGATGCCCGGCGGCGAGGTCTGCGGGTAGTGGTAGGCCAGCACTGGCGTCGTTCCGGCCGCGGCCGCAACCGCTTCGTAGTAACCCTGAAGGTCGCCGGCGCCGGGCGGCGACAAGACCAGCAGCCCATCGGCACCGTGATCGACCGCCGCGTGCGTCAGGGCGGCCGCCTGCCGCCGCGACGGGGCGCCGGTGCCGGCCAGCACTGGGGTCCCGGAGGGCACCGCTCGGCGGACCTCGGTGAGCAGCGCGGTGCGCTCGGCGTCGGTCAGGGTGGCTGCCTCCCCGGTCGAGCCGGCCACCACCACCGCCCGCACGCCCAGCTCGACCAGGGTTGCGGCATGCGCAGCGGTCGCCTTGGCGTCGACCTCGCCGTCGTCGTCGAACAGCGTCACCAGAGCCACGGCCACACCGGTGAGCAACGGTCGAGTCATGGAACCGCTCCTTTTTTCTCGGGATGCCCCTCCCTACCGTGCCAAGGGCGCGCTGTCACGTCGAGTGCCGCGGCTGTGCTCAGCGGCACCGGCTCGAGGTGACGCACGGCACCGGCCGCGGCATCCGGGTGCAGAGCACCCCGGCGTCCGCCTGAGCCGCCTGAGCCGCGGACCAGGTGACGACCTGACCCGCGGAGCCTCAGCCTCCGCTGCCGCTGCCGGGTTCCTCGCGTTGGGCTGACGAGACGCGGCTGCAGTAGTCGCAGGTCGGAAGCCCACAGCGGCGGTCGAACTCGCCGTTCTCGAGCGCGGCGAGGGTCGCCTCGAGCAGCGCTCGCTGGTGGTCGAGCTCCTCGGGCCCCCAGTCGTACGGGTCGGTCTGGGGCGCCTCGCCGCCGAGATAGCAGTACGAGGCGACGCAGCCCCCGCCGGGGAGCTGGCCCAGCTCCCGCAGGGCGAGCGCGTAGATGCCGAGCTGGTCGAGGCCTAGCGGATTCGGATCGGCCCGCCTGCCGGTCTTCCAGTCGACCAGCTCGACGCCGGCGTCGGTGCGGAAGATCGCGTCGATCCGTCCCCGGACCGCCCAGGGCCCTACCCGCAGGACTACCCCGACCTCGGCCTCTGGCGGGGAGAGCTGCGCGTACGGCGTTGCCTCGAAGTTGCGCACGGCCCGCTCGACCAGGCTGGGCTCGGCCACCCTGGCCGGCCTGTCAGCGCCGAGCCCGTCGAGGTCGACCAGGTCGGGCAGTCCGCGGGCGCGCCGCTCCAGCAGCCGGTGGACGACCGTGCCGAGCCGTGCCGCGGCCCGCGGCGGCGGTGCCGGCAGCGGTCGGACCACCTTCCAGTAGAAGTCCCGCGGGCAGCGGGCATAGACGAGCACCTGGGTGACCGAGAGGACGCGGGGCGGGGAGGGGGTGGGGGTGGCGTGCTCGTAACCGGCCCGCTCGACCAGGTGGCGGTAGGCGGCGAGCGCGGTGTCGAAGGCGTCGGTCTCGGCCGCCGGGACCAGCGCGGCCACCGTGGACGGGTCGAGGCGAGCGCGCTCGACCGCGGTCGCAACCCCGTCGGGGAAGAGCGGGTCGGCGAGCTCCTCCGGCCGGCGCGGAGGAGGCGGCCAGCGGATCCTGGCGCGCAGCGCCTCGGCGAGCGGGCTCGAGGGCGGCTCGTCGGCGCGGGTCACGACGTCGACCGCCGGGTGCTCCGCGGCCTCCCGCCAGAACGGGCCCGGACCCTTCGGGCTCTTCTCCGAGCCCCGGTACCACCAGGCGGCGGTCAGGACGAGGAGTTGCTTGGCGCGCGTGACCGCGACGTAGAGCAGGCGACGCTCGTCCTCGAGGGCGCGCTCCTCGAGTCGTGTCTTGAAGGCGCGTGCGTTGCCGTCGAAGCGGGGAAGGTGTGCCGCGTCCTCGCGCAGCTCGTAGGGAAAGCCCTGGGCCCGGCGCGGATCGGCGATGCGGGCGTCGGGGAAGATGCCGTGCTTGGGGGTGCCGTCCCTGGCCGTCCCGGCTGACAGACCGGCGACCACCACCACTGGGAACTCGAGGCCCTTGGCCATGTGGACGGTCATCAGCTTGACCGAGTCGGCCGGCGCTGGCTGGGTGGCCTCGACCGGCTCGGCGGCGTCCTCGACCGCGTCGAGGTAGGTGAGGAAGGCGCGCAGCGACGGGGCGCCCTCCACCGGCGCGAAGGCCGCCACCCTGTCGAGGAAGGTCGCCAGGTTCTGACGCGCGGAGGCCGCCCGGCGATCGGCGCTCGCCTCCAGCTCGGCCCACGTGCCGGTGCGCTCGAGCACGGTCTGGACCAGGTCGAGCAGAGGCGCGTCGGCGTGCCTGCGGAGGCCGCGCAGCTCGCTCCGGAACGCGGTCAGCCGCCGGCGCGCCTCGTCGTCGAGCCCTTCCACCTCGTCCAGGTGGTCGAGCGCCTCGGACAGGGCGAACGACACGTTCCCAGGGTCGGGGTCCTCGCCCGGCAGCACGTCCTTCAGGCCCCAGTTGTGCCTGGAGGCCCAGCGTGCGAGCCGCACCAGATGGCGGTAGCCGATGCGCCAGCGCGGCCCGAGCAGGAGCCTGGTCAGCGCGACGTTGTGGCCCGGGTCCTCGATCACCCGGAGCACCGAGATCAGGTCCACGATCTCCGGGGTCTCGAGCAGACCCGACAGGCCCACCACCTCGACGGGGACGTCGCGGCGCTCGAGTGCCTCGCGCAGCGGGCCGAGCAGGCGCTTGGACCGCACCAGCACCGCGACGTCCCGCCACGCGGGATAGCTGCCGTCGGGCAGTCCCTGCTCATGAGCCCGCACCACCTGGCCGGCAACGAAGTCGGCCTCGGCGAGCTGGTCGGTGAGCAGCCCGGCACGCACGGCACCCTCGCCCGCGCCCTCCCGTGGCACCAGCGGCAGGCCGCCGCGCCGCTCCCCCGGAATGGTCTCGATCACGGAGTTGGCCAGCTCGAGGATGCGACGGCCGGAGCGGAAGTTGACCGACAGTGACAGTGGCTCTGGCGCGCCGCGGCCGCCCTCGCAGGGGAAGTGCTCTCGGAACGACAGCAGGTTGTACATGGTCGCGCCACGGAACGCGTAGATCGCCTGGCGGGCGTCGCCGACCGCCATGATCGACGAGCCAGGCGGGCAGAGGAGCTGTATCAGGCGGCGCTGGGCGATGTTGGTGTCCTGGTATTCGTCCAGCAGCACGTGGGGGTAGCGGGCGCGCAGCGCCTCGGTCAGGTCGGTGTGCCTGGAGACCAGCTCGAATGCCTTGGCGACCTGGTCGCCGAAGTCGATGCGGCCGCGGCGCCGCTTCTCTTCCGCATAACGCTCCACCAGTCGGGTGAGCTCGATGCGTTCGCGGGCCGCCTGCACCTGCCAGTCCGGCATGCGCTCGCCGGCCTCCGCGCGCTCCAGCAGCCCCCGTGCGTGCGCGGCGACCTCGCCGGGCACGACCAGGTGGTCGGCGCAGGCGGCGACGAGGTCGAGCGTCTTGCGGATGATGGCCCCGGCGGTGCGGACGTGCAGGTGGTCGAAGCGCTCGCCGTCCAGGATCCCCAGTAGAATCTGGTACTGCTGCGCCTCGCTCAGCAGGTCGGCGTCCGGCTCGATGCCCACCCGCACGCCGTACGCCTTGACCAGGTCGGCGGCGAAGGCGTGATAGGTGTTCACGGTCACCTGCCCGGATTCGCCGTCGCCAGGACCGGGGTCGGGCTGGAGGGCCGCCCCCGCCCCGCCGGAGCCATTGCCACCGGCCCGCGCTGGCGCCCCGGCCCAGGCGGCGAGGGCGTCGCGGATCCGCTCCTCCAGCTCGGCGGCGGCCTTGTTGGTGAAGGTGAGCGCGAGCACCGACGACGGCGCCACGCCGAGTCGCTCGACCAGGTGGACGATGCGGGCGGCCATCACCGCGGTCTTACCGGAGCCCGCGCCGGCGATGATGTGCACCGGCCCGATCGGAGCGGTGATCGCCGCCCACTGCTCGGGCGTCGGGTCGCTGCCCTTGAGCGCGGCACGGATGCTCGGGCTGGCCGGATGGGTGACGGGCGTGCCGATGGCACCCTCCTGGGTCATGGGGTCACGCCCCGGGATACGGTCGCCACCGGGGCGAGGAAGTCCTCACCCTGCGGCCACATGGGGCAGATCGGCTTGAAGGCGCAGAACCGGCAGTCCGCGTGCGGATTGGGGTCGAACGCCTCGGCCGCGGCACCCTCGAGCAGCGGGACCAGACGCCGCTCCACCAGGCTCGCGTGGTCGGGAGCCGGGCGCTGGCTCACCCGGGTGAAGCGACCCCCCCTGGCCTGCGCGGGGTAGACGAGCTGCATCTCGACCGGGACTCCGAGGGCGGTCAGCTCCGGGTCCCGTGTGGCGGCCAGGTAGTAGATGGCGAGCTGCAGCGAGCGACGCGCCTCCTCCTCGGTGGCCGGGCTCCGCGCGGTCTTGTAATCGATCAGCACGACGCCGTCGTCGGCCGCGTCGACCCGGTCGATGCGGCCCCGCACCAGGTGGCCCGCGACCTCCATCTCGAAGGCGACCTCGAAGCGCAGCGCGCGCCGGGCCGCATCGGCCTCCCCGTGGTGCCACAGCTCCAGCATGGCCATGCCGTCGCGCCAGTATTGATGGGCGACCGCGCGGGAGGGGTACCAGGACGGGTCGAAGCGCTCACGGTAGGCGGTCTTGAGCGCGGTTGGCTCGTCGGCGATCTCTCCCTTGGCGGCAAGCTCGAAGATCGTGTGCATCAGCTTGCCGAAGGCCATCTGGTAGGAGGTGCGGTCGTCGAGGCCGGCCACGCTCGAATAGAAATAGCGCAGATGGCAGTCCTCGTAGGTGCCGAGCCGCGAGTACGAGGTGCGCAGGCGCCCGTCGAGCGCGATCGGCTCCGGGTCGACCGTCCAGTCGCGCCGCCACCACCAGCTGGCCGGCTGGACGCCGGGCATGGCGGCCAGGGTGGCGACGGCGGCCAGGCGCTCGGCCGCGGATCGCCCTGGGTCGGCGGCGTAGCGGCGCAGCGCGCCGGCGGCCTCGAGGGTGCCGAGCGGGCTCCGGTCGGCCGGCAGGGGCTCGCCCGACGGGTCGAGGCCGATCTCGGAGAGGAAGCGCGAGGGCTCACCGCGCCCGTCGACCTTGGACGCGGTGAGCACCACCCGGTCCCTGGCGCGACTGATCGCCAGGATGAAGCGGCGGCGCTCAGACCCGACCACCGCACGGCTGCGCGCCACCGGGTCGAGATCGCCATCCAGCCGCCAGGCCTCGAAGACGCCCTCGACCCAGGCGGTGCGCGGCAGAGTGCCCTCCAGGCACCCGGCCACCACCACGAGGTCGAACTCCCGGCCCTTGGCGGCGTAGACGGAGAGGAGGTCGACCGCGTCCATCCTCGCCCGCGACGGTGGCAGCCAGGGGTCGCTCACGAAGTTGGCGCGCTCGACCACGTCGAGGTAGGTCCGCATGGTGGCGGTGGGGCGGCCGTCGACGAACAGCCCCAGCGCCCGGGAGAAGGCGGTGAGGGCGTCGAGCTGTCGCGCGACGCCGCCGTCCGAGGGGTCGGCCTCGGCGCGCCGTACCAGCTCGCCGAAGACGGGAGCGTGGCGCCAGACCTCCCAGAAGCAGCGGTCGGCCTCGAGCTCGGTCGTCCAGTGCCTCGCGCGTTCCAGCAGGTCCCGCAGGGCCGTGACCCCCGCGGCGACCGGCGGCTCGACGCCCAGCTCGTCCGCGGGCGCCGCGACGTGCTCGGCGAGCGGCCGGTCGGCGAGCACAGCGGCGCGGCGCAGCGCCCGCAGCTCGTGCGGGTCCAGACCGCCCAGAGGGGAGGTCAGCAGCGAGGGCAGCAGCTCGTCGGCGCGACTGGAGTCCAGCGCCAGCCGGAACAGGTCGAGCAGGTGACGCACGATCGGCTCGGCGAGGAGCTGCCGCTCGCCGGCGGCGAGGCGGTACGGGACGCCGTAGCGCTCCAGCGCCCGTCGGATCGGTCCGGCCAGCCGGCGCGGCGTCGGCACCAGCACCGCCATGCGCCCATACGCCACCCCGTCGCGCCGGTGGGCGATCTGGAGCAGCCGCGCGATCGCGTCAGCCTCCTCGGCCAGCCCGGGGAAGCCGGTCGCCTCGACACTGGTGACGCCGCCGCCGTGCAACGGAGCCGCCGGATCGGGCCCGGACGCCTGGAGCCGGCGGACGGCGTCCAGGCCGGGTCCCCCGAGGCGGCGGCTCCGCTCGAGCAGCACGGTCCGGGCGCCGAGACCGGCCGCGAGGGCTGGCAGTGCCCCAGGCGTGGCCCCGCGGAAGGCGTCGGTGGTGCCGGCCGGATCGCCGGCCAGGACCGCCCGCGCGCCGCTGCCGACAAGAAGGTGCAGAAGCCGGAGCTGGGCCGGGTCGAGCTCCTGCGCCTCGTCCACCAGGATGGTGCCCACCTGGGCGGCGGTTGCGGCCAGGACGTCGGGATGGTCCTCGAGCAGGTCGCCGGCCTGGACCACCATGCCGGCCTGGTCCACCAGGTCGGCCAGGAGCAGATGGCCAAGGTAGTGGGCAAGGAAGGCGGCCGCCTTGACCCAGGCGGGACGGTGGCCGGCCCGAGCCCGCTCCTCGAGGTCCTCGGGGCTGACCAGGCGTCGCTGGCAGGCGAGGACGAACTCGGCCAGCTCATCGGTGAACGCCCGCGTGCTGACCAGGGGCTCGAGCTCTTCCCACCGCACCACGGGCGGGTCGTGGAGCAGCAGCTCACGCACGAGGGACCACTGCTCCGGACCGCTGAGCGGACGCGGCTCGCCGCGGTAGGGCAGCAGGTCGGCGTGACTGGTCACCAGGCCCCGGGCGAACGCGTGCCAGGTCACGCAGGCGAGCGACCCGCCGGCCGCCCGCTCGAGCTGGGCGAGCAGCCGCTCCGAAGAGGCCACCGCCGCCTGCCGGCTCGAGGTGACCAGCAGCGCGGCACCCCCGGGACGCGCCAGGACGACGTGCATCGCCGCCTCGAGCAGGGCCGTCTTGCCGCTGCCAGGTCCGCCGAGCACCACCAAGTTGCCCTCCGGCAGCTGGGCGGCGATCGTGGCGGGCGGCCCGTCGGGCAGCACTACCGGCGCGGGGTCTGGCCGCGGGTCACGTGGGGCGGCGTCGCCGCTGGGTCCGTTCAGCATGCCCTGATCCTAACCACCGCCCGCGACGCCCGTTGCGCGTTGTCCACAGGGGTCGCGAGGTCGCGCCAAACCACCCGAGCCGCGTCGTGGCGCGACCGGCACGGCGAAAGGGGGGTGTGGACAACCGGAAGCAGCCTTCGCGCCCGCCGCCTATGCTCCGGCGCATGACTTGGACGCGAGAAGGACCGCGATCGCCCGGACGGCTGGCGCCGGCCGGGCGCGCAACCCTTGCCGTGCTTGCGCTCTTCCTGGTGTGGCTGCTCGTGTGGCTGCTCGCCGGTTGCGGGTCGGAGCCGCCACCTCGGCTGGCGACCAGCGCGGCGGAGCGGGCCACCTGGCCCAAGGCTCCCGTGGACGCGGTCGCGGCGCGGGTCGAGCGGGTGGTGGACGGCGACACCTTCGTCGCCCAGCTCGGCGGGCATCGGGAGCGGGTCCGCGTGATCGGCGTCGACACGCCCGAGACGGTGGCGCCTGGCCGGCCCGTGGAGCGCTACGGCAAGGAGGCGTCGAGGTTCGCCAAGCGCGAGCTCACCGGAGTGACCGTTCGCCTCGGCGGCGACGTCGAGCCGCACGACCGCTACCACCGGCTGCTGGCTTACGTCTGGCTACCGGACGGCACGTTCTGGAACGCGCTGCTGGCGGCCGAAGGCTACGCGCAGCTGATCACCGTGCCGCCGAACGTGACCTACGTCGACCTGTTCCGCCGGCTGGTGGCTGAGGCGCGCACGGCCCACCGCGGCCTCTGGTCGGGTGAGACGCAATGAGGTGACGCGTATTGAGGGGTTAGCGGTTGGCGCGGATCAGCGGTGGCTGTCTAGTGACGCGCTATCCGATGACGGGCTATCCGATGACGGGCTATCCGGGTCGTCCCCCAGATGTGGGACACGACAGTGATGCACGGAAAAATGGTCTTCAAGTAAAACGAGGGAGTATAGAGAAATGACCCAAAAAAGTGACGGCCTGCCGTCCGGCGGGGCCCCGGTAGTCCCCCAACCACCGGTCCTCACAGCCGGACGGCTCGGCCGTCATAACGCGAACGTGCTTCCCGCGCCTCCCGTGTCCTCCCGGCCGAGGCTGACGGCCCCGGCCGTCTGCGGGCGGAGGTGACCCCGATTGAGCGCCCCCCAGCGCCGCTCTGGATCAGTTCCGTGTTCGCGTTCTAACAGTACGCTGCCAGATCCGGTTCGTGCTGCCCTTGATTCCAAATCGTTACCAGCCAAACTACCAGATTCGGTCGGAAGTGTCTAGCTCATGTCTAGCCCATATGGGCTACTGAATGTAGGCTGCATCTCATCATTCGTTCGGCCGGTTTGTCAAGGTCGCAGTTACTGTCTGCTCCTTTCCGTCCCGGACGACCGTGAGCTGTGCGCGCTGACCCGCGCCGAGCAGCCGCACCTGGGCCGCCAGGTCGTCCATGCCCTGGACCTGCTTGCCGTTGACCGAGACCACCAAGTCGCCGACCTGCAGCCCGGCCTTGTCGGCCGGACCCCCGGGCACGACCTCGTTGATCAGGGCGCCCGCCCGCCCCAGCGTCGGGTCGGTGCCGCCGACGCCGAGGTAGCCGGTCTGGGTGGACTTCCCCTGGACGATGCGCGTGGCCGAGGCCGCCGCGATGTCGATCGGCACCGCGAAGCCGACCCCCTCGTTGCCTCCCGACTCGGATTGGATCGAGTCGTTGATGCCGATGACCCTGCCCTGGCGGTCCGCCAGCGCGCCGCCCGAGTTGCCCGGGTTGATGGGGGCGTCGGTCTGGATGACCTCGAAGACGTTGCCGCCGTTTGCGGGCAGGCTGCGGTTGACGGCGCTGACCACGCCGGAGGTCACACTGCCCTCCAGGCCGAACGGGCTGCCGATCGCCACCGCCATCTGGCCGACCTGGAGCGCGACGTTGCGCGCGAGCGCGGCGGGTTTCAGGTCGTTGCGGTCGACCTTGAGCACGGCAATGTCGGTGCCCTCGTCGGTGCCGAGCAGCCGGGCGCTCAGCTTGGTCCCGTCCGCCAGCCGGACGGTGATCTGGCCGCCGGCCTGGTCCACGACGTGCGCCGCGGTCAGGATGTAGCCGCGCTGGTCGTAGATGACGCCGGAGCCAAGGCCCTGCCCGGTCTCGATCTGCACGACGGAGGGCAGCAGTGCCTTGGCGACCGCCGCCACCGGCTCCTCGCCGGCATTGATCCGCGACGGCGTGACCGCGACCGGGATGCCCGCCCCGCCCGGGGCGGCGGCGCTGGCGTTGGAGCCGCGGTCACGGAGCTGGCCGAGTCCGAAGCCGGCGCCGATCAGCAGGAGCACGGCCAGGACGCCGGCGACCAGGCGCGAGGTGCGCCGGCCTCCGGGTGGTCGCTGGCCGCTGCCGGGCGGGGGCGTTCCCCACCCCGGCCCAGCGCCTGATGGCTCCGGGATCGGCCGGGTCTCGTCCTGGCTCCACGGGGGCGCCGTGCTCGGAGCGCCCCAGGCGGAGGCGGGGCCGGGGGCACCGCCGGCCGGGTCGGCGGGCCCACCGCCCGAGCCCGCTCCTTCCCAGCTCGCGCCGGTGCCACCCGGACCCCAGCTCGAGACGCTGCTCCACCCAGCCTCGCGCTCGCTGTCCCGCCCCACGCCAAGGCCCTGCCAGGCACGATCGGCGTCCTGGCCCTGCGAGGCACGATCGCCCTCCTGATCCTGGCCGGGCTCGTTTGGCGTCGCGCTCGCGCCGAGGGGCGTGGTGGCCTCGTCCTCCGAGTCGCTCGGGGTCGGCGGCTGTCCGCTCGACGGAGGTCCATTGGCCCCGCCCACGGAGGTCGAGGATCCGGTAGGTTTCCGGTAATCGGCGTCGGACATCTAGGTTCGGCCTCCCACTCGTCCGGGGCTTCCCAGCAAGCATCCGCTCCAAGCATCTGCTCTCCAAGCATCTGCTCGAAGCATCTGCTCGAAGCATCTGCTCGGTTGTCTGTATCGAGCGTAGGCCGGATGCGCTAAAGCACCGCTAAGCGAAGTTTGAAGTGCCTGTAAAGCCCGCCGTCGGAGAATGTAAACGTCAGCGGGGAGCGGCGGCGGTGAGCCGGGGCGCGGGCTCGTCGCCGACGCTGACGACCGGCAGCCAGATCGTGAAGGTCGAGCCGACGCCCAGCTTGGACTGGAGCTGCACGTCGCCGCCGTGGAGCTGGGCGATCTGCCGCACGATCGACAGGCCGAGCCCGGTCCCACCGTCGGCCCTGGAGCGTGCCTTGCCGGCCCGCCAGAAGCGATCGAACACGCGGGGCTGGTCCTCGGTGGCGATCCCCGGCCCTTCGTCGGAGACCGCGATCCAGGCCTTGCCGCGCTCACTCCCGACCGCGAGGCGGATGCGCGAATCGGCCGGCGCCAGGCGGACGGCGTTCTCGAGCAGGTTGGCGACGGCCCGCTTGAGCGCGTCCTGGTCGCCCATCACCACCACCCCTGGAGCGATGGCGCGATCGAGCACGATGCCGCGCGCCTCGGCCGGCGTGAGGAACTCCTCGCTGGCCTCGCCGACCGCCCGGCCCAGCTCGAACGGCTCGTGGGCGAGGGTCGGCGCCTCCCGGCGCGCCAGCGCCAGCAGGTCGTCCACCAGCCTGGTCATGCGGTCGCTGGCACGCTTGACCACCACCATCGCCTGCCGCAGGTCGTCGGGGTCGGGATCCCGCTCTGACAGAGCGATGTCCGCGTTCGTGCGGATGATCGCCAGCGGGTTGCGCAGCTCGTGCGAGGCGTCGGCGAGGAACTGCTGCTGCGCGGCGAAGGCGGCGTCGAGCCGGGCCAGCATCGCGTCGAAGGTGTCGGCGAGCTGCTTCAGCTCGTCGTCGGGGCCCTGCAGGCGGATGCGCCGGGACAGGTCGGTCGCCTGGATCTCGCGGGCCACGCCGGTGATCCGGCCGATCGGGGCCAGCACCCGCCCGGCGATCACCCACCCCACCACCAGACTGGCGAAGAACAGCACGATGATGGCGTCGAACGAGAACGTCCGCAGCTTCTCCAGCGTCTGCTGGTGGACCAGGTGCTCGAATGCGCTGGCCGTGCCGATGTCGATGGAGATCCAGCCGCCGGTGTACCGGTCGTACAGCTGGCTGTTGATGATGGGCATGGTCGGGTCGCGCAGGCTGAGCCACAGGATCAGGTAGATCGCGCTCACCACCAGCGTGGCCAGGCCGAACAGCACCGCGGAGTAGAGCAGCGTGTAGCGGAAGCGGATCGAGCGCATCCACTCCGGCAGGCGGTGGTCGCCCCAGGGAGGCGGGCTCGCGCTCATGGCGCCGCGGCCCCCTCGCGCAGGCGGTAGCCGCGCCCGACCACGGTTTCGATCGGCTGGCCGCCGCCGGCCTCGGCGAGCTTGCGACGCAGGGTCATCACGGTGACCCGGACGGTATTGGTGAAGGGGTCGGCGTTCTCGTCCCAGACGTGCTCGAGCAGGTCCTCCTGGGAGAGCACCTGGCCGGCGCGGGACATGAAGTACCGCAGCAACGAGAACTCCTTGGGCGTCAGGGCGAGGTGGCGGCCGCCGCGGCGGGCCTCGTGCCTGGCGGTGTCGAGCTCGAGGTCGCCGACGTGCAGCAGCGCGCCGGAGCGGCCGGCGTCACGCCGCAATAGCGCCCGGATGCGCGCCTTCAGCTCCTCGAAGTCGAAGGGCTTGACCAGGTAGTCGTCCGCGCCCTCGTCGAGGCCGACCACCCGGTCGTTGGGCGTGTCGCGGGCGGTCAGCATGAGCACCCGCGGCACCGAGGTGTGGCCGTCCTGTGCGGCACGCAGCCGCCGGCACACTTCGATGCCGTCGACACCGGGCAGGTTGAGGTCGAGGCAGACGACGTCGTAGGCGTTGACCTCGAGCTTGTCCAGCGCCTCCTCGCCGTCGTAGGCGACGTCCACGGCATAGCCGTCGCGACGCAGCCCGCGGGCCACCGCCTCGGCCAGATCGGCCTCGTCCTCCACTACAAGTACGCGCATGTGCAAAATGGTAGCTGTCACGCTCTTCAAATACCTGTAAATGCCCTGGTCGAGGCCGCGGCGGGCGCGGAGGCGCCCGGGAAGCCGCCGCGGCGGCGAACTGGGCGCACCGGGGCCATTCCCCGCCACTAACTATACTTGCGCGCAAGCTCATGGACCCTCGCGCCGACCCCCGAGCGCTCTTGCCGTTGCTGCAGGGGCGCTACCGAGGTGCGATCGAGCAGCTGGAGCAGCTCGTCAACCAGGACTCCGGCTCCTGGTCGGCCGTCGGCGTGAACCGGGTCGCCGACCAGGTCTCGGCACAGCTCCACGCCGACGGCTGGACGGTGGAGCGGCGGCCGCACCGGCCGGACCGCGGCGAGCCGCGCCTTGGCGACGTGCTGATCGGGCGCCGGCACGGCGGGCTGGCTCCGGAGCAGGGCGGCCGGCGGGTGCTGCTGCTCGCCCACATGGACACCGTGTTCGATGACGGCGAGGCCGCGGCGCGACCGTTCCGGATCGTAGACGGGCGCGCCTACGGCCCTGGCGTGATCGACGACAAGGCCGGGCTGCTGGCGGGGATCGAGGCCGCCCAGGCGCTCTGCGGCGAGGCCGGCTTCGACCGGTTCGCCGAGATCACCATGGTGTGCTCGCCGGACGAGGAGATCGGCTCCCCCTTCAGCAAGGCGGTCATCCGCGAGCTTGCCGCCGAGCACGACGTCGCCGTCGGGCTGGAGGCCGCGCGCACCAACGGCGACCTCGTCTCGGCGCGCAAGGGTGTGGCGGTCCTCGAGGTCGAGATCGCCGGGCGAGCGGTACACGCGGGCGTGCGGCCGGAGAGGGGCGCAAGCGCGACCCTCGAGGCGGCGGGCAAGACCGTCGCGCTGCACGCGCTGAACAGCCGCTGGCCCGGGGTGACGTGCAACGTCGGCGTGCTGCGCGGCGGCACCCGGCCGAACGTCGTCGCCGCACGCGCGCGCTTGCAGGTGGACCTGCGCGCCACCTCGACCGCCGCGTTCGACAGAGCCATGGCGGCCGCGGAGGCGATCGTCTCCTCCTCGTCGGTGCCAGGCACCACAGCGACGCTGCGGGTGCTGCACCAGCACCCACCGATGGAGCGCACGCCCGCCGTGACCATACTGGTGCTCCAGGCCCAGGAGGTCGCCCGGGAGCTCGGCTTCGAGGTCGGGCACACCGCGACCGGAGGGGCGGGCGACGCCAACACCACCGCGGCGGCGGGCGTGCCGACCATCGACGGGCTCGCCCCGGTCGGCGGGGACGCGCACGGACCCGCCGAATGGCTCGACCTCGCCAGCGTGGTCCCGCGGACCGCGCTGCTCGCGGGGCTGCTGGCGCGCCTTGGCAGCTCCGGAAACCCGGGTCGGAGGGGTTAGCGTGCGGACCCAGACCACTGTGCCGGTGCGTGTCAGGCGAGTGGTGCTGCTGCTCATCTCCGCCTTCGTGGTCATTCACTTCCTGGTGCCGCAGATCGCCGGCGTGCACCGCGCGCTCTACCGGCTCGGGCAGGTGAAGGTGCTTTGGCTGCTGATCGCCGTCGCGCTCGAGCTGGCCTCGATCCTCGCCTACACCATGCTCACCAGGGCGGTGCTGCTCCACAGCAAGCCGCCGAGGTTCGACGTGCTGCTGCGCACGCAACTCTCGACGCTGGCCGTGAACCACGTCGTCCCCGGCGGCGCGGCGGCCGGCGGCGCGCTCGGCTACCGGCTGCTGACCGAGGCGGGGGTGTCGGGGACGGACGCGGCGTTTGCCCTGGCCACCCAGAGCGCGGGCTCCGCGGTCGTGCTCAACCTGCTGCTCTGGATCGGCCTGGTGGTGTCGATCCCGCTGCACGGCTACAACCCGCTGTACGGCACCGCCGGGGTGCTCGGGGCCCTGCTGATCGCCGCGTTCGCCGCCGTGGTGGTGCTGCTGATGCGCGGCGAGGAGCGGGCGGTGAAGCTGCTGCGGGCGGTGGCGGCGCGGCTGCCGGTGCTCGACCCCGACCAGGTGGTGGCGATCACCCGCCGGCTCGCCGACCGCCTCCGCAGGCTGGCGGCCGACCGTGCGCTGGTCGGGGGAGCGGTCGGCTGGGCCGCCGCCAACTGGCTGCTCGACGCGGCCTCACTGTGGGTATTCGTGGGCGCCTTCGGGCACTGGGTGCGCTTCGACGACCTGATCGTCGCCTACGGGCTGGCCAACGTGCTCGCGGTGGTGCCGATCACCCCGTCGGGTCTTGGTGTGGTGGAGTTCGTGCTGTCGTCCACGCTCGTCGGCTTCGGCACGCCACGGGACATCGCCCTGCTCGGGGTGATCACCTACCGGGTGCTGAATTTCTGGCTGCCGATCCCGGTTGGTGGGCTCGCGTACCTGTCGCTGCGCGCCGAGCGGGGCGCGCGCGGGCGCGGGCGCGAGCAGCTCCGCCAGCTCGCCGAGCAGTCGCTTGAGAAAGCCGAGGACCCCCGGGCCTGGGCCATCCGCCATGGGATCAGGACCCCCCACGGCGGCCACGAGCCGCCGCCTGAGGACTAGCCGAGGCGGCGATCCGGGGCGACCGGGCGACCGGGCGACCGGGCACCCGGCGACCCGGCGACCCGGCGACCCGGCGACCCGGCGACCCGGCGACCCGGCGACCCGGCGACCCGGCGACCGGGCCTACTCGCCGGCGGCCTTGCTGCGCCGGGGGGAGGCGCGGGGCTTGGACCTCGAGGCCGCACGGCCCTCGGCCTGCCCGTTGCCGCGGCCCTCGGCCGGCTTGCCGGACTTGGCAGCCTCGACGCTCGCCCGCAACGCCTCCATCAGGTCGACCACCTTCGACGGCTCAGCCTCCTCGACATAGGTGATCTCCTCACCCTGGACCTTCTTGGCGATCAGGTCCTCGAGCGCCACCCGGTACTCGTCGTGGAAGTCCTCGGGGTGGAACTCGTCGGTCAGGCTGTCGATCAGGCTCTTGGCCATCCTGATCTCCTGCGGCCGCAGCTCGACCTCCTCGTCCAGCTCGTCGAACTTGGCCTCCCGGATCTCGTCCGGCCAGTACATCGTCTCGAGCACCAGCACGTTGTCGCGCAGGCGCACCGTCGCCAGGTGCTCCTTCTCGCGGAAGGCGACCCTGGCCAGCGCCACCTTGCCGTCGTCGCCGATGGCCTCGCGCAGCAGGTGGTAGGCCTTGAGCCCGGTCCCTTCCGGGACCAGGTAGTAGGAGCGCTGGAAATAGATCGGATCGATCTCTTCGGACTCAACGAAGCGCTCGATCTCGACCGAGCGGGCCGTCGGCACCGGCAGCGCGTCCAGCTCCTCGTCGGTCAGCGTGACGTAGTGGTCCTTCTCGTACTCGTAGCCCTTCACGATGTCCTGGTAAGAGACCTCCTCGCCGTCGATCGAACAGACGCGCTTGTAGCGGATGCGTCCGTTGTCGGTGGCGTGGAGCTGGTTGAAGTGGAGAGTCTTCTCCTCGGTCGCGCCGTACACCTTCACCGGGATCGTGACGAGACCGAACGAGATCGCGCCCTTCCACATGACCTTCATGGCATTGCTCCCTGGCTCAGGCGGCGGCCCGTCGCGCACTTCCACCCCGTCAGGCGGGTCTACCAGCACAGGCAACAACTGTACGCCAGCACGCCGGTCATGTATCGGCGCCTCGCCTTGGCTATGCTCAAGGTAGCTGAGACCCAAACGGCGAGCGCTGTGGATACGTGACCGGCATGCTGTAGGGCAAAAGAGGGGGAGCTGACCAGGGGCGGAAGGGGGAGCCGACCGGGGTGGCCAGGCGTGGGCGAAAGCTCGAGTTCCCGGCGCAGCTGCCGGCACGCCGGGACCGGGACGCGTGGCGCATGGTCGCCGACGGGCGCGAGCTGCGCCTCTCCAACCTGGACAAGCCGTACTGGCCGGACGAGGGCATCACCAAGGGCGATCTGCTCACCTACTACTACAACGTCGCGCCCGTGCTGCTCCCCCACCTGCGGGACCGGCCGCTGACCATGCTGCGGATGCCCAACGGCATCACGGGCCAGTCCTTCTACGAGAAGCGGGTGCCCGCCCACGCCCCCAAATGGCTGCCGACCGCCTCGGTGCCAGGAGAGGACGGCAAGCCCGTCGACATGGTTATGGCGCAGGACCTGGCCTGCCTTCTCTACGTGGTCAACCTCGGCTGCATCGAGATGCACCCGCTGCACAGCCGCGCCGGCACGCTCGACTACCCAGAGTTCGCCCTCTTCGACCTGGACCCGTTCGAGCCCTACACCTTCGCCGACGTGCGCATGGCGGCCCGGCTGGTCAAGGTCGCGCTGGATGGGCTGGGGCTGCGCGGCCACGCCAAGACCTCCGGTGCCACGGGCATGCAGGTCGAGGTTCCCCTCGAGCCGGTCTACCCCTACGCCGACGTGCGCGCGTTCGTGGAGCAGGTGGGCCGCCTGCTGGTGCGCGCCTACCCCGAGAAGGTGACGATGGCCTGGCCGATATCGGACCGGTCGGGCAAGGTCTTCGTCGACCACCAGATGAACCGGCGCGGCGCCAATATCGCCAGCCCGTATTCGGTGCGGCCGCGGCCGGGCGCGCCGGTGTCGACCCCGCTGGACTGGCAGGAGCTGGATTCGGATCTCGAGCCCAACGACTTCCGCATGGACAACATCTGGGAGCGGCTGGCGCAGGGCGACCGGTTCGCGCCCATGCTGACCGACCGGCAGACGCTCGACGCGGCCATGGACGCCCTCGGCATCCGCCCGTCAGAGCCGGAGCGCCCCACCCGCCAGGCGCCCGACGCGCCTGCCAGGGGCACGCCCGACCTCGAGGCCTACCGGCGCAAGCGCGACTTCACCCGCACCCCAGAGCCCAACCCACCGGGACCCGACCCACCGGGACCCGACCCACCGGGACCCGACCCACCGGGACCCGACCCACCGGGGCACCCCCTCGGGGTTCCCCGGACCCCTCCGGCCCCTGGGGTTCCCCGGACCCCTCCGGTTCCCTCTCCCACGCCTCGGCTCGCGAGCTCACTGCCGGAGGCGCCGCATGCGGCCGGCGTGCCCGAGCCCGCCAAGCTCGACCCCGGCCCGGTCTTCTGCGTCCAGCAGCACCACGCCCGCCGCCTCCACCACGACGTGCGCTTCGAGCGAGATGGCGTGCTCGTCTCCTTCGCCGTGCCCAAGCGGCTGCCCGAGGAGCCGGGCGCGCGCCATCTGGCGATCAACACCGAGGACCATCCCATGGACTACCTCACCTTCAGCGGGTCGATCCCCCAAGGCGAGTACGGCGCGGGCGAGGTGCGCCTGTTCGACCTCGGCACCTACGAGCCGATCGAGGTCGAGGACGGCAAGTGGACGGTGCGGCTGCACGGCAGCCGCTACCACGGGACCGAGTACCACCTGGTGCGCACCAAGAGCGACTGGCTGTGCTTCCTCTCGCGCGGGACGCCGCTGGCGGCGCCGGCGCGGCCGCCGACCTTCGAGCCGATGATGGCGCAGCCGACCACCGCGCCGTTCGACGACGACAGCTGGATCTTCGAGGTCAAGTGGGACGGCCACCGCTGCCTGGCGGCCCTCGAGCAGGACGGCACCCGGCTCACCTCGCGCACCGCCCGCGACGTCACCGGCCAGTTCCCGGAGCTGGCGGAGCTGCACCGCCAGCTGGTCGCGCGCAACGCCGTGGTCGACGGGGAGATCGTCGCCTTCGACCAGGAGGGGCGGCCGTCGTTCGAGCGGATGCAGGACCGCTTCCACCGCTCCCCAGAGGAGCTGGCTCGCCACCGCGGCCGGGTGCCGACCCAGTTCCTGGCGTTCGACCTGCTCTGGCTGGACGGTGAGGCGCTGCTGGAGCTACCGCTGGCCGAACGGCGGGCACGGCTGGCGGAGGTGCTCGTGGAGCGGGCCGACGTGCGCCTTTCGCAAGCGGTCACCGGCCGTGGCAATGCGTTCTTCGACCAGGTCAAGGGGCTAGGGCTGGAGGGCGTGGTGGCCAAGCGCCTGGCCAGCCCCTACCGGCCCGGGGCGCGCTCGCACGACTGGCGCAAGGTCAAGGCGGTGCGCCGCCAGGACTGCGTGATCATCGGCTGGACCAGGGGCAAGGGCGGTCGCGCGCCCACCCTGGGGTCGCTGCTGCTCGCGGTGTACTCGGGCGGACGACTGCGCTACGCCGGCAACGTCGGCACGGGCTTCACCCAGGCGTTCCTGGAGCGGCTGCTGCCGGAGCTGGAGGCCCGCGAGACGCCCGAGCCGGCGGTCGAGGTGCCGCCCGACCCGAGGCTCCGCGGCACGCGCTGGCTCCGGCCCGAGCTCGTCTGCGAGGTCGAGTACGTCGCGTGGACCGACGACGGGAAGCTCAGGGCGGCTTCGTTCAAGGGGATCCGTACCGACAAACTGCCCGAGGACGCCCGCCGTGAGGACGTCGGCGAGGGCTCGTAGCGCGCCGCCCACCTCGGGGCGGTAGGCAAGATAGCTTACGAGCAGGCAGAATGAGGCCCTGACGTAGGTCGAAAAGGGGCAGCGTGCAGATGGGTGCCCACATCCTGGTCGTTGATGACGATCCCCTTCTGGCCGCGGCCCTGCGCAGGCCGCTGGCCTACGAGGGTTTCGAGGTCGACGTGGCCGCCTCTGGCGAGGAGGCCCTCTCCAGAGCGCTCGACCACTCGCCTGACCTGGTGATCCTCGACGTGCTGCTACCGGGGATCGACGGGCTCGAGGTGTGCCGGCGGCTGCGCCAGGCTGGCGACGTGCCGGTGCTCATGCTCACCGCCCGCAGCGAGGTGCCCGAGCGGGTGGCCGGCTTCGAGGCGGGCGCCGACGACTACCTCAGCAAGCCCTTCGCCTTCGAGGAGCTGCTGGTCCGGATCAAGGCGCTGCTGCGCCGCGGCCGCAACGGCACCAGATCGGCGGAGCTGCGCTTCGGCGATCTGCGCATGGACCGCTCCACCCACGAGATCTGGCGCGGCGAGCGCTCGATCTCACTGACCAGGCAGGAGTTCGACCTGCTGGCGCTGTTCCTGGAGCACCCGCGCCAGGTGCTGACGCGATCGACCATCCTGGAGCGGGTCTGGGACTACGACTTCGGCCGCGACTCCAACGTGCTCGAGGTCTACGTCGGCTACCTGCGGCGCAAGCTCGAGGCGGAGGGCGAGCCGCGGGTCATCCACACGGTGCGGGGCGTCGGCTACGTCCTGCGCGAGGACCCGGAGGGGGCGCGGTGAACTTCCGGGCGCGCCTGACCCTGGCCTACCTGGTGCTGCTGACGCTGGCGCTGACCGCCTTCGGCTTCGGCGTGTACGCCTACGTCGACCGCCGCCTGCACGCGGAGCTCTACAACTCGGTGCAGAGCCAGGGCCACTACCTCGGCTCGCTGCTCTACAACTACGACTCCGCCAAGAACATCTACAACACGCTGGGCAACCGCGGCCAGAAGCAGAAGGGGGACCAGCCCCCCAAGCCGAACCCGGACACCTACATCCAGGTTCTCGAGGGCAGCAGCAAGGACCGAAAGACCTGGGCGTTCGAGAGCAAATACCCGCAGGAGATCATGGAGGACATCACCCTCCCGCGGGTGCCGAACAACCGGGTCGCCATCGTGCGGGTCGATCCGAACGGGTCCGGGCTGAGCAAGCTCGGCGCCGCGCTGGCGATCTACTCCGAGCAATTCCAGGCGAGTAAGCAGCCACCGACCAGCTCCGAGCGGATCCGCGCCAACTCCGACGAGGTCCCCAGGCCGGCTGCCCCGGCGATCTACGGCGAGGTGACCGTCGCCCGCTCACTCGACAGCGTTGAGTCGTCGCTGCGCTCGCTGCGCACGATCCTGCTGGCCGGCGGGCTGGCCGTGCTGCTGACGGCGGCCCTGCTCGGCTTTGGCCTGGCGGCCGCGCTGCTGCGCCCGCTCGCCCGCATGCGCGCCACCGCACAGGCGATCGGGGACGCGCGCGACTTCACCCGCCGCATGCGCGTCGAGGGCAACTCCCGCAACTCCCACGACGAGCTGGCGCGCCTGTCGGCCTCCTTCAACGACATGCTCAGCGAGCTGGAGCGCTCGCACGTCAATCTGCAGAGCACGCTCGACGCGCAGCGGCGCTTCGTGGCCGACGCCTCGCACGAGCTGCGCACACCCATCACGGCGATCCACACCAACGTGGAATTCCTGAGCCGCGTGCCCGACGCGCGCCCCGAAGACCGCGAGGCCGCCCTGAAGGACGTGCTTGCCGAGACGCGGCGGATCGAGTCGCTGGTCGGCGACCTGCTCGCGCTGGCGCGGCTGGAGGCGGCCACCAAGCCGGCGCCGCGGCGCGCCTTCCGCCTCGACCACCTGATCGCCGACATCCACCGCGACGCGGCGCGCCACGCTGGCGGCGGCGTCGAAGTGCGGCTGGGTGCACTGCCCGAGGCGTGGGTGCTCGGCGACCGTGACGACCTGCGGCGGGGCATCTGGAACCTGGCCAGCAACGCCCTGAAGTACACCCGGGCAGGCTGGATCGAGCTCAGCCTGGTGGAGCGCGACGGCCGCGCCGAGGTCCGCGTGGCGGACAGCGGCATGGGCATCGCGGAGGCCGACCTGGAGCGGGTGTTCGACCGCTTCTGGCGAGCGCCCGGCGTGCGCGGCACGGCCGGATCGGGCCTGGGGCTGGCGATCACCAAGTGGGTAGCCGAGCTGCACGGCGGCACGGTCACGGTCTCCTCCGAGCTGGGGCGCGGCACGGTCTTCACTATCGACCTGCCGGTGACCACCCGTGGCAGGGTCGCGCGCCGCCTGCAGGAGCAGGCAGCGCTGGCCGCCGCCGCGCGCGCCGAGCGCCCCTGAGCCCACCCAGAGCCCCGATCCCCCCGTCTTGCTTTCTTAAGACTCCCCTATGTCATTCTCAGGCTGCTCTCAGGGTGACCAGGTAAAACGACTGCAACGCGAGGGGACGCAGCGGGGCCAGTTTCTGGCGGCCGGGGCGAGGCTTGGCCCCCCGGCCGCTGGACTCGCCGTTCAGTCCGCTGCCCGGCGGCACGCCGGAGGCCCAAATGGTGGGACAAGGCCGGAGCTCGAGCCCCGGCCTTGGGGCCTCTGGGGTCCCGGTCCTGGCGGACACGAAGTTTGAGGTGGGCTTCCCTGGGTTAACCGGCGGTCGAGTTTCTCCTCAAAGCTCTCCAACCTTCGTACCCGTCGTATTCTGGGTCGTGCCTCATCGCGCGCCTGGCGCTAAGGTGAGACTTGTCCACGTCGACAGCCCTCGAACGTTCCACGTCCTATCCGTGACCAGGCCGGTCCCCACCGCGCCAGGGGCTCGAGCCACCAGGCACCCCGGCTTACCCAAGCTCTGCGGGCTCGGGCAACCAGGAGCCGAACCCATGGCACCGGCGCGCCCCGGAAGGAGCCGTACGCGTGACTGAGAACAGGCCACGGCTGGCCGCGGTCGGTGAGGCCGCGGCCGCACACTCCCAGCTCGAGGCGGCGCTGTTCGAGATCAAGCGGGTGATCGTCGGCCAGGAGGGCATGCTCGAGCGCGTCCTCGTCGCGCTGCTCTCCAATGGCCACCTGCTGCTCGAAGGCGTGCCGGGCCTGGCCAAGACGCTCACCATCTCGACGGTGGCCAGCGTGCTAGGAGGCACCTTCCAGCGGGTGCAGTTCACTCCCGACCTGGTCCCCTCCGACCTTGTCGGCACGCGCATCTACCAGCCCAAGCAGGGCAGGTTCAGCACCGAGCTCGGGCCGGTCTTCTGCAATTTCCTGCTCGCCGACGAGATCAACCGCGCCCCCGCCAAGGTGCAGTCGGCCCTCCTCGAGGTCATGCAGGAGCGCCAGGTCACCATCGGCAAGGAAACCTACCCGGTGGGCGACCCGTTCCTGGTGATGGCCACCCAGAACCCGATCGAGTCAGAGGGCACCTACCCGCTGCCCGAGGCGCAGGTCGACCGCTTCATGATGAAGGTGCAGGTCGACTACCCGAACTTCAGTGAAGAGATGATGGTGGTGCACCGCTCGCTGGTAGACCCGGCCGAGGTCCAGCAGGTGCTCTCGCTCGACCAGCTGCACGAGTACCAGGCCGCGACCAAAGACATCTATGTCGACCGGCTGGTGGCCGAGTACGCGGTGGCGCTGTGCATGGCCACCCGCCATCCGAAGCAGTACGGGGTCGGCGACATCGCCCCCTACATCGCCTTCGGCGCCAGCCCGCGCGGCTCCATCAACCTCGTGCACGCGGCACGCGCCCTGGCCCTGCTTCGCGGGCGCGCCTACGCCCTGCCCCAGGACGTCCAGGAGGTGGCCAAGGACGTCCTGCGCCACCGCCTGGTGCTGACCTACCAGGCGCTGGCCGAGGAGGTCAGCCCCGACACGCTGCTCACCGCGATCCTGTCCGCGATCCCCGCGCCCCGGATCGACCTGGCCCGCGAGTCGACCGCATGAGCGCTGCCGGCGAGGTCCCGCTGGTCCCTGTCCGCACCCCGGACCGTCCCGGACCGGGGCCGACGCCAGAGGCCCTGCTGCGCGCGCTCGACGTGGTAGTGCGCCGGCGGGTGGAGGCGATGCTGAGCGGCGAGTACCGCTCGACCTCCGTGGGTATCGGCACAGAGCTTGCTCAGATCCGCCCCTACCAGCCCGGCGACGACGTGCGCCGCATCGACTGGAACGTGACCGCGCGGACGCAGGAGCCGCACGTCCGCGACCAGGTGGCGGAGCGCGCCCTGGTGAGCTGGCTGGTGCTGGACACCTCGCCGTCGATGTGCTTCGGCACGGCCGAACGCCGCAAGGCGGACGTGGCGGAGGGCGTGGCCCTGGCCGTCGGCCACCTCGCCACCCGCCGTGGCAACCGGCTCGGGATCACCACCTTCGGCGACGACGATCCGCGCACCATCCCGCCGCGGCAGGGGCGGATGGGGCTGATGGGACTGCTCTCGTCGCTGCGCCGCGAGCCCCAGCTCGAGGGAGCCGGCGCGACCTCGCTGGGTGAGGCGCTGGCCCGCACCGGCCGGCTGGCGCACAGCCGCTCGCTGATCTTCCTGGTCAGCGACTTCCGCGGCCCGCGGGACTGGAAGCCGGCGGTGCTCTCCCTCGCCGGCAGGCACGACCTCGTCGCGGTGGAGATCCGCGACCGGCGCGAGCAGGAGCTGCCCGATGTCGGAGAGCTGTGGCTGGTCGATCCGGAGACCGGACGGCACCTGCGGGTCGACACCAGCCAGCGGGGGCTGCGCGAGAGCTTCAGCGTCGCAGCCGAGGCGGAACGGGAAGAGCTGGTCGCGGAGCTGCGGCGCTGCGGCGTCGACCACGTCGTGCTGTGGACAGAGGGCGACTGGCTGCGCACCTTCGCCGGCTTCCTGCGCAATCGCATCGTCGGCCCGTCGTCCAGCGCTTCCAGGGCCCCGGGGAGGAGGTGGCGATGAGCGTCGAATGGCCGGGTTTCCTGTGGGCGCTGCTGCTGGTGCCGGCGGCGGTGGCGGCCTACCTGCTCGGCCAGCGCCGCCGCACGCGCTATGCGGTGCGCTTCACCAATCTCGACCTGCTCGCGAACGTGGTCCGGCGCTCTCCTGGCTGGCGCCGGCACCTGCCGCCGGCGCTGTACCTGCTGGCGCTCACCGGCCTGCTGCTGTCCCTGGCGCGGCCGCAGGCCACCACCCTGGTCCCCAAGGAGCAGGCCACGGTCATGCTGGTGATGGACACCTCTGGCTCGATGAACGCCACCGACGTCGCGCCGAGCCGGATGATCGCGGCCGAGCAGGCCGCGCTCACCTTCGTCGACCAGCTCCCGGCGAAGTTCCGGGTCGGGGTGGTGTCGTTCGCGGGCACCGCGCAGATCCTGGTGAGGCCGACCACCGACCGGGTCGCGGTCCAGGATGCCTTGGCAACGCTGAACGCCGACGGGCCGACCGCGATGGGCGACGCGATCGACCGGGCCCTCGAGGCCAGGCGCCCGCCGACGCCGCCGGCGCCCTCGACGACGGTGCCGAACGGCCAACGGCTCACCCCGCCCTCGACCACCACGCCCGACCCCAGCAAGGAGCCGCCCATGGTGATCCTGCTGTTGTCGGACGGCGCCAACACCCAGGGCAGGACCCAGCCGCTGGATGCCGCGCGCCATGCCCGCCAGGTCAGCGTGCCAATCTTCACGATCGCGCTCGGCACCGACACGGGCATGGTGGACATCCCCGATGAGCAGACCGGGCAGCTCCGCCGCATCCCGGTGCCGCCGGACAAGTTCACCCTGCAGCGCGTGGCCGACGCCACGGGCGGGCGCTTCTTCATCGCGCCGAGCAACAAGGACCTGAAGGCGATCTACCACGACCTCGGCTCGAAGATCGGCTTCGTGAAGCAGCGGCAGGAGATCACGGTGATCTTCGCCGCCGGCGCCCTGCTGCTCCTGGTGGCGGGGGCGGGACTGTCGCTCGTCTGGTTCAGCCGGTTTCCCTGAACGCCTCCGGCCGCGGCTCGAGCTCTGGCGCCGGCTCCTGGGGCTGGGGCGCGCGGGCGGCCACGCCGCCGGCGCTGTCGGCGGCCTCGGCGAGCCGGTCGCCGAGGCGGTCGAGCCGGCGGGCGGCGTCCTCCCAGCGCGCCCGCGCGTTGCCCAGATGCCTGCCGACCACCTCGAAATCGCTCTGGAACCGCTCGAGGTCGCCATGCAGGGCCGCCAGCGCGTCCAGCACCCGGCGCGCGTTCGCCTCGACCCTGAGCCCGCGCAGGCCCACCCCGACCGAGAGCAGGTAGGCGTAGAAGGTGGCCGGCGACACCGGGAAGACGCGGCGCTCGACCGCGTGGCGGAACGGCGAGTCGCCCGGCGGGTCCTCGCGCAGGAACTCGTAGTGCACCGCCTCGGACGGCAGGTAGCAGAGGGCGAAGTCGAAGGTGCCCTCGTCCGGGCGGATGTACTTCTCGGCGATCGCCTCGACGTGCCTGCGGGCGTCGCGCACGAAGGCGCGCCGGTGCAGCGCCCTGGCGGCCTCGCCCTCGCCGGCCTCCGCCATGCGGGCGAACGCCTCTAGCGGGAACTTGGAGTCCACCGGCACCAGCGAGCCGTCGAGGACGAGGACGGCGTCGACGCGCGCCCCCGAGCGGAAGGCGTGCTGGGTCCGCCAGCAGCCCTCCGGCAGGCCCTGCGCCAGCAGGTGCTCGAGCAGCACCTCGCCGAAGGCGCCGCGGGCCTGGGGCGGGCGCAGCAGGTCCTCGAGCTTGGCGAGGTCGCGCGCATGGTCGAGGACCTGCTGCGCGATGCCGGTCACGGTCGCGACCCGCTCGCGCACGTCGGCGGCCACGTCGCCGGCCTGCGCCTGGGCCAGCTGCACGCTGTCCAGGCCGAGGTACAGGCGGCGGTCGAGATCGGCCAGGCGCCGGTCCAGCTCCTTGGACATGCCCTCCAAGCGGCTGTCCAGCAGGTTGGCGGCCAGGCCGAGATGGCCGCCGCGGCGCGCCAGCAGGAACCCCGCCGCAAGCCCCAGCAGCGCCACCGCCGCCAGGCCCACGCCCCACCCCACCGGCCTCGCCTCCCCCGACTCGACCCGCTCGGTTGGGTCGGACCCTACCAAGCCGCTGTGACACCCCGCCCGCGCCTTCCACCGCCGCCTGAGCCGGTTCGGTTCCGCCCGCTGCTGCTACGCTCGCGCGGCAAGCCCCACCCTGCAGCTACGCCAGACTCTTCGAGTGGAAGGACGAGAAACCGATGGAGGTCAAGCTGGGCGTCATCTACAGCCCCAAGCAGCTCGAGATCGAGACCGACCAGTCGCCGGACGAGGTCGCCAAGGCGGTCGAGGACGCCCTGAACGACCAGACGCGCGTCCTCTGGCTGGTCGACACCACCGGCCGCCGGATCGGCATCCCGGTCGACAAGCTGGCCTATGTCGAGATCGGCGAGGAGAACGCCAGCAAGCGCGTTGGCTTCACCTCGCGCTGAGCCCGCCGGCCGCGCCGCCCTACTGGTAGTCGCGATGGTAGGCGATGCCGTCGCGCCCCAGCTCGATCACCGAGACGCCAGGGGTGCCGGACCAGCGCCGGCCGCCTTCGGTGTAGGAGCTGGTCCACTCGGCGAGCACGGAGGAATCGGCGGTCACCTCGCGCTTGACCGTGACCTCGACCGGCCCGCGCCTGGCGAAGTAGGCGGCAAGGTAGTTGCGGATGTCGTCACGGCCGCGGTGAGCCACGTCGTCCGGCTCGAAGTACACCGCGTCGGGTGCGTACAGCGTGGCGGCGGCGTCGGCGTCGGCCTTGGCATGGGCCTCGCGCAGCGCCTGGAAGACCTCGGCCGGACTGGCCACCTACAACCTCCCTTTGCGACAGACCTGTTCTATGGAATTGGCTTGACCCACCAGCCCACAGCGCTCCATCCATGTGGTGGGAGCTCGCTCTCCCTTCCCACCGGGACCCGACCCACCGGGGCACCCCCTCGGGGTTCCCCGGACCCTTCCGGCCCTCGGGGTTCCCCGGACCCTTCCGGCGGCCCCCCAAGAGCGCCTGTGCCAACGCCGTCGTGATGTAGCCACTCCGGCGCTTATAACCGGGCCAAGCCTACCGTAGCCAGCGGGGTACGATTGGCGGCGGCTAGCGGCGGCAGCCAGCGGCGAAGGGGGATCTTTCAGGTGACGTTCCGACGCGGCCACCCGCTGCTCGAAGAGGTGACCGCCGCGGACCTGGCGGGCGAGCTGGCGGGACCCGACGCGCCCCTGCTCGTCGACGTGCGCACCCGCATGGAGCGGGCGATGGCCTGCATCGAGCCGTCCATCCACGTCGAGCTGGCCGAGCTCGTCGAGCGCGCGGCCGAGATACCCAGGGAGGCGGACGTGGTCCTCTACTGCCACACCGGTATGCGCAGCGCGCAGGCCGCCGTGTGGCTCAGGGCGAACGGCTGGGAGCGCGCCCGCAGTCTCGCCGGGGGCATCGACGACTGGAGCCTGGTGGTGGACCCGCAGGTCCCACGATACTAAGGTCCCGCTACACTGGGATGGTGCGGAAGGCAAGCTCCCCAATAGGAGCCGGTTCCGCAAATGTCCGCGAACTTCCTGGAGGCTTCAGCCTGAGTCAGTCAGCAACCGTCGAACGTAGCTTCGCCGATCTCGGCGCCACTCCGTCCACTCTCACCTCGCTCGCCCGCATCGGGATCGAGCACCCATTCCCCATCCAGACCCTCTGCCTGCCGCTCGCCCTGGCCGGCGTCGATCTCATCGGCCAGGCGCGCACCGGCACCGGCAAGACGCTCGCGTTCGGGATCCCGATCGTTCAGGAGGTCGATCCCCGCGAGCCAGTGGTCCAGGCCCTGGTCGTCGTCCCAACCCGTGAGCTGTGCCTGCAGGTGGCGGCCGACGTCGAGAAGGCCGGCCACGACGCCGGCGTCCGTGTGGCGGCGATTGTCGGCGGCCGCCCGATGGGCCCGCAGATCGTCGACCTGAACGAGGGCGCGGCCGTGGTCGTCGGGACCCCCGGCCGGCTCCTCGACCACCTGCGGCAGGGCAGCCTCGAGCTGCGCTCGCTGCGCATCCTCGTGCTCGACGAGGCCGACGAGATGCTCGACCTCGGCTTCCTGCCGGACGTGGAGGCGATCATCCGGGCAACCCCGGAGCACCGGCAGACCATGCTGTTCTCGGCCACCATGCCAAAGGAGGTGGTGGCGCTCGCGCGCCGCTACTCCAAACAGCCCACCTTCGTGCACGCCGAGCCGGAGGGCGACCGGCGCACCGTGCCCGCCACCAAGCAGTACTTCCTCCAGGTCCACCCGCTGAACCGCTTCGAGGTGCTGTGCCGCCTGCTCGACGCGCCGGACCGCGACCGCGTGGCGGTGTTCCGGCGCACCAAGCGAGGGGTCGAGCGGACCATCCAGGGCCTGGTGGAGCGGGGCTACAGAGCTGGCGCGCTGCACGGCGACCTCCCCCAGCCGGTGCGCGAGCGGGTCATGCGCTCGTTCCGCAAGGGCAAGCTGGACGTGCTGGTCTGCACCGACGTGGCCGCCCGCGGCCTGGACATCGCCGGGCTGTCGCACGTCATCAACTACGACACGCCCGAGGACGAGCGCGCCTACGTGCACCGCATCGGTCGCACCGGCCGGGCCGGGGCAGCCGGTGTGGCGATCACCTTCGTAGCCTGGAACGAGGCGGCCACCGCTGAGGCGATCCGCGACCACCTCGGCCTGCGCGACGAGCCAGTGCACGAGGTCTACTCGACCAGCCAGCTGCTGGTCGACCTGTTCGACCTGCCCACCGTCGAGGAGGCGGCCACCAGCCGCGCCGCGGCCAGGGCCCAGCAGGCCGCCGCGGCCAGGCCCCCCGCCGACGAGACCGGCACCGCGGGCGCGCCGCCGTCCAAGCGCCGCTCCGGCTCCCGCCGCCGTCGCCGCCGCCGTCTCGCGGGACCACGGCGGGAGACACCCGCGGCGTCTCCCGCCGTCGCAAGCTGAATGACTGAATCGAGGCGAAGCCTCACCGCGCCCGGGGGCATGCGGGGGCGTGAGCCCCTGCAGTCGTCGCAAGTTGAATCGATAATCGAGGCGAAGCCTCACCGCGCTTTGGGGTGTGCGGGGGGCGTGAGCCTCCCGCAGTCATCCGGGAATCGGTCCGGGGGCGGGGAAGTTCCTGATGCAGGAGCGGCGGGAGCGCCCGGGCCGACAGGAGGGAGTCGTCGCCAGTGGAGCTGGCCGGGTTCGAGGCGACCGCCGTACCGCACATGGATACGCTGTACGACGCCGCGCTGCGGCTCACGGGCGAGCGAGCCGCCGCCCAGGACCTGACCCAGGAGACGATGCTGCGGGCCCTGTGCTCGTTCTCGACCTTTCGGGCAGGCACCAATTGCAAGGCCTGGCTGCTCCGCATCCAGTACAACCTGTTCTGCACGCAGTACCGCAAGGAGCGGCGCATGTCCCTGGTCCGGCTCGACTCGGACGAGGAGTCGCCCACCGAGCCGGCCAGCTTTGAGCCAGGCCCGGAGGAGCAGGCCGTCCGGGAGCTCGACCGCGAGAGCGTGCGCCGGGCCATCGCCCGCCTTCCGGAGGAGTTCCGCACCGCCGTCACGCTGGTCGACATCCACGGCCTCTCCTGCGCCGCGGCGGCCGAGGTCATGAGCGTGCCGCGGGGCACCATCCTGTCGCGCCTCCACCGCGCCCGCCGCCGGCTCGAGGCGATGCTGCTGCCGGAGCTGGGAAGGGTGCAGGCAGATGACCTGTGAGCAGTTCCGGGAGCGGCTGACCGCCTTCAGCCTCGGGGAGCTCGACCTCCACGAGGCGGCCGCGGCGCGCCAGCACATCGCCCATTGCAGCGACTGCGCCTCCAGCGCCCTCCTCGACCGCCAGCTCACCGCCCTGGTCCGGTCCTCAGCGGTGCCCACCCCCCCGGAGGTCCGCAGCCAGATCATGGCCGCGCTGCGCCGTGAGGCCGTCGGTGGCGCGGCCCGGCGCGGCCGGCGCCGGCACTGGCTCGCTCTGGGGGCCGCCGCGGGGCTCGCCGGCGCGCTGCTGGCCGCGGTCGTCCTGGTAGTGCCGGTGCCGCGGCAGTCGAGCGCACTGGAGGCCGCCTGGCGTGCCTACCGCGGCGGGCCGCTGATGCTGCGCTGGGACACTTCCACCCAGAAGCGCCTGACGGCGGTGCTCGGGCCCGCCGCCCAGACGCCTGACCTCGGCTCACTCGGCTTCCATGTGCGGGCCACCGGCTCGCGCATGCTCGCCGGCCACCTCGCCGCTGTGACCGAGTACCGCGACCGCGCTGGCCGGCGCGTCACGCTTATGCGCTGGAAGGGCAGCCTGCCGCCGGTAGCGGGGCCAAGCGACGCGGCGCGGGAGGGTCAGCTCGAGGCGGCCCGCTGGGACCAGACCGGCAGCATCTGGTGGCACGCGCACGGCATCGTGTACTGCCTCATCGGCGGCGTCGACCAGCCCACCCTCTACCAGATGACGGATCGGTTGCAGGGCCTCGAGGACTGGTAGTCCACCTGGCGAAGGTCGGTGACCTCAACCTTCTCCCGAGGCAAGGAATTGCTCCAGGCGGCTGGGCGTTGTCAGAGGAAACGCACTTCAACCTGAAACGCACCCCAACCTGATCTGGAGAACAAATGCCTGAGCTCTCTGTCGAGACCCTCCCGTTGCTGCCTCTGACCAGCGGTGTCGTGCTCCCCGGCATGGTCGTGACCGCGACTCTCGAGACAGCCGAGTCGCGCGCCGCCGCCACGGCGGCCAGAGAGGCCGGCCAGCTCCTGGTGCTCGTCCCCAAGGTGGGCGAGCGCTACGCGCGCGTCGGCACCGTGGCCAAGATCGAGGACGCCGGCGAGCTGCCCGGCGGCCAGATGGCGATCGTCGTCCGTGGTCTGAACCGTGCCCGCATCGCCGCCGGCGTGGCCGGGACCGGCAGCGCCACCTGGGTCGAGATCGAGCCGATCAGCGAGACCGACCCCACGCCGCGCGCCCGCGAGCTGGCGCGCGAGTACCGCGCCGTGATCGAGAGCATCCTGGAGTCGCGCGGCGCCCGCCAGGTCGCTGAGACGCTGCGAGGCGTCGACGACCCCGGGCAGCTGGCCGACACCGCCGTCTACTCCCCCGACCTCTCCTTCGAGCGCAAGGTCGAGGTGCTCGAGACCATCGACGTCACCGAGCGGCTCGAGAAGGTCCTCGGCTGGGCGCGCGACGTCCTCGCCGAGCAGGAGCTGAAGGACCGCATCCGCAAGGACGTCTCCGACGGGTTGGAGAAGACCCAGCGGGAGTTCCTCCTGCGGCAGCAGCTCGCCGCCATCCGCAAGGAGCTGGGCGAGGCCGACGACGGCGAGGGCCTGGTCGCCGGCTACCGCAAGCGGCTCGAGGAGCTCGGCGCGGGCGTGCCCGAGGAGGCGCGCAAGGCGATCGAGCGCGAGATCGACCGGCTCGAGCGCACGCCTGAGCAGAACCCCGAGCACGGCTGGATCCGCACCTGGCTCGACACCGTCACCGAGCTGCCCTGGGGCACGAAGACCGACGACCGGCTCGACATCGCCGAGGCCCGGCGGGTGCTCGACGAGGACCACAACGGGCTCGAGGACGTCAAGGACCGCATCATCGAGTACCTGGCGGTGCGCAAGCTCCGCGCGGACCGGGGCGTCGAGCCGCAGAGCGGCCGCGGTTCCGGCACGATCATCGCCCTGGTCGGCCCCCCCGGGGTGGGCAAGACCTCGCTGGGCGAGTCGGTCGCGCGGGCGATGGGCCGCAAGTTCGTGCGGGTCGCGCTCGGCGGCATCCGCGACGAGGCCGAGATCCGCGGGCACCGGCGCACCTACGTCGGCGCCCAGCCGGGCCGCATCGCCAGGGCGATCACGGAGGCCGGGACCATGAACCCGGTGTTCCTGCTCGACGAGGTCGACAAGGTCGGCGCGGACTGGCGTGGCGACCCCTCCTCGGCCCTGCTCGAGGTGCTCGACCCGGCCCAGAACCACTCCTTCCGTGACCACTACCTCGAGGTCGACCTCGACCTGTCCGGCGTGCTGTTCATCGCCACCGCGAACGTGGTCGAGACGATCCCGCAGCCGCTGCTCGACCGGATGGAGGTCGTGCGCCTGGACGGCTACACCGAGGAGGAGAAGGTCGCCATCGCGCGCGACCACCTGCTCGCCCGGCGCACCGAGCAGGCTGGTCTGCGGCGGGACGAGGTGGTGCTCACCACCGCGGCGCTGCGCGCGATCGTGAGCGACTACACGCGCGAGGCCGGCGTCCGCAATCTCGAGCGCGAGATCGGCCGGATGCTGCGCAAGGTGGCGACCAGGCTCGCCGCGGCCGAGGTCACCGCGCCGGTGGTGATCGACGCTGACGACGTGCGCGGCTATCTGGGCCGGCAGCGGTTCTTCTTCGAGGCGGCCGAGCGCACGGCCGTCCCCGGGGTGGCCACCGGCCTGGCGGTCACCGGCGTGGGCGGCGACGTGTTGTTCGTCGAGGCCAGCGTGATGGACGGCGAGCCCGGCCTGACCCTGACCGGCCAGCTCGGCGACGTGATGAAGGAGTCCGCCAGCATCGCTTTGTCGTACGTGCGCGCGCACGCGCGTGAGCTCGGCATCGACGAGCCGGTGGAGCGCCGCCGTGTGCACCTGCACGTGCCCGCCGGGGCCGTGCCCAAGGACGGCCCGAGCGCCGGGGTCACTATGACCACCGCGCTGGTGAGCCTGCTCACCGGCAGGCCGGTGCGGGCCGAGGTGGGCATGACCGGCGAGATCACGCTGCAGGGCCGGGTGCTGCCGATCGGCGGGGTGAAGCAGAAGGTCCTTGCCGCGCACCGGGCCGGCCTCAAGGAGGTCGTGCTCCCCGCCCGCAACGGCGGAGACCTCGAGGACGTGCCCGAGTCGGTTCGCGAGCAGATGACCTTCCATCTGGCCGACGAGATCGGGCAGGTGCTCCAGCTGGCGTTGGCGTCAAAGGAGCCGGCGGCCGCCGCAGTGGCGGCCGCCGACCAGCCGGCTGCGTAGCGCGGCCGGCCTCGAAGCTCCTACCGCCTCGACGGCCCTAACGGCGACCGCGCTCTAGGGCGTGGCGGAGCTTCCGCGCGCCACAGAGGCCAGCGCCGCCCAGGACCAGCAGCTGCGGCCATTGCGGGAGCGACGGTCAGGCAGATCACCAGAGCGGCGGTGACGAGAACGGCGCCACGCATGGTGGCTCGCATGTGCTCACCTCACTCGTTCGCGGCAGGCCTGACGGTCCACCTGGTACTGCTGGATGGACTTGGAGAGCCGGTCGTCGCGGATGTTTCCGACCAGGTAGGAGATGGCCGCGTCGGAATTGTCGAGAGCGGACAGGCACGGGGCGACGGACGCCAGGATCTGCCCGCGGATGGTGGATGGGTTGGTGGAGGACGGCGCGGTCGCGCTGGATGCCGCTGGTGGAGGCGCTCCGCTGAGGTCACCGCGGCCGTGTGCCACGCTGGACCGCCCGATGGCGATACCACCGAAGCCGGCGGCGACCACCAGGATCAAGGCGCCCACGACCTCCGCGAGCGTCCGCCGCGAGCGGCGGGGGCGGCTCGCTCGCGGCGTCACCGGGACGGGGATCGCCGGCGGCGATGGCGCGGCGTCCTCGGACTCCACGGCGGCGGCCGGCTCGACGACCTCGGGCTCGACGACCTCGGGCTCGACGACCTCGGGCTCGACGACCTCGGGCTCGACGACCTCGGGCTCGACAGGCTCAGGTCCGACAGGCTCAGGTCCGACAGGCTCGGGCTCGACAGGCTCGGGCTCGACAGGCTCGGGCTCGACCACGGCGGCCGGCTCGACAACCTCCTCGGGCTCGACGGTGTCGGCGGGCGCAGCAGTGCCGGGGCTGACCTCCGTCGGCTCGACCAGCGGCCCGGCCTCGGCCACAGGTTCAGGCTCACTGCCGACGGGGGCCACTGGAGGCGCCTCAGCCACCGGGGGCGCTCCGGCCACTGGGGGCAGCTCCTCGACCGGTCGCGGCCACCTGGCCGCGGGAGGGGTCACCACCTCGGGCTTTCTGGTGACCGGGAGCACCGCCGGCGGCTCGATCGCCAGTGGCGCGACCATCGGCGGCCGTTCCTCCACCCGCGGTGGATCCAGCACCGAGGGCGGTGAGAGTGGGGGGGTGCTGCTGGTGTCCACGTCCCACAGCGACTCCTCGGTGGAGAGCCGCGGGGCCGGCTCCTGCGCCGCCATCGAGGCACCCGCCGCTGCGCCTGCCTGGGCGGCGGCTCCGCGTGGCAACGCTTCCCGATCAGCGGTGCGACGGCGTATGACCAGGGGCGCCCGCGCCCCAGGTCCTGGTGGCACCGGCGCCTGCAGCGCCCGCAGGGCGTCCTCCGCCCCGAAGGGCCGCACCAGGAACCAGCACGCAGGGTCGGGGGGCCAGGCCTCGGTCTCCCGCTCGCTCGACACCGTCACGATCAGACGGCCCGAATAGCGCTCGCGGATCTGCTGGCAGGCGGCCCATCGGACCCTGTAGGGCAGGTCCAGCACGACCGTATCCGCTGGGAATGCCTCAGGATCCGGAAATTCGCTGCTGGAGCTGACGATCTTCAGCGCTCTTGGCCTCGCGATTATCGCCTCGAGCAGCGAGGCGAGCGTCAAGTCCTTGGAAACGAGAACGACATTCTGAGGATCGCGACGGCGGCGAAAGGGCCGACGCGATCGAACGCCTTTAGCGTCGCGCTCAGTCAATTGCCCCCCGATCTATGTAATTTCCGACACGCAATGTCCGCCCCCGGTTTTTTGGCCGACTGATTGGACCGCGTGTCCTCCGTCGTGTCAAAAGCATGCGAAGGCATCGTTCGGCTCGAAGAGCCAACCGACCGGGCCGGCTTACCTTGCTCGGAGGGGATGGGAGCCTCGCTGGAAGGCTCCCAGAGCGCCCACGCCATCATTGCCCTGCGCGGACCGGCACGGCTGACCCAGCGGCGTCAGATTACCTCGATCCGTAGTCAGTCCGGTCGCGCAAATGCGGCACGGCACGATACGGCGCTTGCGTGACCGGCGATGGTCCGGCCTCATTGACGTCCGGCCACCTGCTCATCAGGGTGCCGATCCCTCAGGTGACCGGGATGATCCGGGCCTCGACCAGCTCGCCCGCTTCCACGCGGAGCAGCCCTATGGTGCCGTGGGGCTGGCGGCGGCGGTCGGTCGGCGGACCAGGATTCAGCAACCGTGGCCCCTTGTCGCCGGACTGGTCCAGCGGGATGTGGGAGTGCCCGAACACGACCAGGTCGGCCAGGGGGAAGCGCCGCCACGTGCGCCCGCGGTGGCCGCGCCGGACGAGCCGGCAGGCTGGCGTTGCGGAGCCGGGCCGGACTACGGTTTCCTAGCTGGCGGACACCCACGCGACCAGGAGCGCCCCGTGACCCAGACACCCGCCCCGGCCGAGCCGTTCGCTCAGCACGCCAGGCTGGCCGAGGTGGTCAACGGCCTCCGCTTCCGGCGCTATCCGCTTTTCTTGACCGGGCTCGTCTACGAGGAGCCCGGCGGCCCGCTGCGCAGCGCGACCGCGGTCGCCACCCGTGAGGGTGACCTGGTCGCGTTCGACCGGGGCGAGTTCTTCCAGTACGCCGGGCGGGTCCCGACCTCGCGGCTGTTCGACGACGACGACTTCGCCGAACGGCCCGAGCGGACCCGTCTGGACGCCCTCGCGGACCTCAACCAGGCGTTCTTCGCGCGCGAGGTGGCGGCGTGGACGGAGGGGCGCCGCAGCGTCAACGAGATCGGCATCGGGCTGCTCCGGCACTGGTTCGCGCCCCGCACGCCGCCGACCACGATCACCCGCTCCGAGGTCCTCGGCGTGGCCCCGCTCGAGGTCACCGACGCGCTGCTCGACGCACTGCGCGAGCTCGCCGACCGCCACGAGCGCGGCTTCATGGTCGAGCAGCTCATGGAGCTGCTCGTGGAGAGCTGACCCAGGCGACCTTTCGCCATATTGCGGCCGTATCACCGCACCGAAATGGGTATCCCTGCAATTGACGAGCAGCAGTGATCGGAGGAGCACGTGAACATCGCCGTCATTGGTCGGGGCCAGGCCAGGCGAGCTGTGACCTCTGCAGACACGGCGGCCGTCCGGGCCAACCGTGGCGGCCGCCAGGTGCCATGCACCTGCCTACGCGGGTGCTCCAGAGGAGATGACGATGTGCGCTGACAGGCACCCGGTGGTGCTCATCAATGCGTTCGAGGTGCCGCTCGACCGGGACAAGGAATTCGTGACTCGCTGGGAGCGGGCGAGGGACTTCCTCGCCGGCCGGGAGGGCTACGTGGACACGGCCCTGCACCGCAGCCTGGCTCCGGAGCCCGAATTCCGGTTCGTCAACGTGGCGCGCTGGCGGTCGCCGCGCGACTTCCAGGCGGCCATGGCCGCGCCCGGGTTCCCGGGCAGGCAGATGCCCTACGTCTCGCACCCGGCGCTGTACGAGGTGATCGCGGAGGACGACGCGCCTGCCGGGCCGGACCCGGCTGGGTCGGACGTGGCGGGGTCGGAGCCGGCCAAGGCGGTGGTGCTGATCAACCTCTTCGAGGTCCCGGCGCCCGACGAGGACGACTTCATGTCCTCATGGGAGCAGGCCCGGAGGCTCATGCGGGCGCAGCCCGGCTACCTGGGCACCAGGCTGCACCGGAGCCTTGCTCCTGACGCGGAGTTCCGCTTCGTCAACATCGCCGCGTGGCCGAGCGCGGACGCCTTCCAGGCCGCGATCGACGACTCCGCCTTTCGCGAGGCCACCGCGGAAGTCTCGGGCCGGTCGCACCCGTCTCTCTACGAGGTCGCGCGGCGGTAGCCGCGTCGGCGGGGTCCGCTGGGTGTGTGCTCGTCTACCCTGGCGCCGGTGAGCCGGTGAGGTGATCGCATGGGTGAGCCTGAGCTGCTGCTGCTGGTGCTCATGTTGGCCGTGGGGGGACTGAGCGTCCTGGCTGGCGCGGTCCGCGTGCCCTACCCGATCGTGCTGGTTCTGGGCGGCCTGGTGCTCGGGTTCGTGCCGGGCGTGCCGGCCGCGCGGCTTCAGCCCGAGCTGGTCCTGGTGCTGTTCCTACCCCCGTTGCTGTACGTGTCCGCGTTCTTCTCGTCGGCGCGGGAGCTGCGCAGCGATGCCCGCGCGATCTCGATCTCGGCGGTCGTGCTGGTGCTGGCGACCGTGGTCGCCGTCGCGGCGGTCGCGCACGCGCTGGTGCCCGGGCTGCCGTGGGCGGCGGCGTTCACGCTGGGCGCGATCGTGTCGCCGACCGACCCGCTGGCCGCTGCCGCCATCGCGCGCCGGCTGGGTGTGCCACACCGCCTGGTCGTGCTGGTGGAGGGCGAGAGCCTGGTCAACGACGCGACCGCGCTGGTCGCCTACCGCGTGGCGCTGGCCGCGGTGGTCACGGGCGGCTTCAGCCTCTGGGAGGCTGGCCTGCGGTTCGTGGCCGGTGCGGTCGGCGGCGTGGCCATCGGCCTGGCGGTGGGGTGGCTGATCGCCGAGGCCCGCCGCCGGACCGATGACTCGGCGACCGAGATCGTCCTGTCGGTGGTGACCGGCTACGCCGCCTACCTGCCCGCGGACCGCCTGGGCGCCTCGGGGGTCCTGGCCGCGGTGACCGCCGGACTGTACGTGGGCTGGCGTGCTCCCCAGCTGGTCTCGCCGTCGACGCGGCTGCTGGGGTTCTCCTTCTGGGAGGTGCTGGTCTATTTGCTCAACGCGATCCTGTTCGTGCTGGTCGGCCTGCAGCTGCACCCCATCCTCATAGGAGTGAGCGGGCACTCGGTCGCCGTGCTGGTCGGCCAGGCGGCACTGATCAGCGTGGTGGTGATCGCCGTGCGGCTCGCGTCGGTGTTCACCTTCCCGTATGTGGTCCGGGCGCTGGACCGCCGGCCGTCGCAAGTCGCCCGGCGGGTCGGCGCTAGGCAGCGGCTGATGGTCGGCTGGAGCGGGATGCGCGGCGCGGTCTCGCTGGCGGCCGCGCTGGCCCTGCCGCTGACGACCAGAGCCGGCCAGGCGTTCCCCGAGCGGAACCTGATCCTGTTCATGACCTTCGGCGTGATCCTGGCCACTCTGGTCCTCCAGGGGCTCACGCTGCCTTCGCTGATCCGCCGCCTTGGGGTCAGGGACGACGGCAGCGAGGAGCAGGAGGAGCTGCGGGGGCGCCTGCTCGCGACCAACGCGGCGCTGGCGCGGCTGGAGGAGCTCGCCGGTGAGGGATGGACCCGCGACGACACCGTCGAGCGGATGCGCGGGCTGTACCAGTTCCGCCGTCGGCGCCTGAAGGCACGCGCCGGCTACCTGGAGGACGACGGCTACCAGGATCGCTCGCTGGCCTACCAGCGGCTGGTCCGCGAGCTGCTGGAGGCGCAGCGGCGCGAGATCGTGCTGCTCCGCAACCAGGGCGAGATAAGCAACGACGTCATGCATCGCATCGAGCGCGACCTCGACCTGGAGGACTCCCGGCTCGAGATCTAAATGCGGGGGGCCCAGGCTGCTTACGGGTCGGTGAGCCCGTTGCGGGCGATCACCTCGCGGTACCAGCGCGCGCTGGCCTTGGGGATGCGGTCCTGGGTCCGGTAGTCGACGAAGACGATGCCGAACCGCTTGCCGTAGCCGTCAGCCCACTCGAAGTTGTCCATCAGCGACCAGACGAAGTACCCGCGCAGGTCGACGCCGTCGGCGATGGCTTCGGCGGCGGCTTGGAGGTGAGCTTCGAGGAAGGCGACGCGCTCCTCGTCGTCCACACCGCCCTCCGGGTCGACGTAGTCGTCGAAGGCGGCGCCGTTCTCGGTGACGTACAGCGGCAGGTCGGTGTAGGCGGCCTTGAGCCGGCGCAGGATGTTGACGAGCCCGTCCGGGCGGACGGCGATGTCACCGGCGGTCCGCCGCCCCTCGGGCAGGTGCTTGACCGCGCCGCGCAGCACGCCGTCGTCGCCGACGGACACGACGTGCTGCTCGTAGTAGTTGACGCCGAGGTAGTCCAGCGGCGCGGCGATCAGCTCGAGGTCGCCGTCGCGCACGAACTCCAGGTCGCTGACCGCACGGTGGTACTCGACCATGGCGGCAGGGTAGGAGCCGCGAAACAGCGGGTCCAGAAACCAGCGGTTCTCGTTGCCGTCGACGATCGCGGCAGCGCGGCGGTCGGCCTCGCTGTCACTGGCCGGGTGCGGGTCGGACAGGTTGAGCACGATCCCGACCTGTCCGGCGCCGCCGGCGGCACGCAGCGCCGCGACCGCCTTGCCGTGGCCGAGGAGCAGATGGTGGGCCGCGGCCAGCGCGGTCGCCTCGTCGCTGAGCCCGGGCGCGTGCCGGCCCTCCAGGTGGCCCACGAAGGCGGAGCACCAGGGCTCGTTGAGGGTGACCCAGTAGGCCACGCGGTCGCCGAGTTGCTGAGCGACCAGCGCCGCGTAGTCGGCGAAGTAGTCGCTGGTGTCCCTGGCCGCCCAGCCGCCCTTGTCCTGCAGAGCCTGCGGCAGGTCCCAGTGGTAGAGGGTGAGCATCGGGGTGATGCCGCGGGCGTGCAGGCCGTCGAGCACCCGCCGGTAGAAGTCGAGACCCCGCTGGTTGGCCGGTCCCCGGCCCTCCGGCTGGACCCGCGGCCAGGCCACCGAGAACCGGTAGGCGCCCAGGCCCAGCCAGGACATCAGGTCCAGGTCGGCGTCCAGCCGGTGGTAGTGGTCGCAGGCGATGTTGCCGGTGTCGCCGTGGCGCACCTTGCCGGGGGTGCGGGCGAAGACGTCCCAGATAGACGGTCCGCGGCCGTCCTCCGCGGCCGCGCCTTCGATCTGGTACGCCGCGGTCGCGGCACCCCACAGGAAGCCGTTGGGAAACGTGAGGGTCATCGACTGCCCTTGCCTTTCGTCAGGTTCCCGCGGCGGCCCTGCGCCGCCGGCTGATCGCGTCCAGGCACACCGCGAGCACGAGGATCGCACCCGTCGCGATGTCCTTGGTGCTGGACGGCTTGCCCAGCAGGTCCAGTCCGTTCTCGACGCTGGTGATGACCAGCGCGCCGAGCAGGGCGTGGTAGATCCTGCCACGGCCGCCGAACAGGCTCGTGCCGCCGATGACCGCGGCGGCAATGGCCTCCAGCAGCAGCGTCCCGCCGCCGGTGCCGGTCGACACCGAGAACTCGCGGGACACGCTCACCACGCCGGCGAGCGCGGCCAGCGCCGCGGCAATGGCGAACACGACGACCCGAGTGCGGTTGACCGGCACTCCGGCCCGGCGGGCCGCCTCGGCGCTGCCGCCGATCGCGTACATGTGCCGGCCGAGCACGGTGCGGCTGGTCACCCAGCCCAGCCCGGCGCTGAGCGCCAGCAGCAGCACGAGCAGGTACGGCACGCCGAAGTAGCGGTCCAGGTAGGCGACGACGACCGCGCCGGCGACCGCGACGCCGGCCACCGGCAGCAGCGCGGCCCGCCACGGCGGCGCGTCCAGCCCGGCCCGCGCCCACGCCTGCTGGCGCAGCCAGGCCACCCCGGCCACCCCGGCGACCAGCAGGGCGGCAAGCGTCCAGGCGGTCGCCGGCGGCAGGTAGGAGTTGGCGACGCTGCGCACGAGCGAGTCCTGCACCCGCAGCTCTCCGGCCGAGCCGAGGAGGGCGAGCTGCACGCCGCCCCACGCCAGGAAGCCGCCGAGCGTGACCACGAACGACGGCACCCCGACGTAGACAACGATCGCCCCCTGCAGCAGGCCGATCGCCACGCCGAGCAGGAGCGTGGCGGTCAGCGCCGCCCAGGTCGGCCAGCCGTGCTGGGCGAGCAGCACGCCGAGCAGCCCGGCGCAGACCCCGGCCACGGCGCCCAGCGACAGGTCGATCTCGCCGGCGATGAGCACCAGCACCACCCCGATGGCCAGGGTGCCGACCACGCCGAGCTGCAGAACCAGGTTCGACAGGTTGCGGGCGGTGAGGAAGTTGGCGTTCTGGCTCTGGAAGAACAGCCAGATCACCACCATGCCCACCACCACCGGCAGGGCGCCGGTCTCGCCGCGGCGCAGCCGCGCCCACCGGTCCCGGATCGCGCCGAGCGACGCTGGGCCGCCCGGCGTCGTCGCCCTGCGGGTGGACAGTGCGCTCACGCGTACCTCCGGCGCACCGCGGCGCCGCCGGTGATGGCGGCGACGACCTGATCGGGCTCGGTGCCGGCGCGGTCGAAGGTGCCGGCGGGCCGGCCGAGCCGGAGCACGACCATCCGGTCGGCCACTTCGAACACGTTGGCGAGGTTGTGCGACACGAGCACCACCCCGATGCCCCGTTCGGCGAGCGTGCGGACAAGGTCGAGCACCAGCGCGGTCTGCTCGACGCCGAGCGCGGCCGTCGGCTCGTCGAGCACGACGACCTTGGAGCCCCACAGCACGGCCCTGCTCACGGCCACGGACTGCCGCTGGCCGCCGGACAGCGCGGCCACCGGCAGCCGCAGCGACGGGATCTTCACCGCCAGGCCGGTGAGGGTGTCGCGGGCCAGCCGCTCCATCTGCGGCTCGCGCAGCCGGCGCAGCCGCCCGGCGACCGGCGCGGCGGCCAGCTCACGGCCCAGGAACAGGTTGGCGACGACGTCCAGGTTGTCGCACAGCGCCAGGTCCTGGTACACGGTGGCGATGCCGAGCGCGACCGCCGCCTGCGGGCTGCCGACGTGCACCACGCGGCCCTCGAACAGGTAGGTGCCGGTATCGGCCTGGTAGGTGCCGGCGATGATCTTGGCGAGCGTCGACTTGCCCGCCCCGTTGTCGCCGAGCAGGGCGACCACCTCGCCGGCCCGCAGCTCGAAGGTGACGTCCTCGAGCGCGGTCACCGCGCCGAACCGCTTGCCGATGCCGCGCAGCTCCAGCAGCGTCATACCGGGCACTTGTCCTTCACGTCACCGGTGCAGAGCTTGTCCTTGGTGGTGAAGCCGTCGGCCAGCACCGTGGCGGCGATGTTGCTCTTGTCGACGACCACCGGGTTGAGCAGGACGCTCGGCACCTGGCCGGCGCCGTTGTCCACGGTCGTGGTGGTGTAGGACCTGGCCTTCGCCGGGTCACCCTGGGCGGCCGCCACGGCGATCTTCGCGGCCATCTCGGCCTCCTGCTTGATCGCCTTGTAGACGGTCATCGACTGCTGGCCGAGCAGCACCCGCTGCAGGCCGGCGTCGCTGGCGTCCTGGCCGGTGACCAGCACCTTGCCCTCGAGGTGGCGGGCCGTGAGCGCGTTGACCACCCCGCCGGCGAGCCCGTCGTTGGCGGCCAGCACGCCGTCGACCTTGTCGCCCAGCTTGGTGAGCGCCTGCTCCATCAGCGCCTGACCCTTGGCCGGGTCGAACTGCTTGGCGTCGCCCTCGTAGCCGAGCTTGAGCTGGTGGGCCTGGATCAGCGGGTCGAGCGCCTTGTGCGCGCCGGCCTTGAACTGCCGCCCTGGGGCGATGGTCTGGTCGCCGTTGATGAACGCCACCGTGGCGCCCTTCCGCAGGTGGCCGGCCAGGTAGTCGCCCTGGAGCTGGCCGACCTTCTCGTTGTCGAACGAGACGTAGTAGTCGGCCTTGGCGCCGGTGATGAGGCCGTCGTAGGACAGCACCGGCACCTTCGCGGCGGTGGCCTTGTCGACGATGGCCGAGCCGGTCGACTCGTCGAGCGGGCTGACCACGATGACGTCGGCGCCGTTGGTGAGCGCGGACTCGGTCTGGCTGATCTGGGTGGCCGAGCTGCCCTCGGCGTTGTTCGCGATCACCTTGATGTTCGCGTCGATCGCGTGCACCGCCTGGATGAACAGGGGCTTGTCCTGGTGCTCGAACCGGTCGGCGCAGGTCGAGCACGGCATCAGGAAGGCGATGGTGAGGTTGCCAGTGGATTTGCCGCCACTGGTGCTGCCGCCGCTGGCGTTGTTGCTGGAGCAGCTTGCCGCGACGACGGCAATCGCCGCCACGACAAGGGCCACGGCACCACGGACGTGAGCGCGCACGGGACTCCTCCTCCTTGACGAGTCTAGGCCGTCGGGAATGTGACGGCGGCCTGACGGCGGGATGGCTGGGGCTGGGGTTGGGGTCGCCCGCTGTGGGCGAGGAACTGCTCGACGGCGAGGGTGGCCGCACCCAGCGCGACCGCGTCCGGGCCGAGCTGGCCGAGCACGATGCCGGCGTGCGCGTACGGCCGGCGCAGCGCGTGCTCGGCGGCGGCCGCCCGGATCTTGGGCAGCAGCGTGGGGCCGAGCAGCAGCCCGACCCAACCGCCGAGGACGATACGTTCGGGGTTGAACAGGTTGATCAGGTTGCCGAGGCCGACGCCGAGGTAGCGGGCGGTCTCGTCGAGCACGGGACGGGCGGCCGGGTCGGTGAGCAGGGTGGCGAGCGCGGCCTCCTCGTCGGTGCCTTCGACGCTGATCCTGGCCCGGTCGAGGATCGCCTCGGCGCCGACGTAGGCCTCCAGGCAGCCACGCGCCCCGCAGCGGCAGCGCCTGCCACCGATGACCAGGGTGGTGTGACCCCACTCGCCGGCACTGCTGGCCGCGCCGCGGTACAGCCGCCCGTCGGTGACGACCCCGGCCCCGACGCCAGTGCCGAGCAGCGCGACGATCGCGTCGCGGGCACCCCGGCCGGCGCCGAACCACATCTCGGCCTGGCCCATCGTCTTGGCGCCGTTGTCGAGGAACAGCGGCAGCGGGGTCCTGGCCGCCAGCAGCGCCTGCAGCGGCACCTTGTCCCACCCGTAGGTCGGAGCGTCGACCAGCCCGTCGAGTCCCTGCTCGACCACGCCGGGCACGCCCACCCCGATGCCGAGCACATGGTCCTCGCCGACGCCAGCATCGGCGAGAACCCTCGCCAGCCCGGCGGCGACGTGGTCGGCGACCTGCTCGGGGGTGTGCTCGCCGTGCCGCAGGGGGAACTCGACGCCGGCCCGCTCGGCCATGGCCAAGTCGAACAGCTCGACCCGGATCCGGGTCTCGCCGACATCGACCCCGACGACCACGCCATGAGCGGGGTTGACCCGCAGGAGGATGCGCGGCCGGCCGCCATCCGAGTCCTCGGCGCCGGACTCGACCACCATGCCCTCGTCCAGCAGCTCAGCGACCACGTTGGTGATGGTCGCCGCCGACAGCCCAGTCCGCTCCGACAGTGCCTGCCGGCTGGCCTCGCCCCCGAAGAACAGCTCGGCGAGCACCGCGGCGCGGTTGCTCCGGCGCAGGTCCCGGACGGTCGCTCTGGTTCGCGGCACGGTCACCTCTGGTTCGCGGCTGGTTCGCGGCACGGTCATCTCTGGAGGCTTGATTCTCGACTTAGTTTAAGGTTTGATAAAAGTCTGTCAAGCCAGCTGCGGGAGGTGGGCTGTGCAGCTCATGAGGTCCATGAGGTCAACCAAGCCACGGCCACGGCGCCGGAGGCTCCTGATCATGGCTGCCTGCGCGGCCCTCGCCGCCGCCGCCGCGACGACCGCGCCGCCCGCCCGGCGGCCTTCCCCACGCTCCAGGCCTGGCTGACCAAGGCCGACGGCACAGTCAACTTCGCCCAGCAGGCGAACATCACCCTCGGCCCGGTCGCCCGCGGCTCGATCGTGGACGATCTCGGGCACCGGCAATGCCAACCAGCAGTGGCAGATCGTGTCGCTCGGCAACGGCTACTACAAGGTCGTCAACCGGACCAGCGGCCTCGTGCTGGACCTCACCGGCGGGAACAGAGATGACGGCACGACCATCCAGCAGTGGGCCGCCGGCGGCAGCAACCCGAACCAGGGCTGGCAATTCGTGCCGGCGAGCTAGCCCTGGCGCCTATGCCAGCTTGCCGCGTGGCAAGGTGCGCCTTACTACGCGGCAAGGTCGGCGAATTCGCAAACGTTGATCCCAACGGTGGCCAACGGACGCGCTGCCTCGTACTGTACCGGCAGCCGTTGTCCGCGCCGCAGCCCCGAGGGGATCCGATGACCAGCGCCGAGTCGACTGCCAAGACGATCACCGAACACGAGCTGGAGCAGTGCGAACGCGCGAACCAGACCGACCGCACGCCGGTCGTGTTCGTCCACGGCCTGTGGCTGCTGCCAAGCAGCTGGGACCGCTGGGCGACCCTGTTCGAGGACAACGGCTACGTGGCGCTGACGCCCGGGTGGCCCGACGACCCCGAAACCGTCCAGGAGGCCGCGGCGCATCCCGAGACGTTCGCCCACAAGACGATTGGGCAGATCGCCGACCACTTCGCGGAGATCATCGGTGGGCTTACCAGAAAACCGGCCATCATCGGCCACTCCTTCGGCGGGCTGCTGACCCAGATCCTGGCCGGGCGCGGCCTGGCCAGGGTGTCAGTGACGATCGACCCGGCCCCGTTCCGCGGCGTGCTCCCGCTCCCCATCTCGGCGCTGAAGTCGGCCTTCCCGGTGCTGCGCAACCCGGCCAACCGCAACCGCGCGGTCCCGCTCACCTATGACCAGTTCCGCTACGCCTTCGCCAACGTGGTCAGCGAGGACGAGGCCAAGCAGCTCTACGACACCTATGCCGTGCCGGGCTCGGGCGCGCCGCTGTTCGAGTCCGCGGCGGCTAACCTCAACCCGTGGACCGAGGCGAAGGTCGACACCAAGAACCCCGACCGTGGGCCGATGCTGATCATCGAGGGCGAGAAGGACCACACTGTCCCGTGGGCGGTCGCCAACGCGGCCTACATGCAACAGCAGGACAACGAGGGCGTGACCGAGATCGCGGAGATCAAGAACGCGGCCACTCCCTCACCATCGACGGCGGCTGGCGCGAGGTCGCCGACACCGCCCTCGCGTTCGTCCAGCGCTTCACCTAAAGGACTGCTGCCGCGACGCCGGGCAGGCACTGGCGTGGTCATCCATATGCCTGTGCCACCGCGCGCTCCGGCTCGACCAGGAACACCACCCGGTCGGTCCGCGGCGAGTACGGCTGGCCGATGTACTTGTACGAGAGCCGGTCGATGACGGCCCACGCCGCCTCGCCCTCCAGCCGCTCGGCGACGCGCCCGCGGACCTGCGCCATCGCGAACGGGTTGTCGCGGGCGGTGATGGAGACCGCCACGCGCGGGTCGCGCTCGAGGTTGCGTGCCTTGCGTGAGCCAGGCGATGTGAGGAACGCGATGCGGTCGCCCTCCAGGCCGACCCAGACTGGGGCGCTGTGTGGTGCGCCGCTCGGCAGCAGCGTGGCGACGTGGGCGAAGTTGGGGCCGTCCAGGAGCGCGCGGACGTCGTCTGACAGCTCGGTCATGGGCTCCTCCTCGAGAGGGACAGATGTTAGTAGACAGCCAGGCAGCAAGGTGGCGAAGCCCGGTGGCGCGCCAGGCGCGTGTCAGTGGGCGTCGGGTTGGACCAGGCCGGTCTCGTAGGCCAGGATCACAGCGTGGACGCGGTCGCGCAGGCTCAGCTTGGCCAGCACGTTGCCAACGTGGGTCTTCACCGTCTGCTCGCCGATCACCAGGCTGGCCGCGATCTCGGCGTTGGACTGCCCCCTGGCCAGCAGCTCCAGGACCTTACGCTCCCTGCCGGTCAGCGCCTCGAGCACCGCGTGCGCCTGCTGCACCGCGTGGGGCCGGCGGGCGAACTCGCCGATCAGCCGCCTGGTGATCGAGGGGGCCAGCAGCGCGTCCCCCGCGGCCACCACCCGCACCGCCCGCACCAGGTCCTCACGACGCAGGTCCTTGAGCAGAAAACCGCTGGCCCCCGCCCGCAGCGCCTGGTAGACGTAGTCGTCCAGGTCAAACGTGGTCAGCATCAGCACCTTGACCGGATCGGCCACCCCCGGCCCGGCCAGCTCCCGGGTCGCCTGCAGCCCATCCACCCCCGGCATGCGGATGTCCATCAGCACCACGTCCGGCCGCAGCCGCCGCGCGGCCGCGACCGCCTCGGCGCCGTCGGCTGCCTCGGCGACCACCTCCATGTCCGGCTGCGCCTCCAGGATCATCCGGAATCCGGCCCGGACCAGCCCTTGGTCGTCGACGACCATGACCCTGATGGTCACCCGCCACCCCCAAGGGGCAGCCGCGCCGCCACCACGAAGCCCCCCTGCGGGCCGGGCCCGGCGGTCAGCTCTCCCCCGAACAAGTGGACCCGCTCCCGCATGCCAATCAGGCCGTGCCCGCTGTGCCCGTCCGGCGCGGCGCGGCCGTCCTGGCCGTCCTGGCCGGCCGCGCCGTGCCCGTCGTCGCGCACCTCGATACGGAGCTCCCGCTCGCAAAAGCCCACCAGCACCCGCACCCGGCTCGCGCCAGCGTGCTTGACCGCATTGGTCAGGGCCTCCTGCACGATCCGGTAGGCAGACAGCTCCATCCCCGCCGGCAACGAAACAAGCTCGCCCTCCACCACCAACTCCACCGCCAAGCCAGCCCCGCGGACCTGCTCCACCAGAGCAGGTAGCTGCGCCACCCCCGGCTGGGGCGCCAGACCCGGCCCGGTCTCGCTGCCCTCCTGCCGCAGCACCCCAAGCAGGCGGCGCAGCTCCCCCAGCGCCTGCCGCCCGATCCCAGCGATCGCGTCGAACCCGCGCGCCGCCCCCGGCCCGTCGCGCTCGGCCGCCACCGGGCCCGCCTCCGCCTGCACCACCATCATGCTGACGTGGTGGGCGACGACATCGTGCAGCTCCCGCGCGATGCGGGCGCGCTCGGCGGTCACCGCCCGCTGGGCATCGAGGTCGCGCTCGCGCGCCAGCCAGGCCGCCCGCGCCTCCAGCTCCGCCGTATAGGCACGCCGGACCCGGGCGCTGTCACCCAACAGCCAGGCGCCCGCCAGCGGCAACGCGGTAAAGGCGAAGTCGGCGAGGTCGCTGTTGGTCTTGGGGACCAGGGCGATGACTACCACCGACACGCCAGTAATCACCCCTATCACCACCGCGGTCCGGCGTCCACACCAGGCGACCGCACTATAGAGCGCGACCACACCCCCCAGCGACACCGGCGTCATCAGATCAGGGAACGGCGCGGCCCCGTAGGCGGCCGACGCCGCCCCGACCGCCAGGTTGGCCCACAGCGGGTGGCGACGGCGCCACGCCAGCGGCAGGGTGCCAGCCAGCACCAGCGCCACCGCCAGCAGGCCCGGCCGTGGCAGGCGCTCGTTGCTTGTCTGGACCACCAGCGCGATCAGCGACACCACCGCCAGCAGCGCGCCGAGCAGGCCGTCAACGACCACTGGGTGGGCTCTCGCCCACGCCAGGGCGTCCGGTACTCGGCGCAGGTCCATGCGCCTAGTATCCGCCCCGGCGCCACCACCAGGCCTCCCCCGCGCGGGGGAGGCCTCCCGGCGGCTCACTCCCGCGGGGGAGCGTGAGTTTGGCGAGCGCGGGTGATCCGGGGGCAGGGGGCCGCCACCTACCGTCGCGGCGATGGCATTCCCCACTTGGAGGAGATCAGCATGCTCCGCCGCCTCGCCCGTTTCAGCTACCGCCACCGGCGGCTTGTCGCCGCCTCGTGGGCGCTCCTGTTCCTGGTCGGTATCGTGGTCGGCGGGAAGGTCCTGTCCCGCCTGAGCTCCGACGTCGGCGACATCAAGGGAACCGAGTCCGCGCAGGCGGCCGCCCTCGTGGACTCGCTCAAGCCCAGCGGCCCCAGCATCTACGCGCTCGCCGACGGCGCCGACCCGCGCGACCGCGAGGTGGCCGCGCGGATCCGCGCCACAGCCCAGCGGCTGCGCGCGGTCCCAGGCGTGGCCGAGGTCAGCGACCCGGTCACCACGCCAGCGCGCGAGCTGGCGGCCCGCGATGGCCGTGCCGCCCTGATCGTGGTGGAGTTCGCGCCCCACCTGCCGGACAGCCGCTTCGACCCGGCGCTCAAGGCGGCCGTGACCGAGCTGCGCCGGATCGGCACGCCACACGTCCTGGTCGGCGGCGGGCCGCTCCAGGACAGCGAGTTCGAGGACCAGGCCCAGGCCGACCTGAGCCACGCCGAGATGTTCTCGCTCCCTGTCGTGCTGGTGCTGCTGCTGGTGGTCTTCGGCGGGATCGTCGCGGCCGGACTGCCGGTGCTGGTCGCCCTGCTCGGGATGGCCGGCAGCCTGCTCGCGCTGTTGGGGATCAGCTCGCTGACCGAGGTCTCGGTCTACTCCGTGAACGTGGTCACCATGCTGGGACTCGGCCTGGCGATCGACTACGCGCTGCTGCTGGTGTCCCGGTTCCGGGAGGAGCGCACCCGCCACGAGCTGTCAGGCGCGGTCGAGGCGGCCGCTGCCACGGCCGGCCGGACGGTGGTGTTCTCGTCGCTGACCGTGGCCGCGTCGCTGGCAGGGTTGCTGGTGTTCCCCGATCCGTTCCTGCGCTCCATGGCCTACGGCGGCGGCGCGGTCGTGCTGATCGACATGCTCGCCGCGGTAACCCTACTGCCGGCCCTGCTGGGCATGTGGGGGGGCCGCATCCGCCCGGCCCGCACGAGCTCGCGGCGCGGGGCCGACCGCGGGCTGTTCGTCTCGCTGTCGCGGGTGGTGCAGCGGCGTGCCCTGGTGATCGTCGTGGCCGTGGCGGCTCCGCTGGTCATCGTCGCGGTCCCGTTCCTGCACGCGCGCTACCAGAGCCCCGACGCCCGCTTCCTGCCCGCCGGCGCCGAGTCCCGCGAGCTGTTCCAGACCGTCCAGGCCCGCTTCCCGGCGGCCGTGTGGACCGAGCCCATCACGGTCGTGGCCGCCGCCGGCAACGACAGAGCCGGGCTGACCGCGTTCGTCAAGCGAATCGGCCGCCTGGACGGCGTGCTTGCGGTCCGCGAGCCGTCCGCCCTGTCCCGCGGCTTCTACGACCTCGAGGTCGTGCCCGCCGGCGGCGGCAGGGACGCGACCGCATCGCGGCTCGTGGGGCAGATCCGCGACCTGGCCGCTCCCTTCCCGGTCCAGGTCACGGGGGATGCTGCCCAGCTGGTCGACTACCAGGCCATGCTCGGCGACCGGCTGCCGCTCGCGGTGGCGCTGGTCGTGCTGGCCACGCTCGTGCTGCTGTTCGCCTTCACCGGATCGGTGGTAGTGCCACTCAAGGCGATCGTGATGAACGCGCTGAGCCTGGGCGCCAGCTTCGGCGCGCTGGTGTGGGTCTTCCAGAACGGTCACCTGGCCTGGCTGGTCGGGGCCGACCCGGTCGGGGCGCTTGACCCGACGGCTCCCGTGTTGACGTTCGCGATCACCTTCGGGCTCAGTATGGACTATGAGGTGTTCCTGCTGTCGCGGATCAAGGAGGCCTGGGACCGGACCGGCGACAACGACCGCGCGGTCGCCCTCGGCCTGCAGCGCACCGGCCGGATCGTGACCTCGGCCGCGCTGCTGCTGGTGATCGTGTTCGCCGGGTTCGTCGCCGGTGGGATGCTCACCATCAAGCAGATCGGACTGGGCACCGTGCTCGCGGTCCTGCTCGACGCCACGGTGGTGCGGATGCTGCTGGTCCCGGCCACCATGAAGCTGATGGGCCGCTGGAACTGGTGGGCTCCTCCTCCGCTGCGGCGCCTCCACCAGCGCATCGGCCTGCGCGAGCCCGCCGCCGCTCTCGACTAGCCGGCGCTGACCGCCGCCGCCGCGCTCGCGATCACCGAGAGGCCCACCGCCGTGGCCGAGAAGCCGAACCTATAGACACCCGCCGACCAGCGAGTAGACACCCGCCGACCAGCTCGGAACACCTCGATCCGGCCATCCATCCTCGACCGAGACCGGCCACCGGGGCGGTTTCGGTCGTTTGGCCCATCCCGGGCAGCCGACCTTGCCGCGCAGGATGTCGGTCAGAGCCCTCATAGCGGACACCAGAGCAACCATTCGCGCGGCAACGTGCGCCCCACGCGGCAACGTGGGGCCGCCAAAGGCACCCTCTGCGCGGCAACGTGCACTCCACGCGGCAAGCTGGGTGCCCTGCGGTGCGCTTCGCGCGGCAACGTGCGCCCCGCGCGGCAAGGTCGAGCGCGGGTTGCCGCCGGCACGCTCACCGTCACGGCCGGGTGGGCGTGCCGGCGACGACTACACCGCAACTACACCGTCCTACACCGTCCTACACCGTCCTACACCATCCGCAGGGCGTCGGTGGGGGCCAGGCGGGCGGCGCGGATGGCCGGGTACAGCCCCGCCAGCGCGCCCAACGCCAGTGCCACGCCGACCCCGCCGGCCACCCCGGTCAGCGGCACGACGACCTGCCAGTGCTGGCGCAGCGCGTAGGCGGCGGTGACCAGCGCGCCCAGCACCACCCCACCGGCGCCGCCCAACAGGGCCAGCAGCAGCGACTCCACCACGAACTGGGTGCGGATATGCCCTCTGGTGGCGCCCAGCGCGCGGCGCAGGCCGATCTCGCTGCGCCGCTCCAGCACCCCGATGACCATCACGTTGGCGATGCCGACCCCGCCGACCAAAAGCGCCACCCCGCCAAGCCCCAAAAGCAGCGCGTTGAGC
>JBKPDO010000006.1:0-11299 GCA_046727955.1 bacterium | reverse complement strand
GGAGGTGGGCAGTCGGTCGGGGTCGCGCTCGGGCATCGAGGGTCCTTCCTGGCGGGGGTCGCGCGTGCGTCTTCGGCCCGCGGATGAGCGGCAGTATGCGCTCGCGGTGGGACGCTCGGGCGACAGGATAACCGGCCTTATCCTGTAGCACTTGGAGGGCTCGGAAGGGCATCAGCATCCTGTAGCACTTGGAGGGCTCGGAAGGGCATCAGCCCGGCAGTGGGCGCGCAGACGGCCCGCGCTCGAGGTGAGCCTCGAAAGTAGCCGCCAGCCGCACCCTGGCCCTCCCTCCCGTCCGGTTCGTTACGCTATCTGGCCCTAACGTAATACCCCAGGTCAGCACGAGGGGGATGGTGGCCACCACCCGCAGCACGGGCGCCGGCCGGCGGCTCCCTCGAGCACGTCGACGTCGACCTGGACGCCGCCGAGCTCGGCACCGGGCCCGGGCCCAACGCCCACCGCGGGCGGAGGATCAACGCCGTCGACCTGCGCCCGTCGGGGTCTTCGAGCAGGCCCAGCGCGGCCAGCACGGTGTCCTTGGCGGCCGCCCAGGCATCCCCGTCGAGCAAGTGGGCGCGCGGGTCGCGCCAGCGGACGGAGGCCTCGGCGTAGATGTCGCGGCGTTTGAGGTGGCGGTGGAACTGGGTCAGCACGCAGAACACGTAGGCGTTCTTGTCGATGACCCCGTCGGTCCTCCCGCCCGGCCGGCGCGGGGACCCGGACCCGTACACCAGCCGCTTCCACGAGCCGGTCACCAACGCCGGGTCGATATCGGCCACGGTCGGCCGCCGGGTGCGCCGGCCGTCCAGCAACCGCGGCATCGCCTGCATCGCCGCAAGCACCGGCGTGGCCTCGGCGTTGGCGCCGAAGGCGATGACCTCGGTGAGGATCTTCACAAAGCCGCTCACGGTGGTGATTCGGGTCGCCAGCTCGGCGCGCATCGCCCCGTCCAGGTCGGCGTCTGGTGGCGGGACCAGGTCGGTCACCGTCGCGACCGCGGCGCGTAGCTCGGCGTCGGCGCGGGGCAGGACCGCCTCGATCGACGCCCACACCCGGTCCAGGCCGACGTCGCCATCCCAACTGGTGGCCTCCAGCAGCACCTCGACCGCCGCCGCGAGCTTGGCCGAGGCCCTGGCCAGGCGGGGGTGGCGACGCACGGTCTCGCGGTCGGCCTCCCGCTCGGCCTTGCCCAGCAGCTCGGTGACCATAAGCAGGTCGAGCAGCTCCAGGGCGTCGTCGACCGACTTGGCCTCCAGGTAGACCACGGTGGCCAGCAGGGTCGCGAGCTTGCGCGCGGTCGGGTGCCGGCGGAGCTGGGCGGCCGTGCCGGCCATGCCGTAGCGGGCCAGCTCCACCAGCCGCCGGTGCGGCACGACCGCGTCCAGCTCCAGCCCGCCCAGCCCGGCCCCGGCGATCTCGGCCACCCGGTGCAGCGCCCGCTCCAGGTTGCGGCCGGACGGCTTGGTCGGCCCCTTGCGCCACCGCTCCAAGTCGGAGACCCGCTCGCCTGCGGGCACCTCCAGCAGGTCGGCGAGGCGCCGGCGCTGCGGAGCGGTCGGCAGCCCGGCCAGGGTGTCCCACAACCGCTGGTTGGCCTCCTCCCGGACCCGGGCGACCAGCCGCGCCAGCGTGGTCACCCCAGGCAGCAGCACCGAGCGTTCCCGTAGCCAGCCGACCGCGTCGAAGAACACCGCCCTCGGCCCATCCCCGCTGGTCCACACCCGCGCGTCGACCCAGTCGGCGAGGTCCTTGGCGACCTCGGCGAACTCCCGCAGCCCGTAAGCGGCCTTGATCTCCTCGGCGTGCTCGAACCGGGTCGTGCGCCGCTCGGTGTAGCGCTTGATGCACGACGGGTCGGCGATCACCAACTGCTCGGCGAGGTAGGCCACGATCTCGGTGGGGACGTCCAGCGGATCGGGCAGGAAGGTCCCAAGGAACCGCGCGGTGGTGAGCTGGACCGCAAACCCCAACCGTGAATGGTCCCCGCGCCGCTTGGCGACCAGCGTCTTGTCCGCGTCGTCCAGGAAGAACGCCCGCTCCAGCTCTGCCCTGGACGGCGTGCCGGCGAAGCGGCCGTAGGCGGCCGCCTCCTGGTCGGTGAGGAACTCGACGGGCACGCCCGGAACCTAGAGCCGACCACCGCACAGCCGTCAGAAAGCGACCAAACTGTTACATCCACGGCGACGGCCGACGGTCGATCCGGTGGGGTGCGTTGGAACGGCCAGTCACGCTAAGCGGCCCCGCCGCCGGCCGCTGGCGTGACTCTTCGTTCCGTTGTTCCTTCCGCGGGCCGACCCTGCCGACGCGCTGGGGATCTTCGCCGCTCACCGCGACCTGCCCGCGCCCCGCCGGCGGCTGCTGGCGCTGCCGCCGCCCGACCCGGGCGTGCTCGCCTACGCCGTCGAGGACACCCCCGGCGGGGTGGTGGTGGTCCTGCGCGCGCTGGCGTTCGCGCTGCCGGCGCCGCTGGCGCCCCGCCTCGGGCCCGCCCACGGCGCTGGTCGCCGGCGACGGCTGGGACCGGACGGCCGGCCCGTACGCGGGCCTGAGCGGCCGCCAGCGGGCCCTAGAGCACGGGATCTGCGTGGAGCACGCGATCCCGAGCACAAGCACTGGCGGTCGCTGCAGCGCTGGCTCGGCCGCCCTATCGCGCACCAAGTCGTAAGCGATGAGGTGCTTCAGCCTGCGGCTAGAGCCCTGGCGTTACTGACACATCTCTGCACCTCGGAGTGACACAACCTCGCGTCATCCACTGACAGAACTCTGCGTTCGCCGGGACAACATCTCTGCGCTCTACAGATGACCCCCGACAGGTCTCGACCGCATCGAAGGCGACAGGGTGGTGGTTGGTTTACATAACTTCTATTATGGGGGATCGCTCGGAGAGTGATCCTAGTGACTCGCCGCCGATTGTCCGTTCTCAGTGAAGGTGGCGAGTTCTCAAGCAAGCTGGCGGGGTGAGGGCGGCGGCTGGCAGCCTCGATTTGAGCCGCGCGCCAGCCGCCTTGTGGCCAAGGAGCGTCGCCATGCCGACCGCCGTCCAGCACGAGTTCCTCGACATCCGCGTTGCCGACGTGCGCCGCGTCCGCGACTCCGCCCGTGACCACATCGTGCTGCTCGCTGAGCCCGACGGTCCTCGCCGCCTGCCCATCTGGATCGGCCGCCTGATCGCCGTGCGCCTGCTCGGCGCCCAGCTGGCACGACCCCTGACCCCACGATCTGGCTGCCCGCATGGTCGCCGCGCTTGGTGGCAGCCTGCGCGAGGTCCGCATCGACCGGCTCGCCGACCAGACCTTCTACGGGTCTCTCGCAGTTCCTCGATGCTGGCGCTTGGCAGGGCGAGAGGGCGAGACGGAGCGGCTCAGTAAGATGAGTGTATCGTTACATAGATGAAGTGATACTTACTTGTCAAGTAAGATTCCATGAGTGATACTAACGTTACAGTCCCAGTAACGATGGAGGCGCTCATGGACCTTACCGCTTTCCGCAGCGACCTGCACAAGCTGATCGACGAGCTCATCGACAAGCACCTCAATGGGCAGGCGGGTGACCTCAAGATCACGCGTCTGGGTCCCTCTGAGGAGCGGAGCTACCGATGGCCCAACGGCGACACCGAGCACTACGACCCCGCGATTGGCTACCAGGTCGAGGGCGATCTCGGTCGGGCTGAGGTCCTGGTCGGGCAGACGACCCGCGAGGCCTGGGGCCGGGAGCGTGGCCGCGTGGTGATCTTCGGTAAGCCCCACGGGGGCTCCTCGTACTACCCCTGGAGCGAGTTCGTCGAGACCGACCAGGGCGACTACGCCGCGAAGCTGACCGACCCCAAGGACCCTCGCAAGAGCCTGCGGGACAAGAGCAAGGTCCCCCCACGCCTCGCCCACGCCAAGGTGCGGCGCAACGACGAGCTGTTCAGCTCGGTTCGCAGCGGTCCCGCGCTGCGCCTGGTCGTCCCCGCCGACGATGACCAGGCGATGATCCAGTACGCCCATCTGGTCGCCAGCCAGCGCGGCCTCATTTGACTCAGCTCCAGCCTGTTTCACAACGCCCTGGTGGTTTCGGCTGGTCCGCCGTTCGTAACGTTACCGAGACGCAGGCCGGCCACAGTGGCGGGTGATCCACCTCATCGGGTGTGGCGGTGTCGGAGGTGAGCTGCGTGCAGCAAGCACCATGGCGGTGACCTCTGCCGCCCGGCTGGCCCGGCCGCGCCGGTGGCCGGGCGTGCTGGCGTGGACGCTGTGGACGCTGGCCATGCTCGCGCTCGTCGCGGCCATCTGGCTGCACAACCTGCTGGTCCAGGCCGGCCGGCCCGGCCTGATGACGCTGGAGCCGCTCCTGGTGGTTGCGGCTGTGAGCGCGGCGACGGTCGGGGCGGTCGTGGCCACCCGCCGCCCGGCGCACCCGGTGGGCTGGCTGCTGCTGGCGTTTGGCCTGTTCCTCGGTGCGAGCGGGGTGACCGCAGCGTATGGGCCCTATGGGCTGCTGGTCCGCCCCGGTGCCCTGCCGGCCGCCAGCCTCGTGCCTGGTACTACCCCGCCTTCGCCACGGCGTCGCTGGCGTGCATGGGCTTTGTCATGCTGCTCACCCCAACCGGGTCGCTGCCCTCGCCCCGCTGGCGCTGGTGGGCCGGGATCGCGGCGGCCGCGCCGCTGGCCGGCCTGCTGGCGGTGCCGCTGGCACTCCCACCGCCTGGCTCCTACCAGGCGCTGGACAGCCCGTTCGACTTCCACACCCTCCACGGTGCCCTGCTGGTCATCGACCAGGTCGCCCTGGCGGTCACCGTCCTGGCCATCCTGGTGGCCGCCGGGTCGCTGGTGGTGCGCTTCCGGCGCGCCCGCGGGGTGGAGCGCCAGCAGCTGCGCTGGGTGGCGCTGGCGGCGGGGCTGGTGGTGCTGGGGGCCGCGGTCGCTGTGCTGGCCTTTGCGCTGGGGGCCACGGGGCTGATCGGCACAGTGGAGGACGTGGCCAGCCAGTTCTGCGTGGCGGTGCTGCCGGTGGCGGTCGGCGCGGCGGTCCTGCGCTACCGGCTGTATGACCTGGACCGCATCGTCAGCCGCACGCTGGCCTACGGGCTGCTGACCGTGCTGCTGGGCGGCGGCTACGCCGGGGTGGTCCTCGGGTTGGGCCAGCTCCTCGGCCGAAGCTCCAGCCTGGCCGTTGCCGTGGCCACGCTGGCGGTGGCTGCGGTGTTCCAGCCGGCGCGGCGCCGCGTCCAGGAACTGGCCGACCGGCGCTTCAACCGCCGCCGCTACGACGCCGCCCAGACGATCGCGGCGTTCAGCGCGCGGCTGCGCCAGCAGGTGGACCTGGACACCCTGACCGCCGAGCTGCTGGCGGTGGTCGACCAGACCATGCAGCCGACCAGCGCGTCGCTGTGGCTGCGACCTTCCGTCAGTGCGGCCCAGGAGCAGCGCAGCACAGCCGCATCCCGCGCGGCGCCCCAGGCGGCAGCTTCCCCGCTCGTTCGCACAGGTTGGTGAAACAGGCTCAGCTCGCTGCAAGGCCCACTCGACGAGGGCGATCACGGCGAACCGGACTGGCGTGCTGTTAAGGGTGTTGGCGATGATGCTCGGCCATGTCCAGGTCGAGGCTGCGGGTGCTGCCCGGTGGGACTTCCGGCTCGATGAGCGTCCTGGTCGAGGCAGCCCAGGAGGCCTTCCAGTCGGAGTATGTGGACCCCGACGGCGTGCAGCAGCGTGCGCCGCTGGCGCAGACGGCTGGGGTGCGGTTCGAGGACTGCCGGCCAGTGCGGTCGTTTCCGTCCTACAAGGGGCAGCGCAACTTCCCGGGGCTGTGGTGGTCGGCCACGATGGGCCGGCACGTGGGGTTCGAGTCGTGGCTAGAGCGCGACCACGCCATGCCGTTGGACTTCGACCCGTGCGTTGTGGGCTTTGTGCCGCAGCCGTTCCGGCTGTCTTGGCGGGACGGGCCGCGGGTCCGGTCGCACGTGCCGGACTGGTTCGCCCGGGTCGATGACGGCACCGGGGTGGTCGTGGACTGCCGCCCGGCTGAGCGGATCAAGCCACAAGATCAGGCGGCGTTCGCGGCGACCAAACGCGCGTGCACCGCGGTGGGCTGGGCCTATCGACTGGTCGGCGCACCGGATCCAGTGTTCATCGCCAACCTGCACTGGCTGGCCGGCTACCGGCATCCCCGCCACCGGCTCCGGCCGGTGGAGGCGCGCCTGCTGGAGGTGTTCGCCGTGCCCCAGCCATTGTTGGACGGTGCCGCCACGATCGGCGACCCAATCGCGGTGCTGCCGGTCTGCTACCACCTGCTGTGGTCCCGGCGCCTGGCCGTCGACCTGTCGGTCCCGTTGGAGGACACCTCGCTGGTGTGGCTGGGCGAGGAAGCACGACGGGCATGACGGGGCGGCGAAGCGGCGATCCGCGGCTTGGCGTGTTGCGGATCGGCGACCGGGTGGTCTTCGAGGCCGCCGAGCATACCGTGGTGGCGATCTCGGGCAACGCGGTGCGGCTGCACGGCTCAGGCACCGACCTCGTCATCCTGCTGCCCCACTTGGTTGCCTCCAGCGGCTTTCGGTTCCTGGATGGCGGCGCACTGCCACGGCTGCCACCGGTTGGGCTGCTGGAGGGCCTGCCGCCGGACGTGGTGGAGGCTGCCCGGGCCTGGGAGCGGCACGTGGTCGAGGTCGAGACAGGACTCCCCCCGCACGCACCGCCAGCAGCGACACCACGACCGGAGTATGACCCGGCGCGGCGCAGCCTGGCCGAGCGGGAGCAGGCCAAGGTCGCCGAGCTCGCCGCCGCCGGCCAGCCCGTCGGCGTGCGGACCTTGCAGCGGATGCGCCAGCGCTACCGCGACGGCGGCCTGTGGGGTTTGGTGGACCGCCGGGCGCTGCGGCCGGCCAGCCCGACCGGCACCGCCGACCCGCGGCTGGTCGTGGCGATCACGGCGGCGGTGGCGGCCGAGACCGACGCCTCCACCGGCACCCGCGGCCGCCCGCGGCACCGGGTCGAGCAGGCCCTGGCCAAGAGCACGGGCCAGGGACGGTCCCGCTGCCGTCACCGGCGACGTTCTACCGGCTGATGGCTGTGGTGTCGGCCGGCCGGTTCCGGAACTTCACCCACTACCGGCTCCGCGTCCTCCTCCACGCCGGCGGCTGCAACTGGGCACAACTCGGCACCTGACCCCGCACAAACGCGAAGCGCCTGCAAACCACGACGAACCTGACTGGCGCATGTCCCGGGCTGACCGACGGCGGTCATTCCTGGGGCATGTGAAGACCGCAGTGCCCGCCAACCCGCTGGCGCCCCGCGGCCCGCACCGCCGCCATCCGAAGATGCTCCCCGACGGGGCCAGGGACAAGCTGCTGACCACGGTAAACAGCTGGATCCGGTCGCTGGTGATGACCTGCCGCACGCTGGAGGTGAACTCCCCCTGGTCGACTTCGAATTCGGCGCGGGCGGCTCCGCGCAGTTCACCGGCGCGATCGCCAAGGAGATCCTGCACGAGCTGCGGCTGGTCTACTTCACCCCGGCCCAGGCGAAGGAGGCCGGGTTCCTGGAGACCGAGCATTTCGGGGTGCTGTTCCCGCACCGGATGAGCCACATCGACCTGACCGGCATCCCCAGGTCGCGGACTTGACCCAGGAGCTCGCCGATGCGTTCGCGCTGCTGAACGATCTCAGCTCCTCGCCCTCCCGCAGAGATAGCCAGGCCAACCCCGATCCCTCAAGGGACCCGGCCGCCACATGGCGGCCGGGTCCCTTGACATGTGCCGGCAGTGATCGGAATCTGCCCGCTGACGATCACCAAGACCACCCGAAGGCGCGCCGACTCCTTCACTGAAAGTGACTGGCGAAGGTGCCCGCGCGCGTAGCCGCCGTTCGGGCGTGGGTCCGCGCGTCTCTCACCTGACGGACACGCCGCCCCGAGATGGGATTACGGTGCGGCCCGGCGGACCGCTCGGTTCAGCGGAACGCGGATATTTCCGGTCGCCCCCGTCGCGGACAGACCCGCGCGCTATCGGCACATGTCGCGCGCCCCGACCCGTCGGGTTCCGCAGCTATTGACTGAAAGTATACTCTCAGTGTAGTCTATGGCTCGTGAGCGTTCCCCTTACCCTCCTCGGCCTGCTAGAGCGCGAGTCCAGCTACGGCTACGACCTCAAGCGGGACTACGACACCCACTTCGGATGGGGCCGGTCCCTCCCGTTCGGCCAGGTCTATGCCACCCTCGCCCGGTTGGCACGGGACGGCAAGGTGTCCGCTGCCACCGTCGAGCCGGGGGCGGGACCCGACCGCAAGCGCTACGCCATCACCGAGCTTGGGACCAGGGAGGTGCATGAGTGGCTGAGGACGCCCATCGAGCCCGAGCCCCATCTGCAGACGCTGCTGTTCACCAAGGTGGTCCTCTCCTTGATCTTGGGCCGGTCGGCCCGGACCTACCTCGACACCCAGCGCGCCGCCCACATGGAGCGGATGCGGCAGCTCACCGAGCTGCGGCGCACGGCAGGCTCCGTCGAGGCCCTGCTGGCCGACCACGGGCTCTTCCACCTAGAGGCCGACCTGCGCTGGATCGACCTGACCGAGGCGCGGCTCGCCTCCATCGCCAAGGCCATCGAGAATCATGAGGAGGTGCAGCCGTGAGCCTCTCGGCCCTCGGCCGCGAGGGGTCCGCCATGCCCGTGGTGGAGGGCCGCTCCCTGGTGAAGTCCTTCGGAAGGACGCCTGCCCTGAACGGTGCCAGCGTGGCGGTGGCACCCGGCGAGGTACTCGCCGTCATGGGCCCGAGCGGCTCGGGCAAGTCCACGCTGCTGCACTGCCTGGCGGGGATCTTCACCCCCGACGCCGGCGAGGTCTACTTCGACGGGCGGCGCACCGACCGCCTCGGAGAGACCAGGCGCAGCGAGATGCGCCGGAGGGACTTCGGCTTCGTGTTCCAGTTCGGCCAGCTCGTGCCCGAGCTCACCGTCGAGGACAACATCGCCCTGCCCCCACTGCTCGGCGGGAGGGCGCGCCGGGATGCCTATGCGGCCGCGCGCTCCTGGCTGCCCCGCCTGGGTCTGGACGGTCTTGGGCGCCGCCGCACCGGCGAGGTGTCGGGGGGCGAGGCGCAGCGGGTCGCGCTGGCCCGCGCCCTGGTCCACCATCCGAAGGTCCTCTTCGCCGACGAGCCCACCGGCTCGCTCGACTCGCTCACCGGTGAGCACGTCATGGAGCTGCTGGTGAGCCTCACCCGGGCGGAGGGGACCACCGCTGTCCTGGTCACCCACGAAGCCCGGGTGGCGGCCTATGCCGATCGTATGGTGCTGGTCCGCGACGGCCATGTCACCGTCGCCGAGCCGCCTGCCGTCCCGTCCAACCCGGCCGACGGGTCCGCTGCCCGGCCGCATCCCCCTTCGCTGGCCCGCTGATGTACCGGCTCGGATTGCGGCTGGTCGCCAGGAGCGGTCGTGAGGCATTGCTGCGCCTAGTCGTCACATCGCTGGCTGTCGGGGTGGGAGTGGCGATACTGCTCGCCGTTCTCGCCGAGTTCCACGCGTTCCAGGCGACCAGCAACCGGCCGTCGTGGGAGTCCACTCAGGGGACACCGGTGTCGACGACGTCGGCCACTCCGGGAGCCGAGCTTTGGAACTACTCCGAGAACATCTACAAGGGCCGCTTCATCGAGCAGCTCGATGTGGCCGCGCTGGGTCAGGGAGCGCCGCGCATCCCCGGTCTTCCCCACATCCCGGCGGCAGGGCAGTTCTACGTTTCGCCGGCGCTGTCCCGACTGTTGAAGACCGTCCCCGCCGACGAGCTGGGTGACCGCTTCCCCGGACAGCAGGCCGGCCTGCTGAGTGACGCGGCGCTTTCGGGCCCCGACGAGCTGGCGATCGTGGTGGGGTACTCGCCGTCGCAGCTGGCCGCCCGCCCCGGAACGGTCCAGGTGAGCCGGATTGCGAGCGCCCCGCAGCTGATGGGGACCACGAATCTCTACCGCCTGGGTTTCGGCATCGCCGCGGTCGTCGTCCTGTTCCCTCTCCTGATCCTCATCAATACCGCGACCCGCCTGGCGGCCACGCGGCGCGAGGAACGCCTGGCGGCCCTGCGGCTGGTCGGGGCGACCCCCCGCCAGGTCAACGTGGTCGCATCGGTGGATGCGGTCGTCACCGCCTCGGCCGGCGTCGTCATCGGAGTGCTGGCGTTCCTGGCCATCCGCCCGCTCCTGGAGTCGATCTCGTTCTCGGGGGTCCAGTTCTTCGGCTACACGGTGACCCCGACGCTGTGGGGATACCTGGCCATGGTCGTGCTGGTGCCCCTGCTCGCCGCCCTGAGCTCGCTGGTCTCCCTGCGCCGGGTGTGGATCACCCCCTTGGGGGTCAGCCGCCGGACCACGCCCCGTCCGCCAGGTTGGTGGCGCGTACTGCCCATCTTTGCCGGAATACCGCTGTTCATCGCCCCGCTGGTCTCCAACCCCGGCAATCCCGACGGCACCCCGGCCTTCATCGGGTTGTTCCTCATCATGGCGGGGCTGGTGCTGGGTGGGTCGTGGCTGACCATGCAGATCGCGCGCATCCTGGCCCGGATGGCCCGAGGCCCCTCGGCCCTGCTGGCCGCCCGCAGACTCTCCGACAACCCCAAAGGCGCGTTCCGGCCCTCGGCTGGACTGGTGCTGGCCGTGTTCGCCGGAAGCCTCGTCGCCTGCGTCGTCCCCGCCTTCAACGCCGCCCAGTCGAGCGGGGCGGCCGCCCAGCTCACCAACGTATTGAAAGTCCCCTTGCGCAACGGGCCGGGCAAGGCCGGGCTCGACCCGAAGACGGGCGGCCAGCTCGTTTCCTACCTCGACTCGCAAACGGGGGTGACCGTCGTCCCCATCTACGCCAACCCCGCAGCCGATCCACCCCCGGTGACCACAGGACCGTCCGGTCTACCGGGAGGGTCCCACACGCTGGGGCCGGCCACTGCCACTTCGGAGGCCCATGCCACAGTGACCCCGGCGCACCCGCTGTTCGGCCCTTCCGACTCGGTCGTCAGCTGCTCGGCCATCCGGGCGCTGCTCGCACTGGGCGCCTGTGCTCCCGGGGTCGCGGCGGTGCAGGCCAGCTTCGGTGAGCTGCTCACCACCGACAACCCCATCTTCTTCAACAAGGACCTGCCCGCCGTCAGCCACTCCAGTCCCCCGGCCACCGAGCGCCTGGCGGGCCTCGACGTGAGCGCCCTGCTGGTGAGGACCAACAACCCCGACACCCTGGAACGGGTGCGGACCTACCTGACCGATTTCGAGGCGGCTTCGACCAAGACGGCCCCGAGCCACTTCAAAGGCGGGGGTGGCCTGAGCGAGTGGCAGATGGGGAC
>JBKPDO010000005.1:0-15848 GCA_046727955.1 bacterium | reverse complement strand
GGGTGACCTCGCGCCGATCCTCGGCCGCCTGGTCGCGGCGGAGATCGCCGAGAAGGTGCCGCAACGCCTGCTCGAGCCCCTGCGGCCGGGCCGCTTCGCAGACCGGGCGACCAGGCTCCTGTTTGAGGTCGAGTCCGTCCTGCGTCCTCGGCCCGGCCAAGCCTGACCGCTCGCGGCACCGCCGCGCGGCGAGCACCGTCCCCGGCGTGGTCGACCATCCAGGATCCGCTCGTGCTGTTCAGGCCCGTTGCTCCCCTGCGGATCTATCTTCGGGAGTTGGGGTCAGGGTTTGCCTTGCCGCCAGTTTGGGACGCTGGGCGCGTTGGGCTCAAGCGAGCGCAGGTAGACGACCCACACCACTCATTGCCCCGCGGGCGAGATCTGCGATCAGATCCGCCTGGGCGACTAGGGGCAGGAGGCCGACATGGCTGCCCTGAGGCCGATGACCGGCCCAGAACACTCCTCGAGGCCCTATCGCGTCCATCGCGGGTCGCGCTGCGGTGCAACGGCTGGTCACGGGTCGAAGGACCAGCAGACTTTGAGTCCAACGGCCCCTGACGCGAGCGTGGACTGACGGCAGGCTTGCACCGTCGCCCATCGAAGAGCGACGAGGGGTACCGAGGGTCAGAGCCGGCAAGCTCTGGCAGGATCCGACGTTGCGCCCGTCGGACCGATCGGCAAGGAGGCGATGCGCGTGGACACTCCGCCCGGCTACCTGGTGGGCGACCGCTGACCGGTGCGCCCAGAGTTCCCCGCTCCGTCGGCCGACGACCATCTCAGAGCAGGCGCGCGGCGACGGCGACAGCCTCGCCAGTCCGACCGCGACCATCGCCAACCGATCGGCCGACGGAGCGCCATCTCCAACACCTGTCCACCCCAGACTGGGAATCCGCCGAGCCGGCCACCCCCGGGCAGCCGCCCTCGGCGCCCAGCCAGGCATGCCACGCAGATCACTCAGATCGCATGCACCTGCACAAGGGTGCAGTCATCGACGAGGTCCTCCCGCCCACCCAGTTGCTCGCCGAGGCCGCCGAGGACCACCGCATCGGGCCCATGGCCCGGCCATGATGGGTCTTGGGGCCTGGGAGCCGGACAAGACTTGGCTTCTCCTGAAGGAAGCCTGACACCGCGGTTCGCGGTGCGCCGGTCCGTGGCGTTCGAGGGGAGGAGGCGGCCATGGCCACTATCTTGCTCGTGGAGGATGGGGCTGACGTCGGGCGCGAGCTGCCCGGCCTGCTTGCGGCGGCCGGGCACCGGGTCTTGCGGTGCGGCGGCGGGCCAACGCCGCTGGGCGCTTGCCTGCTGCTGCGCCAAGGCAGGTGCCCACTGCCCGACGCCGCTGAGCTCGTGGTGTTCGCCTGCACGCTGGCGCTGCCCCTGCCTGGCCGCTCCTACCGCGGCATCCACCTGCTGCGCGCCTACCGCGCCCACCCCGACTATGGACGGCTTCCCCTGGTGCTGGTGGCCATCGCGCCCCCGCAGAACCTGCAGGGATCGGGGCCGACCGAGGTGGTGGGGACGTTCGCGGATCCAGCTGGCGTGCTTGCGGCCGTGAACCGGCTTCTGCAGCCCCGGCCACACGCCAGCCCCATCCGTCGCTGACCACGACGACATGTGGGCGACGGCACGGTGAGCAGGGCGATCGCCCCAAGCACGCCCACGAAGCCGGTCAGCGCCGCTGCGCCTAGAACCGACGGGCGTTGTCGGCATGCCGGCGGCCCTCGGCCACCCACTGGCAGCTCGGCGGCTCGCCACACCACGGCGCGCCTTCGCCAGTGGCGAAGTTGTAGTTGCAGTCAGGGCAGTTGACCTTCAACTCCTCGGGAAGATACGGCCAGTCGTACCAGCCGCACGTCCTCGTGCCCGTCCCAGCCATGAAGTCGTACGCGCACCCAGCGCACTACTGGTAGGCGACCCGCGGTTCCGCGGGAGCCCGCCGCCGGCGGCGCACGCCCATCAGCCCCCTCCTTGCCTCGCCACCCTGTCTCATTCACCCGTGGCTTGAGTCAGCGTCCGGTGGCCGCTCGGCGGGCAACAGGGCCAGCCGGCCCCAACGGCCAGGGTCGATCGACCCGCCATCCGACCCTGCGCGGCTGGAAGCCACCGGCGCGCCGCGCACGGAGGGACCCTGGTCGCCCCGCACCGGTCAACGTTGTGGACCGCTGCCGTGGCTCAGGCGGCAGGGTGTTGGTTGCCGCTTCGGCCAGGGCGCTGGTCCAGCGCGAGCGGCGGTGACAACCGTTCGCCGTCGCGGCCGCCGCCGTCGCGGCGCTGCCCGGGTTGTTGCTCTGGCAGCCACCGATTGGCCTGGTGCCGTGGTGGACGGCGCGCTCATCCTGGCGCTGCTGCAACGCCGCTGACCGCGGCGGCTCTGCACCAGGCAGGGGGACTGACCGCCGCCGACGATCTCGTCCCCGAGCAGCTGTGGCAGGCCGTCCAACCCTGCGAGGCTGTCCCGCTCGCCGTTGGATTTCGGTGGGGCCTCCATGACGGATCCTACCTTCAAGCACCGACAGCCGATGACAGGTCGAGCAGGCCGGGTTCCGCAGCCGTGGCATGCTCCAGCGCCAGGGCGAGCTGGGGCAGCTCCTGGTAGCCCTTGACCCGGCGGAACTGCGCCTCCGCGGCCAGCATCCCGGCAGCGGCCCAGCGCAGCGCCATCTCGCCCGAGCTCCAGCGCTTCACCCGGCTGGCATGGTCGCGGACGATCTCGATCATCGACTCGATCGGGTTGGTCGACTCCACCGTCTGCAGCAGCCGCCCGCCGACCCCCAGCCGGGTGACGGTCAGGGTCTGCTCCAGGCCCTCCCGCAAGGACGCGGCGGCGCCGGGCCGCTGGCGGTCCAGGCTGCGGGCCAGCTGCTCCAGCTCGGCGCGGGCCTGGTCGGCGTCTGCCAGCGCCCAGGTGGCGCGCAGCCGGCGCTGGACCAGCGGCCGCTCCGCCTCGGGCAGGTGGTCGGTGACGTTGCGTTCCTTGTGCCGACGGCACCGTTGGATCAGCGCCTTGGCGCCGAACACCGCGCGGATCGCCCGCTCCAGCGCCTTGCCGCCGTCGATGACGAACAGCATCCCCTTGGTGGCGTCCAGGCCACGGTCAGCCAGGTCCGCCACCAGCCGGGTGCACACCGCCTTGTTCTCGGTGGTGCCTTCGACCACGCCCAGGGGGACCTTGGTGCCATCGGCGGTCACCCCCAGCGCGCCGACCAGCAGGTGCTCACCCATGCCGAACCCGTCCAGGAACACCACCACAAAGCGCCGCTGGTCCAGCCGGCGCGCCAGCAGCGCCGCCAGCCGCTCGGCGGTCGCCTGGACGAACCGGCGCGACACCGCCGACTTCGACGTGCCCGTCGCAGCCTGCTCCACCTGCTCGCCGACCGGCTCCAGCCCCGCGGTGTAGCGGCGCGTGGACAGCCCCGCCAGCATCCTGGCCACGATCCCCTCGGCGAGCAGGTCGGTGGACGCAAACACCCGGTAGGACTCCAGCTCCAGCTCGTGCTCGCCTGCCTGGCCGACCGAGCGGACTCTTGGCCGGCGAACCCCGACCCGCCGGCCGCCCAAGGTCACCGTGCCCTGCTCGCTGCCGTGCCGCATCGCCGCCCGCTGCGGGTTGTGCTTGCCCTTGGGCCGGCCAGCTCGGTCACCTCCACGGCCAGCAGCTCGTCCATGACCTCCAGGCCGACCGCGGTCGAGGCGGCCAGCAGCCCTTGGCGCATGTGCGCGACGAAGGCGGCCAGGTGCTCGTCCAGGCGGCCGGCCAGCCGCTCCGGCAGTCCAAGCGCCTGGGCACCGGCCAGCCGCAGGGGGCTGGCCTCAGCAGCCGTCTCGCCGGCCGACACCGGCATGTGGGAGTCTTGCATGCGGGGTCCTCCTCCTTCGGACTTGGTCGTCCCAGGAGCGTCTCACGTCAGGCGCTCCGGGGAGGACCCCACCTGAAATCCCACGGACCTCGGGACAACCTCAACCCTGCTATCCACACCGCCACGCCGCGACGGCGGCCGACTCCGCGTCGATGCCCCGCCGCCTGGCTGGCATCGTCTACCGGCTGCGCACCGGCACGCCCTGGCGGCTGCTGCCCGTTGCCCAGCTCGGCTGCGGCAGCTGGGAGCTGCGGCCGGGTTCAGGGCGGGCCAGCAGCGCTGCGGCCAGGGACGGTGGCTGGCCGCCTGGGTGCGGGGATCGCCGCGGGCCGGGCGCGCCGCAGATCATGCAGTAGCCGTTGGAGATGCTGCCTGCGCTGCGGCAGTCGGCGCAGTCTGCAAGGGGCTGTTGGCTCATCGCGTCACCCCCGTGTCGCTGCCGGTCACGGTAGGAATCGTGCCGGGTCGCTTGGCCTGTGGATCGCCATACTCGGCTCCGGCACCGGCGGGCGGAAGGACCGATGGTCCCGTCGCGGGCAGGCCGTCCAGCCCGGCGGCCTGATCGCCCGCAAGCACACCACGCGCATCATCGCCGCGATCGCCACCAGCTCACCGGATTCCCTTGTGCCATGACCACCGCCGCCCAGCAGATCGCCAGCGACCGCAAGGGGACATCACTGGCGGCGCCGACGGCTGCCGGCAGTGCCCTACCTGAGGATCGAGCGCAACGACCTGTGGTGGTCCCGCAACCGCACCCGAGCGGCGGTGGAGCGCACCGTCCCGTTCGGCCTGCTGTACCTGTCGCTGACCGTGGTGCGGTGCGCAGCGCACGGCTGGCCCGTGGTCAACGTCGCCGCCCGCGGGGCCTGATCGCCGGCGCGATCCAGTACGGCCACGTCTAGGCACGCGTCACGCTCGGCTACTCGAATCCTCAGGAATTGCATCAGATGGGCGAGAATCTGCAGGTCGCCTGCTGAGCGCGCCTCCGGGATGAGTCCTTTCGGGTGGGCGATCATGCTGTCTGACCTGCAGCGCTTGCACGATGATCCCGTTCTCTGCAAGATCCCGCCTTCAAACGGTCGCTGTTGGTAGGTGGGAGGGCGGGATGAGACGGGGGGATCTGGCGGGCGCGGCGCACCTTGAGCTCGTCTCCGGCGTGGTGCAGCTGCGCCCGGAGGACGCGATGGTCGAGGCGATGCTGCGCGGCTGGCGGGCGCAGCAGACCGCCCGCGGGCTGCAGGAGGAGACGATCGAGGCCAGGGAGCGGCTGGTGCGCCGGTTCTTGGCCTTCTCTGGTGAGTACCCGTGGCAGTGGGGCCCCGCGAACGTGGATGAGTGGTCGCTGTCGCTGACCGCCGAGCAGCACCTGGCGCCGGCGACGATCCGCGGCTACCAGACTGACCTGCGGCTGTTTAGCGACTACCTGACCGATGGCCGCTACGGCTGGGCGGTGGCCTGTGAGGAGGCGTTCGGGACCCATCCGGTGCCGATCTGTCACGAGTGGAACACGATCGCGCACCTCAACGACTACGAGGGCAGCCCGGAGGCGCGGCCGTTCAGCCGCGAGGAGTTGCAGCGGTTCCTCGACTATGCAGACGACCAGGTGGACCGCGCCGTGAAGGCGAAACGGAAGGGGGCGCTGGCCGCCTACCGGGACGCCACCGTGTTCAAGGTGATCTACGGGTGGGGGCTGCGCCGCACCGAGGCGGCCAAGCTGGACCTGGTCGACTGGGGCCGCAACCCAGCGGCGCCGGAGTTCGGCACCTTCGGCATGCTCCATGTTCGGTATGGGAAGGCCAAGCGCGGCCAGCCGCCACGGCGCCGGAACGTCGCCTCGGTGATGGGCTGGGCGGTGGAGGCGGTCCGAGACTACGTCGAGAACATCCGGCCAAGGTTTGGCTGCCCGGACCACCCGGCGCTGTGGGTGACCGAACGGGGCGGGCGGATCAAGCCCGCGGAGATCAACGCCCGGTTCGTCGCCTACCGCGACGCGCTCGGGCTCCCGCAGGCCTTGACGCCCCATTCCTTGCGGCACAGCCACGTCAGCCACCTCACCGAGGACGGCGTGGACCGGCGCTTCCTCCAGGTCCAAGTTGGCCACGAGGCGGACAGCTCGACGGCTGTGTATACGCATGTGAGCAGCGACTTCATGAACACCGCGCTCCGCAAGGCCCTCGCGCCCGCGCTGGAGGCCGACCACGCTGCGCAGCCTGGACGGAAGGATCGTTGATGACGGCCAAGCTCGACTACCGCTGGCACCTGCGCCAGATCATGGCTGCCCGAGGCATGTTTGCCACTACCGACCTGCTCGGCCCGCTGGCCGAACGCGGCATCACCCTGTCGTCCAGCCAGGCCTATCGGCTGGTGGTCGAGCGGCCCGAGCGGCTCAGTTTGAAGATCCTCATGGCGCTGCTGGACATCCTGGACTGCACGATGGCCGACCTCATCGAGCCGGTCCCGGCTGCCGGGGCCGGCACGACCAGAAAGGCCAGGGCTGCCGGCGCCGAGGCCGGCGTTGGTGACCTGCGCCCCAAGCGGGCCCGGATCACCAGCGTCCAGCCGTGACCACCGTCGCCGCCGAGGAGGTGCTGGCCGACCCGATCGGAGTCATTGTTCGGCTGGTCGCCCGGGTCGAGCATGGCTTGGACGGTGAGCGAGTCCGCGAGGTCGTCATCAGTGTTGCTGGCGGCCGCGCCAAACGTCGTCGGCTGGCTCAGATCCTGGCGGGTTCTCCAGATCTTCTGACCACGGGTGGACCGCCGGTTCCGTGGTCGGTTGGACAGCTGTTGCGCGGGCTGCGGGCAGCCGGCGCGACGTCCATTGCCCTACCGCGGTGCGGCGAATGCGGGCGAACGGTCAGCTACCTGATCAGCCGGGCGGGCTGCCTGATCTGTTCGCCTTGCCGGGACACGCCGCAGACTTGCTCTAAGTGTGGGGACGAGCGTCGGGTGAGTACCCGGGACCGCTATGGGCGGCCTCGCTGCGAGCAGTGTCCTGACGATGATGACGATCCGATGCCGTCGCTGGTGCAGTTGGTAGCCGCGATCGATCCTAAGCTCGAAGCACAGGCGGTCCTGGCCGCTGTTGGGCGGGCGACGGTCCGGCCCGCTGGGCAACGCAGGCTGGCTTGGGCGGTGGTGGACAACCCGTCGCTGCTCACCGGAGCAGGGTGCGACGCACCTGCCCCTGCGGTGCTGCGGTTTATCGACGAGCTGATCTCGGCTGGCGAGAAGGGTGTCGCCCGTCCGTCGTGTCCGCGCTGTTATCGCGCGGTCACGCTGTCCAAACTGCTCGACGGCCGGAGGGTCTGCCGGAACTGCTTCGCCCGTCACGCCGCGGTGCCCTGCGGAAGGTGCGGTGCTGTCCGTGAGCCAGCGACCCGCGATGCGGACGGCCAGCCGCTGTGTCCCAACTGCCTGTCTAACGACCCGATCAACTTGGAGGACTGCCGCGGTTGCGGACGCCGTCGGCGGGTCGCGACACGCACGGCGGACGGACCGTGGTGCCAGCAGTGTCGCCCACGCGAGATCCGGACCTGTGGGATCTGCGGTCGATCCGGGCTGTGTGAGATCTCCCGAGCCACCGGACAACCGTGGTGCGACCGCTGCCAGTCTTGGTGGGCGCGCTGCAGCGGTTGCGGCACCGTGGCCTCGATCCGGGGCGGCACCCGTCAGGAACCGTTGTGCGCACGGTGCGTCAACTCCGACCCGGGCTTCTGGGACCGTTGTCCAAGCTGCCGGGAGACCTGGCAGATCGATCCGCACCGCTTCTGCCATCGCTGCTGTCTCAAACAGCGGGTGCACGACGTGCTTTCCGGTGCCGACGGCCGCATCCGTACCGACCTCGCGCCACTGGAACACGCCCTGGCAAGCGTCGAACGTCCGGTCACCGCGATGGCCTGGCTGGCTCGACCCACCGTGACCCAGCTACTGTCCGAACTCGCCCGCGACCGCGGTGTCTTGACCCACGACGTTTTGGATGAGCTTCCCGCCGGCAAGACGCTCGACCACCTGCGGGCGGTGTTGGTCGCTGGCGGCATGCTGCCCGAACGCGATGAGCGCTTGGTCAAGCTTGAACGATGGGTGGCCGGAGTCGTCCAATCGCGGACCGACCCGGAGGAGCGGCAACTGCTACACCGTTACGCGGTGTGGCATCACCTGCGTCGACTTCGTCGCCGCCTCGCCGCCGCCCACGCCAGCCACCTGCAAGCGCTCAACGTGCGTTGCCACACCATGGCCGCAGTCAACTTCCTGGAATGGCTCACCAGCCAGAACGTCACGCTGGCGACCTGCACCCAGGCCGACGTAGAGCGGTGGGCGGCTCGTGACGACGCCGGCTATCGGGACGAGACCAGCCATTTCATCCGATGGGCCACCGCGAACCGGCTGGCGACCCGTCTGAGCTTTGGGGCCCGGCGATGGCAAGGTCCCAGCGGGCCGCACGACACCGAAGGCCGCTGGGCCGTGGCACGCAGACTGCTCAACGACGACACGATCGTGACCTCCGATCGAGTCGCTGGGCTGCTGCTCTTGCTCTACGCCCAGCGCCTCACCACGATCAGCACCCTCACTGCAGACCACGTGACCAACAGCGACGGCCAGGTCAAGCTCCTGCTGGGCACCGTTGCGACGACCCTGCCCGAGCCGCTGGCCGGCCTCACACTCGAACTTGTCGCGACCCGTCGCCCCTACACCGTTATCGGCCAACCCGCGACCACCCCGTGGCTGTTTCCCGGCCAACGCCCCGCACAGCCCATCAGCGCCGACCGGCTCGGCCAACGTCTGATCGCTCTTGGTATCCAGCCCGGCCGGGCGCGATCCACCGCACTGTTCGGTCTTGCCGCCGAGCTGCCGGCTGCGATCCTGGCCCGCATGCTCGGCATCCATATCGCCGTCGCCGTCCAGTGGCAACGCGCCGCCGCCGGCGACTGGACCGCCTACGCCGCCGAGGTCAGCCGGCGAGCCGCTCCACGCCCACAGCCGCACCAACCCAGCAGGGCGCCACACGACCATGCCGAAGGTTGAGCCACCAACCATCGCCTCCGACCAGGACTACGCCCAGCGTCTTGGGGACCTTGAGACCTGGGAGCCGCTGGCAAGGGCAGCACTCGACCTGGCCGGGATCCCCCAACCCGCCCACGTCCAGATCGCCCACCCGCTGGGCACCTACCCGACGCTGCTAGCCAGCACCCGCCCGCGACTGGTGATCAAGCTGTTCGGCGACCACCACGACGGCCGCCAACGCCACGCCGCCGAGCACAGCGCCTACCAGGTCCTCGCCCGGCCACGACCTGCCCGTGCCTCGGCTGGTGGCCGCCGGCGACCTCTTCCCAGGCCAGCCCGCCTGGCCGTGGCCGTTCCTGGTCGTCACCGAGCTGCCCGGCCGGCGCTACGCCACGCTTGCCGCCCGCCTCGACCCGGCCCAGCGGGCCGCAATCGCCCGGTCGCTTGGCCAGTTGCTCCGCCGCCTCCACGACCTACCGCTGCCTCCCGCCAGCACCCCCGGGCCCCTGGCATCATCGTGGGACCGGTTCGTGGACCTGCTGCACCGGCGCCGCCGCGAAGTGGCCGCCGACCATCGCCGCTGGGCCTTGCTCCCCGCCCGCCTGTGCGACCAGCTCGACGGCTGGCTCCCCGGCCCCGAGCGGCTGGTCGACCCGAGCCGGCCGCCGGTGTTCGTGCACGGCGACCTCCACGCCGAGCACGTCTTCGTCGACCCCGCCAGCGCGACCCTGCATGGCGTCATCGACTTCACCGACGTCTACGCTGGCGATCCGCGCTACGACCTGGTCGCGCTGCACTTCAACGCCTTCCGGCTCGATGCGACCCTGCTCAGCGCCTGCCTGGACGCCTACGGGTGGGCCACCGTCGGGACGACTGGCCGCAGGAGATGCTCGCCTTCACCCTGCTACACGACTTCAACATGTTCCGCGCCGACATGCGGCTGGAGCGGTTCACCACCCTGGATGAACTCGCCCACACGATCTGGGGTCGCTCCTGAGGAGGCCAGCCACCAAGCATCCCCGAGGTCCTTAACAGCCTGTTGCACAAAGCCGGCTCTCGACCGTCGTCGCGTTGTGGTTGCGATACGACAGCCGCGCCAAGGAGGCAGCTCAGAACCAGAGATGACTGTTCAAGCACGGCCCGGGGTTGGGCGGCCAGAGATCGCTCTGGAACAGTCATTCAACCCTAAGAAACAGCAGTCGGTCCCGCAAGGCGTTCACGGTTGCCTCTGACAGCTCGCTGAAGCCGATGAGTTCCTCCGGACCGGCGAACCCGCCAAGACGCTCACGAGCCTCGACCACCTCGCCGGCCTGTGCCGGCGACAGGTCCAGCCGGTCGACCAGGACTTGGACGGGCACGTTGTTGACGTCGACCAGGCCGCCGTCATCGAACTGGCGCGGCAGGTCCGGGCGGCCGATGCGCAGCTCGCGGGCCAGCGCGACATCACCGGTCGCAATCGCCCTGGCCTCCTCGCGCCGCCTTCTGGCGGCAAGCGCAGCGGCGATCGCCGGCTGCGCTGCCGGCGCGGGCGTGAACACGCGGCCGCGCAGCAGAAACGCATGGATCGTCCCGCCGGCCATGAGCGCAATGGCGCCGGTTCCAGCCACGATGCCACCCACGTCGCTGTCCGAGAACCCCCCGACAATCACAGCCAGCCAGACCACGGTATAGGCGGCCGTGACTGCCCACATCCGCCGCTGATGGAGCCGGACCGCCGCATAGGCGAATGGGACGGGTGCCAGCAGGCCGAATGACAGCGCGGGGATCAGCGCCCACAGGATGGTGCCAACGCCCAACCACCTGCGTGCCGGTCCAGACGGAACCACGGAACCCGAACTCACCAGATCTCTCCAGGATCTCGAAGGCCCCCGGCGGAGTATAGAGGCCCCTCGCCTCGCCCGACCAGAGCTGCGACTAAAGGTGACGCGATGACGAAGACGATGTGTCCTGGCCGGGCCCGGCCATCGACGTCCGGCTGGTGTTCGCCAAGCAGCAGGCCGCGCTGATCGACCTGCTACGCCAGCTCGACGCCGACGACTGGCAACGTCCCACGGCCTGTCCCGGCTGGAGCGTCAAGGGCATCGCCGCGCACCTGCTCGGCGACCACTTCGGCCGCCTGTCCATCCACCGGGACCACTACGTCGTCCTGCACCCGCGTGACGGCGAGGCATCCCGGCGTTTCTTGATCGCATCAACGCCGAGTGGGTGACCGCCGCCCGCCGGATCAGCCCGCCGCTGCTCGTCGAGCTGCTGGCCCGCACCGGCGAGCAGATCCTGGCGTTGTGGCAGACCGTCGACCTGGACGCCCTCGGCGGATCGGTGTGGTGGGCCGGCCCCGAACCGGCACCTGTCTGGCTGGATGCCGCCCGGGACTACACCGAGTACTGGACCCACCACCAGCAGATCTGCGAGGCGACCGGCCGGGCCGGCCTCGCCCAGCCTGAATACCTTGCCCCGGTCCTGGACACCTTCCTGCGGGCGCTGCCCCACACGATGCGCGGGGTGACCGCCCCCAGGGAACGGCGCTGGAGGTGACCGTGACCGGACCGGCCGGCGGGACCTGGACCTGCACCCACACCCCCAACCGCTGGGCCCTGCAACGCCAAGCAAGCGCGAACCAAATTGCGCGGCTCGAGCTGGACGCCGACACCCCCTGGCGGCTGTGCACCCGCCGCATCACCCCCGACCAGGCAGTCAGACGAGCCCGCGTCGAAGGCGATCAGCGACTCGCCGCGGCAGCTATCGAGATCGTGTCGATCATCTGGTCGCCATGACCATCGACGATCCCAAGGGCCTCGTCCGGCGTGGCTACGATGCCGTGTCCTGGCGCTACCGGGCCGACGACGCCGACGACGGCCTCTACCGTCCCTGGCTGGTCGCACTCCGCGAGCGCCTTCCCACTGGCGCCAACGTGCTCGACCTGGGCTGTGGCTGCGGGATCCCGGTGGCCCGATCGCTTGCCAGCGCCCGCTACGCGGTCACCGGCATGGGACGTCAGCCACCTCCAGATCGACCGCGCCCGCCGGCTGGTGCCCACGGCGCAGTTCCTGCACGCCGACATCACCCAGGTCACGTTCCCTACCGGGACCTTCGACGCGGTCGTCTCCCTCTACGTGCTCATCCATCTGCCGCTCGAGGACCAGCCGGTGCTGTTTGGTCGTATCGCCACCTGGCTGCGACCCGAGGGTTGGCTGCTGGCCACGGTCACCCATCGCGAGCCGTGGACCGGCACCAAGACGGCTGGCAGGGCGGCCCGGTGCCGATGTGGTCGAGCCACGCCGATGCAGCGACGTATCGGGCCTGGATACAGGCAGCCGGCTTGCACGTGACGGCCCAGGAGGTCATCCCCGAAGAGCAGGGAGTCCTGTTTTGGGCTCAGAAACCTCGAACTACCGACGTTGGAGCAGGCATTCAGACAGTTGAAATACCTGACGTCACCATTAGGGACCTACGCCTCCGGCTTCCCCGACGAGCACGCCTTCGAGGCCTGGCTGCTGCGGCTGGAGCAGCTCGCCGACGCCCAGCAGCGCCTGGCCGCCGGCGAACATGTCAGCGGCCCCGCCGCCCGGCGCTATCGCGAGCGCGTCCAGGACGCCACCCGCAAGTTCGCCGGCCGGGCGCTCACCTCCACCCGCCAGGCCCGTGACCTGCTCGCCAACCCCGCCCTGCAGCTCTATCCGGGCAAGGCCATGACCTGCGTCTTCGATCCCGCCAAGGCCAAGTGCCGCCTGACGCCCAGCGGCGACGACGCCCGCCGCACCCCCAACCTCTCCGACTGCCAACCAGGCTGTCAAAACATCGCCCGCACCGATCACGACATCATCGAGCTGCGGCAACAGGCCGCAGAGCTCGCCGCGCTCGTCGACGACCCACTGAGCCCCGAGCCACGCCGCCAGCGGGAACGGCACGCGCTCGACTGGCTGACGGGGATCATCGACGAGCACGAGCGAACCCGGCCAAACGACCATCCGGCAAGCTCGACCGGGAGCGCTGCGGATGCGCAGTGAGGATCAGGATGCCGAGCGAGCCGCGATCCAGGCGGCGGCAGACCGTCTGCTGGCCGGCACACCCTTGCGGTCAACTGGCGAGCTGACCGTGGTGCAGCTCGCGGCCGAGGCGGGCGTCAAGCGGTGGCTCCTGACCCACAAGCATCGCGACCTCGCCACCCAGTTCCAGGCTCGCGCCAAGGCGCTCGGCGGTGACCCGCCGCCGGTGCGCACGCTCAAGGCGCGGGTGGCCGAGCTCGAGGCCAAGGCCGCGGCGCTCAGGGCCGACAACGCCCAGCTGCGCACGCTCGTCGAGTACTACGCGCACGTCATCAACGAGCTGTCGCTTGACCATGAGCAGCTCAAGGCCACCTTCGAACACGTCAAGGCTGAGCGGGACAGCCTCCTCGGCAATGTCCGGCCGCTCGCTGGCCGTCGCCGGTCCTAAGCGCGGGCGTGGCGTGTCTCACGGTGAGATCGGCTAGACCGAAGTTACGTGAGCTGTGACACCCAATATGCCCTCTGAGCTGCCAGAACGGCCTGTGGAGGCACTTCGTTGTAGACACGAAGCTCACTCGTTTGCGCGCCGGAGCCGGTAGGCTTCGCGTCGTCCAACCGAGCGGCATCCTGCGAACCCGCTGGTCGACCGCTCCACCCAGGAGTCATGTAGACACAACGGCCGGTAGCTGAGCACACCATCCTCCCTGCTCAGCAGGGCTATGAGGCACTTACTGCTCACGTAACTTAGGGCTAGAGGATCACACGCGCTCCGGGTCGATCCGCAGCAGGTCCCCGGTCGCCGGCTGCGCCAGCCAGACCGACCCGAACCCGGCCGCCAGCAGCCCCTCGGCGCGCTCGGGCGCTGCGGCTGCCGCCCCTGGACCCATACCCCTCCGGTGCCGACCGCCAGCCCCGCGGTGCCGTCGAGGTTGCCCAGCGGCACCACCGCCGCCACCCGCATGGCCGCCGGGTCGATGCGCACCAGCCCCACCCGCGAACCCAACGCCGTGGGCGTCTCGACCCAGTCGCTCGCCACCCAGACCGCCCCTGCCCCCAGGGCGATCCAACCCCCGCCGAACTCGGACGCCAAGGGCTGCGCCCCCGGCAGGCGGACCCTGGCCGTCCGGCCGCTGGCCACCTCCACCCGCCACGCCCACGGGCCGGAAGCATCCAGCACCCAGGCGCTGCCCGCCCCGACGACCATGGCCGCCGGCACGGCGGGCAGCAAGATGCGCGCCGTCACCGCAAGCGTGCGCGGGTCAAGCCGGAGCAGCCGGCACTTGGCCTTGGCCGGGTCGAACTCCGTCGCACACCGCCACGACCACAGCCCGTCCGGCCCGGCAGCCTGGATCTGGGCCGTGAACTCGGCCGGCGCGGCGCCGACGACGCGGTTGGACCTGGGGTCGACCCGCACCGTGGCGCCCTGGGTCTGGACCCAGACCGCGCCGGCGCCAACCACCAGCAGACCGACGACGTCCTGGGGGGCGACCGATCCGGATCCTGGCGACGACCCGGCCGTGGGGGTCGACGTGCACGAGGCTGCCGTGCAGCAGGACCCACACGCCACCCTGGCCGACCGCGAGCTGGAAGGTGTCCTGGTCGGAGGCGAGCGGTGGGCCAAGGTGCAGCCTGGCCACCACCGGCGATGGCCGCACGACGGTCGCGGTCGTCACGGCTGCGGGAGGGGATGCAGCCCGCGGGTGGGGCGCCAGCGCGTGCCGCTCCAAGCGGCCGGCCACCACCAGCACCACCAGCGCCGCGGCGATCCCGGCCACCACCAGGCGCCGGTTCGCGCTGGCATTCCTGAAACCGGCCATGCTCCGCGCCCGCTCCGACGAAGGGGAAGGTGCAGGTTGTCATCACAGTACCGCGCGGTGCTGCGTGTGGGCAGCACCTGCCGGACGGGCCCGTCACCGGACGATCTGGTGGTCCGAGCACGATGTCGGCCGCCAGGCTGCCAGCGCCTGTCGGGCCCCCTCGACCCGCCCTGGCGGGAACAGCGCTAGCCGCAGCCAGCGGCCCTGCTCAAGCCGAGGCCCGGGCACCAGCCACACCGGCACGCCGGCGAGCAGCCCCTTGAGGCACATGTCGCTGGTCCCGCCCGATCGCGGGTCGAACCAGTCGTGGAACGCCACGATCAGCCGGGGGCGCTCCGCGAGCAGCATGCGGGTGTTGCGTTCCGGTCCGGCCGCCCGCCACGTCTTCGGCCGCCAGCGCCGCTCGGCTGTCCAGTCGACCGGATAGCAGCGATGCCGGTCCGGGCCGAGTTGGTGCTGCTCGCACCAGTCGTGGGCGGCCGTATCCGCGCCGGTCGTCCGTCCCTCGATGACTACGAGTCGGTCGCCATAGCGCTCCAGCAGCCGGTCCAGCGCCGCGTGCACCACGGCGGGCTGCGGCCAGGCGCGGCTGCCGCAGACCAGCACGCGGGGCTCTTCGAGCACGAACGTCATGGAAACCGCCGGGCCTTGTCCGACTGGTCAGCTCCCATCTCGAGGGCTGAATCCCGCCACCAGTCTCGCCGATCGGCAGGACATTTCTCGCCGCCCCCTCCGCTGTCGTGGGCATCGCAACACGGTATCGAGCAACACGACGCAACAGGCGAGAGAACCAACGGCGGGCTCCTGATGCGGCTGTACGCCGCGTCCTATCCCGAGCAGGTGGCCGGGCTCGTGCTGGTCGACGCCAGCCACCCCGACCAGTGGCGCCAGCTCCCCAGGCGCGGCTGGCGCTTCTCCCGGCCGTACTGGTGGCTCCGAGTCGCCAGGACCGCCTTTCGCCCGCTCGGGCTGGCCCGCCTGCGTGCCAGGCGTGGGCACGGCGCCGATATCCCACTGCACCTGCGACGCGGGCTCTCCCCCGAGCTGGCCGAGGCCGCCGCGGCGATTTCGCTGAGCTCCCGGCAACGGCACGCCGATGTCCGGGAGATGCTCGCGTTCCCGAGCCTGGCCGCCGAGGTGGGCCGCGTCGTCGACGGTGCGCCGGGGAGCCTCGGGCGGCTCCCG
>JBKPDO010000004.1:0-14212 GCA_046727955.1 bacterium | reverse complement strand
GACGCCGGATCCGCGGTTGTATCCGGCCGGCGAGCCTCCCGATCGCCTGCGTGTCCAAGGGCGGGATGTGCTGGGTGGGCTGATCCACGAATACGAACTTGCTGCATGAACCTGATCGGGACTTTCTGTGCCCTTCAGGGCCACATTGGGGTCGTTCTGCCACGCAAGGCACTTGAAGCCAGCGGTATGGCCAAGTGGCGCCGAGAGCTGCTTCGTGATGCGACGTTCATCGACGTCACCGCGTTCACCAATACTGGCGGCTGGGTGTTTGATGGCATGGAGCCGCGGTACACAGTCGTACTGGTAAGCCTGCGTGCGGACGGGACACATCAGCAGGGTAGGAGATTGCCACTGCGTGGTCCGTTCACTAGCCTGCAGGAGTACCAGGTCGCCAGGTCGCGACCGGCCGACTCCCTAGTGGTGGACGACCTGCTCGACTGGTCCGATACGGCTACGTTTCCGCTGCTCCCCGACGCTGATGCGCAGCGAACCTTCCTCAAGATCCGCAATCATCCCAGGCTGGATCGCCCGGAGCCCGGCTGGGATGTGCGCGGGTTGCGGGAGCTGAACGCCACCGACGACAAGGACGACTTTGTGTTCGGCGCGGCGCCCGGCTTGTGGCCCGTTTACAAGGGCGAGTCGTTCGAGACGTGGAACCCCCAGATCGGGATCGTCTATGCATGGGCGGACCCGCAGCACATCGTCTCGGTGCTGCAGCGGCGGCGCGCGAACCAAGTGCGCAACCGGCGTTCGGCCTTCTATGGGATGGGGGCACATTGGGCCAGCGACCCAGCAACCCTGCCGTGCCAGCGGCCCCGCATCGCGTGGCGTGACGTGGCACGCGCGACCGACACCCGGACGGTGATCGCGGCGCTTGTGCCGCCACGAAGGATCCTTGTGCACCAGGCGTACTACCTGTTCTGGCGCGACGGCGGTCCCGTGGAGGAGGCCTACGCGCTGGGCGTCTTGTGCTCTGTGCCGTTCAACTGGTACGCACGGCGGATGGTTGAGTCCCATGTGACAGTCGAGTTCATGCTCGCCGCCCCGATACCACGTCCCTCGCAAGAGGACCCCCTGCGCCAGCGGGTCACCGAGATCGCTGGCCGGCTCACAGCGGTGGATGATCGGTACGTCGACTGGGCCGATGCTGTCGGTGTGCCGGTCGGGTCCGCAATAGATTCGGCGGCCAGGGATGATCTCATCGCCGAGCTCGATGCGGTTGTTGCGCTGGCATATGGACTGGACCGAGACGACGTGCAGCGCATCTCGCCGGCCAGCCGGTCGCGCAGCTGCGCACGCACATAGCCCATGGGCGGGCGGCCGAGCGCGGGCCTCCTCGGCGCTCACCCCGCCAAGCTCCAGACCCTTGACGTGGCCGGCACGCCAGCAGTCCACCACGCTGAGCAGGGCGGCCTCGGGACTGACGCCGACGGTGGTCCAGGTCTCTTGTGGCCAGGCCCGCAGCTCGACGGTGAGGTCGGCCAGGAACACCAGCTCCTGTGGTGCCCGCTCGGGGTGGCCGGTCAGCAGGTTGTACAGCACCCTGCCGTGCGGCTGGGGGATCTGGCGGTGCAGCAGGGCGGCGGGGGCGACCACCAGCACACGACCGGGCTCGGGCGCAGTCTCGGCCAGCGGCTGATCCAGCAGGATGCCCAGGTAGCAGTCGGTGACCCGGCCGGGCTGCAGGTACTCGCCGTAGCCGTTGGGGCCAAGCGGCAGCATGGGCGTGCTCCTTGGGTTCCAGCCTCCCCTTGCCGATCAGGCTACCCGGCCGCTCGACTGCGGCGAAGCATCAGCGGGGAGGCCTCCCCTACATGAAGCGGGAGCTTGTTGACTCGTACCAGCCTGTTGCACAAAGCAGGTGGGCTAAGTCGCTGATGCGGCCGAGGCTGCCGAGGCGGCTGGCGCGCCAGGCGTCGCACCGGTCGCGTAGCCGGGAAAGCCCACCCGGGCACAGGGACTGTTTCAGCGCAAAAAACTGAGTAGAATCGGCCTGCTCGACGGCCCGCCGACTCGGGACACGCTCCCGCCGGCCGTTGAAAGGAGCGCCGATGAACGCTCGCGCCATCCTCCGCCCGTATCCGGTCGCCCTCCTGGTTCTCGTGGCCGTTTTGGCCACGGTGTGGGCGGTCAACCGCCCCGCGGGGGCGCAGACGACCCAAGAGGCAGTGTTCGTCGACAACTTCGGGGTGCTTCCCGACAGCAATGGCTATTTCACCCTCGACTTCCGCGACCCCAGCGTCACGGAGGTCTGGGCCACGTGCAACGGGGCCTGGCCGCAGGGCGGGACCACGCGGATTCCCTCCCAGGTGATGTCCAGGAAGCCTGATCCTCGGATCATCAGGCTCCGGCTGTTCAACAACACCGGCAGCGTCATTACGACCTTCGTCAGGATCAATTGCGCCTTCGATGTCGTCGGCCCTGCCCCGACCGCCCCGACGGCGCTGCGCCAGCGACTCGCCAAGGTCATCCACCGGGCCGATCGGTAGCCTTCCAGCCGGCAGGGGGAACCGCCGATGTTGGGCGGTTCCCCTGCTGCTCAGGGCCTTGCCACGGCTCGGTGTCGCTCGGTGTGACCCAATTCATCCCATCGGCAGCCATGGCGGTGGCTGATGGGCATCCCAGAAGTGATCCTGCCCGGCGGTTCTTGCGCCGCGGCTTGGACGCCTGCCAGGCGGAATGGAAGCTGCTGTGCGGCACCCACAACCTGCTCAAACTGTGGCGGCGCACGGTCATGCGGCCAGTGGCCACGCCGGCGACCACCTGAGCTGCGACCCAGAAACGGCGAAGTCATCGCGGCGGCCGTCACTCGCCAGCACGGCAGCACCGCAGGGTTCCAAGGCCCGAGAGGGCCTCGGAGCGCCTGCGCAGGCCGCCTTTGAGCAACAGGCTGGTACCAGGACTCCGTCAGGTCATGGCGGCTGGCCCGTGAGGAGGTTCTTTGCACTCTCGAGCGCGATGGCTGGACGCACCTGCGGCATGCCGCCGCATCGGAACGCAGCGGTCAAGCGCGGCCATGCAGCGGACCGATCGCCGACCCGCGACGTTTAGCCGAACTTGGCCTTGATCTCTTCGCCCTTTGTCTCAGCATCGGAGAGGAGGTTGCTACCGTCCCCCGCAGCTGCGCCGCCGCAGTCGATCGCCCGCGCCTGCGTCCGCTCCTGGGGGGTGCCGGCGATGACCCCGCCGTCGGCCATGCTGACGCTTGCGGCCGTGGCCCAGCATTTCGCACCCTTGTCGAGTGTTCGGCATGCCTTCTTGACGATCACATAGACCGGCTGCAGGCGGTCGCTGGGGGACCCGATTCGCGCCAGCTCACGACTGCAGGCGCGAAGCGTGTTCGCATACGACGTCATCTTCGCGCGCGTCAGCGTGACGGAACCAGCCTGATTGAAGACCTTGTCGATCTTCTCGTGCAGCCTTGTGACCGCCGTGAGCCAGGCAAGCTCCTCGGCGGTCATGGGCGGGATCGTGGTGGTGGTCGGCGCCACCGTCGTTGTCGTGGGGGTGGTGGTTGCGGCGGCGGTCGACGTCGCCGTCTTGCCGGCGCACCCGCCGACCAGCAGGACCAGCAGGGCGATGATGGCGAGGCGGGCAGTGGAGCGGCTGGTGCTGGCTGGCATGGGGAGGCCTCCTCCAGCGCTGCAACGCGGCGAGGGTCGCGTGCCACGCGACGTGGTGTGTGATCGGCGAGCTGGCGTCGAGCCAGGCAGGGGACGGGGCCGCAGCTACGGCGACCTCCTCAGACGACGCACCCTGCCCGACGGTGGGCAGCGGCTCCCTCGCGTCGCGGTCCGCAGTCCTCGCGGGGAACGCTACACCTTGCCTTGCCGTCGAGAAAGCGGCAAACGTGAGGTTGTCATAGGATTGCCACAGAGTTCGGGGGAGCTGACCCAACACCCCTCGGTCCGCGCCCGGTCCGCGCGGTATCGGCAATCGGCGGGCCGTGACGCCCACACGAGCGGCCACGGCCGGTCTGCGGGAATCCCAGGTCATAGCGCCTTCACGCCGACAACCTCGGCAGGCGAACCGGGAGGGGCGAGTTCGAGCCCTCAGCCACCCAGGCCGTCATCCGAGGCTCCCGAGCGCTCGGCGACCGTCGGCGACACGGCTGCGCCTTCTATCAGCAGCAACTTGGTACCAGCCCGTTGCGGAAACGCCTCCGGTGCTCAACAGGCGTGCTCGTTCTGTTTGATAACCGCGACCCAGTCGAGTCCGGTTCGCGCCTGCCGCGACGCTCGCCGGACGCCATGCCGTGACCAGCTCCCACCATGCTGCTGCCTAGGACCCGCAGATCACGCTTCATCCCGGGGGGGAGGTTGCCATGCGACCAGTCCGCATCATCGCCGCCGTTCTGTTCGCCGCCACAGTCGCGACGCTTACGCTGCTTGCCGCGCCCGTATCGGCCGCGCCCGTCGCCGTCCATGTCAGCCCAAGCCTAGTCGTCGCCGGGCACACCGTCACCGTGTCCGGGTCGGTCGGTCCGGACGCGGCGGGCTCGGAATGTGCAAGTCGGGTCACCCTGATCTCCAAGGCGTTTGCCCACACCCACGACTTCGCTGGGCTGCCCGCAGTGGTCGCGGCCGTCAAGCCGGACGGGGCCTTCACGGCAGCCACCACGATCCCTCGCGCCACGGCGGCCGGGACTTACACGATCACCGGCCGCTGCGGCGGGAGCAACCTCGGCGTCTCGGCGACGCTGGTGGTCCGGGCCGTGGCCACGATCATCAGTCCGTCGCTGGTGCCGCTGGGCAGCCACCAGTTCGGCCGTCTGCGAGCGCCCGACGCGATCGTGGCGCGCGCCGGCGCTGACGATGTCGGCTTCTGGGCGCCGCCAGCAGGCCAGGACGGTGCGCCGTTCGGGCCGTGGTCGTTCGACGTCGCTCGCGACGGCTCGATCTGGCTGCTGGACGAGGTCAACCACCGGCTGCTGGTATGGCAGCCCGGTCATGAAGGGTGCGCAAACTTGGACGTGGCCGTGAGCTGGGAGTTCGCACCGAACCAGGTCCTGGGTAGCATGACGCCTCTCGATTCCTCGGAGGCCGTCCTGCGTGCTATCGAAACTCGTCTACGTCGCGCTGTGGCGCTTGATCGCCCTGTTCGCACTCCTCGCCCGCGGCGATGCCACCAAGGACCTGGAGATCCTTGTCCTGCGCCACCAGCTCACGGTCCTACGTCGGCAACTCCCGCGACCAAGTCTCGAACCCGCCGATCGGGTCCTGCTCGCCGCCATCAGCCGTGTGCTGCCCCGAGCTCGTTGGTCCTGCTTCGTGGTCACACCCGACACGCTGGTGCGCTGGCATCGGCGGCTGGTCGCCGGCAGGTGGACCTATCCACACCGCCGACCAGGACGGCCACCACTCGATGAGCAGGTCCAGCAGTTGATCGTTCGCTTGGCGCGGGAGAACCCCGCTGGGGCTACCAGCGGATCAAAGGCGAGTTGCTCCGTCTCGACGTGCGCGTATCCGCAACCGCGGTCCGCGCCGTGCTGCGCCGCCACGGGATCGACCCGGCGCCGCGACGTGCCGGCAGCGCGGGGCGGGCGTTCCTGCGCCAGCAAGCCGCCGGCATCGTGGCGTGCGACTTCTTCACCGTCGACACGGTGTGGCTGCGACGGCTGTATGTGCTGGTGTTCATCGAATTGGATACCCGACGGGTGCACTTGGCTGGGGTGACCGCCAACCCGGACGGCGCGTGGGTCACCCAGCAGGCCCGTAACCTGCTGCTGGGATTGGGCGAGCCAGGTCGACGGATCCGGTTCCTGCTACGCGACCGGGACGCGAAGTTCTGTCGTGGCTTCGACGACGTGTTCCGCTCGGAGGGTGCCGAGGTGCTTCGCACGCCGGTGCGGGCGCCCAGGGCGAACGCGTACGCGGAACGTTGGGTCCGTACGGTCCGCGCTGACTGCCTTGACTGGCTCCTGATCGTCGGACGAAGGCACCTCGAGAGGGTGCTGCGGATCTATGTCAAGCACTACAACGAGCACCGTCCGCACCGGGCGCTGGGGCTCGAAGCGCCGAATCGACGTGCTGGGGTGTCCGCCAACCGGGAGAGCCCGATGACCGTTGACAAAGGCAGGGTGCGTCGGCGTGACCTGCTCGGCGGTCTCGTTCATGAGTACCAGCGAGCTGCATGAATGCCTTTGCGCACCCTTCAGGGTGGAGCGGCTGATGCGCTGCCACGGCATCGCCGGCTACCGGCCCCGCCGGCGCCGCAGCCTCACCAAGCAAGACAGCAACGCGGCGCCCGCCCCGGACCTGCTGGGCCGGCTGTTCGACCCCGACCGGCCGGACGTGGCCTGGTGCGGCGACGTCACCTACATCCCCACCGACGAGGGCTGGCTGTACCTGGCCTCGGTGCTCGACCTGGCCTCCCGGCACCTGCTCGGCTACTCAATGAGCACCCACCACGACGCCGCCCTGGTCGTGGGCGCCCTGGACGCCGCCGTGGCAACCCGTGGCCAGCGCATGCCCGACACCATCTTCCACACCGACCGCGGCGCCGAATACACCTCAAGCGCCTGCGTCCAGGCCTGCCAGCGGCTGGGGCTTCGCCGCTCGATGAGCCGTACCGGCTCGTGCCTGGACAACGCCGTCGCCGAGAGCTGGTTCGCCTCGTTGAAAGTCGAGCTGGTCCACCGCCACCACTACCGCACCCGCGCCGAGGCCCGCGCCTCCATCTTCGGCTGGATCGCCTGGTACAACCGATCCCGCCTGCACTCCACCCGTGGCAACCTGCCACCCATCGAATGGGAACACCAGCACGCCACCACCAGCCCGCTACCATCATCCATGACCGCATAACCCCGGTGTCCACCTCCCGGGGGGAATCCCAGACCGGTGCCGACGACTAGGACGTCAAGTTGCTGCTTGCCTGCGGTCGTGCGGTTGGTGTGGCGGCTGGCCATCGCTTTAGCCTTCCCTTGTCGGGTTGGTCGGGGCTCCGGCTCAGGGTTCGGGCTGTTGGCCGTTGCGGATTCTGCCCATTGGCCTGGTGGCTGGATCGGGCTGGTCGGTTGTGCTCAGTAGGTGACCGCGACGGCGAGCGCAGTGAGCACCGCCGCCAGCGCGGTGACCTGGAAGGTTACTCGGATCGTCTGCCAGCGTTGGAAGCGGTTGAACAAGACGGTGAGCGCCGCCTCGTCGGCCCCCAGGCGCCGTTGGCGGAAGTTGATGGGTGCTGCACGGGCGGTGGCCGCCGAATGGGCACCGGTGGCGGCGATCGCGGCCCACAAGGCGACGGCGGCCGCGGTGGACGGGTGGTCGGCCAGGCCAGCGGCGGCGGCGATCAGGGTCAGCAGGGCGGCGCCCACGCCCAGTACCGCGTACCAGGCGACGCCGTTGGCCAGGTCGGCGGCTTGGCTGTAGCGGGCAAACGCCAGCACGCCGATGCGGTGGCGGGCGGGAAGCTGCTTGATGGACTGGTCGAGGCTGGCCCCGGCGAGGAGGCCGTTGGCTCCCGCGGCGGCCAGCAGGAGCACCAGTGGTGTGGTGGTCATGGTCGTCCTTGCAGGGTCGGGGCCGGGCCGTCGGGTGGAGGGTTGGTCATCACTGGGGTGGCTGGATGGTGCCGGCGCCGCCGTCCACGGTCACCACTTGGCCGTTGTTCAAGCGGGCGGTGGCGTCGCCGGTGCCGACCACTGCGGGGATGCCGTACTCGCGGGCGACCAGGGAGGCGTGCGCGGCCAGGGTGCCGCTGTCGGTGACGACAGCGACCGCGCGGGCGAACAGCGGGGTCCAGGCCGGCGTGGTGGCCCGGGCGACCAGCACCTCGCCGGCCTGGAAGGCATCGAAGTCCTCCTGGCGGCGCACGATGCGGACCGGGCCGGTGGCGCGGCCAGGGCTGGCCGGCTGCCCGATGATCGCGCCCTCGGGCGCCGGCCCGGTGGTGCGCGCGGCCTCCACGGCGGCCAGCAGCTCTCTGGCGAGCAGCCGGGGTGGCCGGCCGATGGTCAAGGGGGCGAGCAGGCGCCGCTGCCGCTCCCAGATACCACGGCGCCGGTCGACCACATCCTGCAGGGGCGCGCGGGCGTCCAGCTCGGCGCGGGTCAGGAAGAACACGTCCTCGGCCTGGTCGATCACGCCGTCGGCGTGGAGGGTCTCGCCAAGGCGCAGCGCGCAGCGGCGCAGCAGCGGCCAGCCGAGGGTGACGTTGCGGGCTTGCTGCTCGCGGATGATGGCGTAGCGCTGGGCGACCGCCAGCAGCGCCTGGAACCGCGCCTGCAGTTGCGGCCGGTCGGCCAGCACCGCCGCGCACTGGGCGGTGAGGGCCTCACGCCGGGCGGCCAGGTCGCGGTGCCGATCGGACGGCCCGGGCGGCCGCCAGCCCAGCTCCCCGGCAGTCGGGTGGGCCCAGTCGATGCTCTGGACCGCGTGGGCGGGTAGCTCGGGTTGGGCGCCTGGCAGCCCAGCGAGCAGGTGCTGGACGCTGGCATCGACCGTAGCGGCCAGATGCTGGCGGTAGAAGCTGGCCAGGGCGCCTTCCATCTTCCACGCCGAGCCCCCCACCACCGCCAGCGACCACAGCTGCTCGCCGGCGGCGGCGCCGACCTGGTCGATGATGCCGGCCAACTGCTCGGGCGAAGCGGTCTCGACCTGCTGCTCACGCACCTGGACCTGCCGCTGGTAGCGGGGCAGCAGCTCCTCTCGCCACTGCTCGGCCAGGTGCCTCAGCAGGTGCCGGTCGGCGGCGACCGGGTCACGGGACGGGCCGAGCACCGCGTAGCGCAGGAACCGCACCAGCCGACCACGGCCGTGCACGAGCGCGGTAAGGATCGCGCGTGGCGACAGCGGTGGGGTGGCGAGGTAGTACCAGCCGTTGATCGCGGCGTGCGGGAACGGCAGCGCCCCGCCGACGTGGTCGCGCGTCGCCTGCAGCTCGCCCTGGTCGATTCGTTCCAGCAGCCAATCGGCGAACAGCGGCGTCATGGGCTCGGGGAGCCACTCGCCGAGCCGCAAGTTGCGCATCCAGTACCCCGGCGCGGGCGGCGTCCAGGCGACCGGGTCGGGCAGCGCCGTCATCGGCCGTGCCTGCAGCAGCCACAACCCGCCGTCGGCGCCGGTGGTGTCGTCGCCGATCGCCCACTCCAGGTCCTGCGGGGCGGCGAAATAGGCTTGGACACGGCGGGCGAGCGTGGCGACCTGGCGGGCCTGGTCAGCGTTGATCGCCTGCTCCACCGCCCGGGTGCACCTGACCTGCCCGTCGCGGACGACCCACTGGTCGCCGCTGGCCTCGCCCGAGACCAGCCGCTCGCCCAGGCCGCGCACGGCGGTGACGACGACCTCGCCACGGTCGCCGGTCACCGGGTTGGCGGTGAACGCCACTCCGGCCGCATCCGCCACCACCATCACCTGGACAAGTACCGCCATCCCCGACCCGGACGGGTCGGCTACGGCTGCCTGGGAGTGGGCCTGCCGGTAGGCCGACACGCGCGCCGAGGCGGCCGAGTCCAGGACATGCCGCACCGCCTCAGGCAGCTGGTCGAGACCGACGTCCAGGACGGTCTCGTACTGGCCGGCGAACGACGCGCCCGCAAGGTCCTCGCTGGCAGCTGAGGAGCGTACTGCGAACCGCTGGTCCTGCCGGCCGGCCAGCTCGGCGGCCGCCTGTAGCAGGCATGCGCATGTCTGGTCCCAGTCCGCCTCGGCGGCCGAGCTCACCACAACCCCGGCCGGCACCGGGAAGCCGGCCCTGGCCAGGCGCGCCAGATTGGCCGCCTTGGTTCCCAGCAAGGCCTGCATCCGCGCGGGGTCGAGGCCGGCGGCCTCGGCCAGGCTGACCACAGGCGGGAGCGCGTCAGGCCTGACCCGGCGGGGCTGGGGCGTCTGTTTGGTCATCGTGCTTGCTCCGTATCCTCGACGTGCGCCGTTGGCGCTGGTGGTGCTCGCCGTCGTCGGGGGTCATGGCCCGTAGCCAGATCCCGACCAACTCGTCAACGACCTCCTCCAGGGGCAAGGCCACCCCGCGGCCAGGGCCGGACTGCGACTCGGCCGGCACCTGCATCAGGAGATGCATCACGATCGGGCCAGCCAGGGCCTGCACCGCCAGGACCGGGTCCATCCGGCGCAGGCGGCCAGCTGCCATCTGCTCGGCCAGGTAGCCTGCCACCAGCGGCAGGGTTCGCATCGCGTTGGCCGCATCCTCCTGGAAGTCGGCGCCGGCGTGGCTGCCGGGACCGCTGCGGGAGAACTCGAACAGCAGCTGCAGCAGCAGGCCGATGCGACCCTCCATGGCCGTGGCCATGGCGTGCGCGACCGCGGGGATGACCTCGGCCGGGGGCCGGTCGCCCATGGTCTCCAGCACCGCCGCGATCGGGTCGAAGGGGGAGAAGCGCCGGACCAGCTCGGCGAACAGGGCCGCCTTGCCGGGAAACAGCCGGTACAGGGTGGCGCGGGAGACCTCGGCTCGGGCGGCCAGCTCGTCCATGGACAGCTCGGCCAGGCCGTGGCGGCCGACCAGATCCAGGGCGGTGTCGAGGATGCGGCTGCGCACCATCGGCGGCGCCTCAACGCCAAGCTCTTGGAGCAGGTTCTGCTGGCTGCCGAACAGCCGGTACAGGGTGGCGCGGGAGACCCCGGCTCGGGCGGCCAGCTCCTCCATCGACAGGCCGGCCAGGTCGTCCCGGTCCTGGTCTTGGCGGGCCTGCCCGGTGGCGGCGAGGGCCGCCAGGGCCTGCTGTCTGGTGATCGCCGGCGGTGGCATGAGATCATACTAGATGAGATGTCGCGACTCGTCTAGTATCTAATCGACTGGATGCCGGCGAACACAGCAGACGCTGCCCCCCGCGGTTGGCACTGCGGGTGCCGCTGCTCCTCCAGGCCGTTCGTTCAGGATCTCGCTACCGTCCCCGCCGATCTCGGGTCCATACAGGTCGGCCGGAACCTGACCAGGTTCCGGCCGAAAGTGGCGGTGAAGCGCATGCGGAGAAACGCCGTCGCAGGTTGGCGAGCCTGTGCTCGACGCAGTGTCGCGGAGGCTCTGCCGCTGTCAGGAGACTGGCCGCAGGGGGGTGGGGTGGCGTGGCTCGTACAGGCCGAGCTCGCTACCGCCTGGCAGCTTGATCGAGGTGAGCAGCCCCCAGCCCTGGTCGCTGATCGGGCCGGAGAACTCCACGCCCTTGCCCTTCAGCTCATCGACGGTTGCGTTGATGTCGGTGCACATCAGGTACAACCCCAACTGCATGTCCCCGTCGGTGGGGTGAGCGGCCAGTTCGGCTGGCGGCAGGGCGAAGATCGACCAGCCGCCACCGGCGTCGACCGAGGAGAACCCGAGGACGTCGTGGAAGAACGCACATACCGCCTCCGCGTCGTTGCTGTAGATGATTGCGTGGACACCGTTGATCATGACCGCACCTCCGTGGGTGTTGGAGGATCCGCCGCCCGTTGCGGTGGATCCATGTCCAGATCGGGATCTTGACGGCTGTGGTTGCCTGTCCTGCGTGATGAGGCGGTTCGTTCGGCTCCCACGCTCGCCGCCACGACCAGGAGCACGCCGACGAGTTGCACGACGTCGGGCACCTGGTGCAGGAGCAGCAGCGCGACCGCGGTGGCGATGGCCGGTTCGAGGCTCATCCACACGCCGAACACCGCCGGGGCGAGGACTCGCAGCGCGGTCATCTCCGCCGCATACGGGAGCGCCGGCGCCAGCAGCGCGAGGCCAGCGGACGCGAGCGCACCGGACGCGGTCAGGTGCGGCAGCGCTTGCGGAGCCCCGATGGGCGCGGCGACGAGCGTGGCGACCGTCAGGGAAATCGCCAGCCCGGTCAGCCCCGGGCAACGTTCGCCGACATGGGCGGTCAACACGATGTACCCTGCCCAGGCGATGGCGGCGCCCGCGGCCAGCAGGAGGCCGACGCGGTCGACCGGCGATTGTGACCAGGGCCGGGTGAGGGCCGCCACGCCGAGCAACGCCACGGTTGCCCACACCAGGCCCAGCCGGCGGCTGCGCAGTGCCGCGACGCCGAGTGGGCCGAGGAATTCGACGGCCACGGCAGTGCCCAGCGGCAGCCGGCTGACCGCGCCGAAGAACGCCAGCGTCATCAGTGCAGTGGTCACGCCCAGCGCGGCCGCGGCGGCGAGGTCGCGCAGGGCCAGCCTGGCGACTGGTGGGCGCACGACGAGCAGCAGCAGCACGGCGGCCCAGCACAGCCGTAGCCAGGTCGTCCCCGCAACACCCAGCGAGCCGAATAGGTGGGTGGATGCGGCGGCGCCGACCTGCACCGACGTCATCGATGTCAGTACCAGCGCCAGGGACTGGCCGCGGCGGCTGGCCGGTGCCGTCGTGGGCGACCGGGCGGGAAGGATGGAGGCGGGAGTCATGCCGACATGGAGCCACAGGTCCATCGTCCACGTCCATCGCGCGTTTCTGGACTTTATGTGCAGGAATCACGGACAATGGTTGGATGGATCTGCAGTGGATGCGAGTGCTGGTGGAGCTCGATCGGCGCGGGACGCTCGGCGCGGTCGCCGAGGCCACCGGCTACAGCAAGTCAGCCGTCTCGCAGCAGCTGGCGGCGCTGCAGCTGGCCGTCGGCGTGCCACTGGCCGAGCGGGTCGGACGCCGGCTCCGCCTGACTCCGGCCGGGATGGCGTTGTTGCCGTCGGCGAGCCAGCTCCTTGCCAGCGTCGAAGCCGCGCGTGGCACGCTCGATCCCGAGGCCGAGCCGGTCGGGGATGTCCGCGTCGCCGCCTTCGCCAGCCTGCTCACCGGCCCCGTCCTGGGAGCGATCCGCGAGCTGTCGGCACGGCATCCTCGACTGGCGATCAGCCTGCAGGAGCGGGAACCACGCGAGGTCGACACCATGCTTGCCGACGACGAGGTCGACGTCGGCTTCGTCTACGACTACAGCCTCGTGCCCCGCTACCACCCAGACCAGGCATCCGTCAGGCTGCTCGCCGAGCGGCCGATGGCGCTGATCATCCCTTCAAGTCGCCACGCTGGCCGCGGCGAGGAGCCGACGCGGATCCTCGGTCGCGAGGGAGCCGAGTGGATCACGAACTCGCGTGGCAGCGACGACGACGAACTGCTGCACCGGGTCACCGCCGCCCACGGAGCCACCGCTCGCGTGGCCCACCGCATCGACAGCCTGGCGCTGATCACCGAGCTCGTCGCGGCCGGCCTCGGCGTTGGGCTGATGGTCTCGGACGGACCGACCCATCCCGGCGTCCGCTACATCGACCTCGACGGGGCGGCAGGCTCACGGCGGATCTATGCCTGCACCCGGCCCGGCCGCGCGGCCTGGCGAAACAACGCCACCCTCGTCACCGCCGTGGCCGCCGCCCTCACGACGCAGCCGGTGCGCTGGTCAGAGCTACGATCCCTACCGCCACAATGACAATCCTGCCCCCGCAGCGGCCGCATCGTGCGCTTCTGCCGCACCCGCGGCCGCCCGCGCGATGTCGTGGCGACAGGCAACAACGCCTGGGTGGCGACGACCGAGCCGAACGAGCTGGTCAGCTTCTCCGGTTCAGCCGCGCGGTAGCCTGCGGTTCCGGCGCCACGCCGGGGACGGCGCGGTCCCGCGCTGACCTCCCACGCGAGGGGAACCGGCCAGGCGCATCCGGTGTAGGAAGGATGCTCCACCCTGGAACCCTGGGAGGGGAGGTGCGCCATGTCAGGCCCCGCCAACCTCCGGCCATCGCCGCTTCGCGCTCGACGCTGGCAGACGCTGGTCCTTGCGGTACTTTTCGCCGCAGCCGGGTGCGCCGGCACCGCCGATACCAGGAGTAGCCCGCGATCGACTCAGCCGCCGCCCATGCCTACCGGCACCGGCACCAGTGCCACCGTGCCGGTGTTCGACCGCGGCCGGTTCGCCGCGGTCATCCCGGTCCCCGGCGCCGGGAGCATGGCCGTGGCCGATACGATCCTCTGGGTGCTGGACGCTTCTGGCACGGTGGTTGGGATCGACCCCGCGACCAACGAGGCCGTCGGCGAGCCACTGCGGGTCCCCGCGCACACTGAGGCCATCGCCGTCGGCGATGGGGCGCTGTGGGCCGCCAGCGTCGCCCCCGGCGACCTCGGCGTGGCAGGCGACGACGCCGTAACCCGCATCGACCTGGCGACCGGCCGCACGGTGGCGACCATCACGGTCCGCCGGGCGCCCCTGGACGTCGCAGCCACGCCCGGGGCCGTCTGGGTGACCAACTCCGGCGGCGGCGGCGACAGCGTGGCGCGGATCGACCCGGAAACCAATCGGCTCGCGGGCCGGCCGGTC
>JBKPDO010000003.1:0-2049 GCA_046727955.1 bacterium | reverse complement strand
CCATGCGGGAGCGGCCAGGCGTCTGAGCTGCACGGATGCTGGCGCCTAGATACACGCCCCATGAGCGTGCAGCCACACGTTTCCGCAGGTCACCTCCTGGATTCGTGGACTATGCGCCGCCCGAGCTGCGGAACCCGGGCGTAACCGGCCGCTGTTAGCCTCACCATGTGTCCGACGACCCGGTCCTCCTCGACACGGCGGCGCTCGCCGAGGCGCTGGGAATCAGTCCTGGCCTCGTGCGCCTTTGGGCGCACCGGAAGAAACTGACCAACCGTGGCTACGACGCCAAAGGCCGAGCGCTCTACGACCTGGCCGAGGGCTACCGGGTCCAGGCCGAGACGCAGCGGCGCTGGTCGGACCCGGGCCCGGTGGCGCCGCTGTCCGACAAGACATAATGCGGGCCATGCCCGTAACGGTGGCGCGCGACACGTGGGACTGGCTTCTGCACGCCGTCACCGCGGTTGCGGCCGTCACCGCGATCGTCGTGTTCCTGGCATGGGCGGCGGAGCTGCGGCGCCGTCCGGAGATCCTGTTCCAGTGGAAGTTCTCTCCGGACGGCGATCCGGCACACCTGGCTATCTGGCCTCCGGATAAGGTGCCGGAGATCAAAGCGACACAGCCGTTCCTTGTGGAAGCCGCAATCCAGAACACAGGGGACAAGGCAGGCCGCGACACGCTCATCAACTTCGTGGCCCCCGACTGCTTCGAGTTGCGCCAACGTGGTCGGCCAGAGGTCGAACCCCTCCATGCAGGAAACGACACGGCGGGTCTGCCCCCGGACCACCGGGTTGTCTTCATCGCCCCGCGTGCTGAACCGTGGACCCCGGTGAACTGGTACCTGACCCAGCATCGACTGCAGTACCTGGAGCCTGACCAATGCGACCGACCCTTGCCTATCCGGCTGCTCTTCGATGTCTCGGATAGCCGCTTCAACAGCCGCGGCTGGCGCTGGTTGCCGAGCATCGTCCCGACCTTGGAATTCCAGGGTGCTCCAGTGGGAACGCCATGGCCGCCGACGCCCTCGAGGCGCCGGACAGTCCGATGGGCCCGAGCCGAGCTCGCGGCCGGGTGGTCTGTCTGCCAGGCAACCGAAGGGATATCCGCGACCTCCTCGTGATGCCAGCCGAGGGACGGCCTCCGCCTGCGCCGGTCCAGCCGCGGAGTTGGCGTGAGCGACTTCGTCCACGCTGGCTCCGACCCAAGTGGCCTTGACGAGCCGATCGCAAGCCTCTTTCCTGTCGTGGTGGCAACACGATTGCTCGTCCGCGCGGGTGTTTTCGGCCTTGCCATCGGTGGGCTTGCCAGCGCCGCCTACCAGATCCTCGGCGAGACGCGCGACCGCCAGCGCTACCCGCCACCGGGCGAGCTGGTCGACATCGGTGGTCGCCGCCTGCACCAATGGCGCGCCGGCGAGGGTGGACCCGTTGTCGTGGTCGCGCCGTCGCTGGCGGAGCCTGGCCACGGGTGGGCGGAGATCCAGCGTCGCCTGGCGCAGCACACCACCGTGGTCCTGTACGACCGGGCAGGCCTCGGCTGGAGCGACCCGGGCCCGTGGCCGACGGGCAAGCGGATGGTCGAGGACCTGCATGCGCTGCTCGGCGCCGCGGGCATCCCGCCGCCGTACGTCCTGGTCGGCCACTCGGCCGGTGGGCTCCTGACGCGGCTGTACACGGTGCGCTATCCCGAGCAGGTGGCCGGGCTGGTGCTGGTCGACCCAGCCACCCGGATCTGTGGCACCGGCTCCCCAAACGCAGCGGCTGGCGCTTCTCCCGGCCGCGCTGGTGGCTTCGCGTTGCCAAGGTCGCATTCCGCCCGCTCGGATTGGCCCGGCTACGAGCGGACCTTCGTGCCAGGCGTGGGCACGGCGTTGACATTCCGCTGCACCTGCGCCGCGGTCTTCCGCCCGAACTGGCCGAGGCCGCCGCGGCGATTTCGCTGAGCTCCCGGCAACGGCACGCCGATGTCCGGGAGATGCTCGCGTTCCCGAGCCTGGCCGCCGAGGTGGGCCGCGTCGTCGACGGTGCGCCGGGGAGCCTCGGGCGGCTCCCG
>JBKPDO010000002.1:0-19989 GCA_046727955.1 bacterium | reverse complement strand
CCCACGGGCGGCGCGTCCCCCCCCGGCGGGCGCTTCGCGCGCCGGGGCCGGGACAACCCTGGGGGGGGTCCTCCCCCCCCCCCACGGCCCCCCAAGAGCGCGTGTGCCGGCCTCACGCTGATCCCCCACGCCTTCCCGGTGGGCCTTACCGTGATCCCGTCTGGGCGCGCGCCCAGGGGATGACGGCGGTCGCTGTGGCGGCAAGGACTGCGGCCAGCAGGAGCAGACGAGCTCGCGCCCTCACGGGGGAGGGACCTCCTTGGTCACAGCCTCGCTATAGTGGGGAGAATTCTACCAATCTCGCTCTTGCGAAAGCCGCAGCCAGCAGAGATCGTGTCGCCATGCCGCCGACCAGTGTGCCCGGGGACCTGCGCCTGTTCCCCCTCCCCGAGGAGGCGGGACCTGCCGCGGGCAACGGCCAGCCGTCCAGGCAGCGCCGCCGGAGGGCGGGCCGGGCGCCGAGCCGGCCTGGGCCCGTGCTGCTCGCGATCGACGGCAACGGTCTGGTGCACCGCGCCTTCCACGCGGTCGGCGGCGTCGACGGCGAGCCGGGCGCGGCGGCCGGGCGGGTGCTCGCCATGCTGGCGAAGATCGCCGTGGAGGCACGGCCGACCGCCTGCGTGGTCGGCTTCGACGACCCCATCCGCAGCCTGCGCCGCGAGCGCCACGCCGCCTACAAAGCAGCCCGCCCGCCCAAGCCAGACGAACTGGTCGAGCTGCTCGACGAGCTGCCAGACCTGCTGCGCGAGCTCGGGTTCTGCGTCGTGGTGCCGGACGGGCTGGAGGCCGACGACGTGCTCGGCTCGGCCGCGGCGCTGGCCTCCAGTCGGATGGTCGCGGCCACCCTTGCCACCGGCGACCAGGACGCCTTCGCCCTGGTGCGGCCGACCGTGCGGGTGCTGCTGCTGGTGCCGGGCGGGCGCCTGGAGCAGGTCTCGCCGAGCTGGCTGCGGGCCCGCTACGGGGTGGGGCCGGAGCAGTACCTGGAGTTCGCCGCCCTGCGCGGCGACTCGAGCGACTGCCTGCCGGGCGTGCGGGGCGTCGGCGCGGTGACGGCGGCCAGGCTGCTCGCCGCCTACCCGGACGTGCAGGCCGCGCTGGCGGACCCCGCCGGCGTGGCCCAGCTGCTCGGCTCCTGGGTGGCCGAGGCGTTGGTCACCCAGCGCGACACCTACGAGCTGAACCGCGAGCTGATGGCGATCCGCACCGACGTGGCGCTCGACCTGGCCGCCTGCGGCCGGCAGCTGGACCGGCGCGTCGTGACGGAGACGCTCGCCGAGCGCGACCTGGAGGAGCTGACCGGCCGCCTCCGCGGGGCGTTCGCGCTGCTCGGCCGAGCCGCCTGGCGGCTCGGCCCGGAGCCGGTCTAGACATTCAGGGAGGAGCCCCAAGTTGCGAAGGGGTCAAGGGGTGCGCAGGCGCTGGGTGACCGTCGTCGGGGCGGTCCTCGCGCTGGTGGGACTGCTCTGGTTCCTCCAGGGCATCGGGGTGGTCAAGGGCAGCTTCATGACCGACCAGCCGGTGTGGGCGGTCATCGGCCTGGTGCAGCTGGCGCTTGCCGCGCGGCTGCTTGCGGAAGCGCTTCGGGGGAATCGGTCGTAGGGTGGATGACGGTCCCCTTGCCATCGACCGCCGGCTCGGCGCAGGGTGGCTTGCGGACCGCGCCGATGACTAACGAGCGAGGGAGCCGATGACCACTCCTGCGGCGCCCGCCCAGACCACCTTGGGCGAGCTACGCGCCTCCGGGCATCAGTACAAGGACGTCAAGCAAGAGATCCGTGACAACCTCCTGGAGAGGCTCGCATCCGGTGGAGAGCGCTTCCCCGGCATCGTGGGCTTCGACGAGACCGTGCTGCCCGAGCTGGAGCGGGCCCTGCTCGCCGGCCACGACGTGGTGCTGCTGGGCGAGCGGGGACAGGGCAAGACGCGGCTGATCCGCTCGCTCACGCACCTGCTCGACGAGTGGACCCCGGCCGTGGCCGGCTGCGAGATCAACGACCATCCCTACGCGCCGATCTGCGTATCGTGCCGGCGCCGGCTGGCCGAGCAGGGCGACGACCTGCCGGTCGTCTGGCGGCACCGCTCGGAGCGCTACGGCGAGAAGCTGGCGACGCCGGACACGAGCGTCGGCGACCTGATCGGCGACGTCGACCCGATCAAGGTGGCGGAGGGCCGCACTCTCGGCGACCCCGAGACGGTGCATTACGGCCTGGTGCCGCGCACCAACCGCGGCGTCTTCAGCGTCAACGAGCTGCCCGACCTGGCCGAGCGCATCCAGGTCGCGCTGCTCAACGTGCTGGAGGAGCGCGACATCCAGGTGCGCGGCTACCAGCTCCGCCTGCCACTGGACCTGCTGCTGGTGGCCAGCGCCAACCCGGAGGACTACACCAACCGCGGCCGCATCATCACCCCGCTGAAGGACCGTTTCGGCGCCGAGATCCGCACCCACTACCCGCTGCGCCTGGACGACGAGGTCGCCCTGGTCCGCCAGGAGGCGGTGCTGCGCTGGCGGGGCGGGCCGCTCGGCGAGCCGGTCGTTCCCGACCACGTGGTCGAGATCATCGCCCGTTTCACCCGCGCCGTGCGCGAGGCGCCGCAGATCGACGCCCGCTCTGGCGTGTCGGCCCGTTTCGGCATCGCGGCGGCCGAGACCGCCGCCGCCTCGGCGGTGCGCCGCGCCGCGGTCACCGGTGAGTCGGTGCCGGTGGTGCGGGTGGTCGACCTGCCCGCCGTGGTGCCCACCGCGCTCGGCAAGGTCGAGTTCGACGAGCTCGAGGAGGGCCGCGAGCTGGACCTGCTCAAGCACCTGCTGAAGCGGGCGGTGGCGGAGACCTTCCGCGCGCGGCTGGCGGGCCAGGACCTCTCCGGTGTGCTGCGCCGCTTCGACGAGGGCGCCACGGTCGAGAGCGGCGAGCTGGTCTCCGCGCCGGAGCTGCTGCAGCGCATCGGACCGGTGGCGGGGCTGGCGCAGCTGCTGCGCCGGCTCGGCGACGCCGAGACGGAGACGCCGGGGCTCGCCGCCGCCGCGCTGGAGTTCGCCATGGAGGGCCTCCACCTGGGCAAGCGGCTCGGCAAGGAGGAGCTGCCCGGACGGGCGGTGTACGGGCGATGACGTCCCGGTCACGGAGGGGTCCGGGGAACCCCGAGGGCCGGAGGGGTCCGGGGAACCCCGAGGGGGTGCCCCGGTGGGTCGGGTCCCGGTGGGTCGGGTCCCGGTGGGTCGAGCCCCGATGAGTCGCTCCAGGTATGGGCCGTGGCAGGGCGGGCCCGACCCGCTCGAGCCACCGTTCGACCTGCGCGAGGCGCTCGACCGCATCGGTGAGCGGGTGCTGTCGGGGGAGCGGCCCGCCGAGGCCCTGTCCTCGCTGCTGCGGCAGGGCATGCCGGGCATGCGGGGTCTGCGCGACCTGCTGCGCCGCGCCCGAGAGCGCCGCCAGGAGCTGCGCGAGCGCGGCCGGCTCGGCGGCGTCCTCGAGCGCGTGCGCGAGCTGCTCGACCAGGCGGTCGAGCAGGAGCGGCGGGCGCTGTTCCCCGACCCGTCCGACGCCGCCCGGATGGCCGAGGCCGAGCTGGACCAGCTGCCCGGCGACACCGCCCGGGCGGTGCGCCAGCTCGCCGATTACCAGTGGCGCTCTCCAGAGGCCGCCGCCACCTATGAGCAGATCCGCGACCTGCTGCGGCGCGAGGTGCTCGACACCCAGTTCCGCGGCATGCGAAACGCGCTCGCCAACGCCGACCCGCAGCAGATGCAGCGGTTCAAGGACATGCTCGGCGCGCTGAACGAGCTGATGGACGCCGACGCCCGTGGCGAGGATACACAGGCGCGCTTCGACGAGTTCATGCGCCAGTACGGGGACTTCTTCCCGGAGAACCCGCGCAACCTCGACGAGCTGATCGACTCGCTGGCGCGGCGGGCGGCCGCGGCCAGCCGGCTGATGAGCTCGCTGTCGCCGGAGCAGCGCGCCGAGCTGGCCTCGCTGACGCAGTCGGTGCTCGGCGACCTCGGGCTCGAGTACGAGCTGGACCGGCTCGGGCAGGCGCTGCGGCAGCGGCGGCCGGACCTGCCCTGGGGCGAGCGCGCGGCGATCGGCGGCCAGCAGCCGCTCGGGCTGGGCGACGCCACCACCGCCCTGGAGGAGCTGGCAGACCTGGAGTCGCTGGAGGCGACGCTGGCGCAGGACTACCCGGGCGCCTCGCTGGACGATGTGGACGTGGAGGCGCTCGAGCGGGCGCTCGGCCGGCGCTCGGTCGAGGACCTGGACGCCCTGCGCGCGCTCGAGCGCGAGCTGACCGAGCAGGGCTACCTCACCCGCGACCGCGGCCGGCTCAAGCTCACGCCCAAGGCGATCCGGCGCATCGGCGCCACCGCACTGCGGCGGATCTTCCGGCACCTGGAGGCGCGCGACCGCGGCGACCACGACACCGAGGGCGCCGGCCTCGCCGGCGAGCTGACCGGTGCGACCCGGCCCTGGCATTTCGGCGACGAGCAGCCGCTCGACGTGGTCGGCACGCTACGCAACGCGGTCCTGCGTCAGGGACCGGAGCTGGCGCGGGCGGCCGGGCTCGGGAGTGGGGGTGCTCGCGGCGGTCCGGGCGGCGGTCCGGGCGGCGGTCCGGGCGCTGGTCCGGGCGGCGCGACCCGCCCGCGGCTCGCCCTGGAGGCGGGCGATTTCGAGGTGCTCGAGACGGAGCGGCGCACCGCCGCGGCGGTCTGCCTGCTGATCGACCTGTCGTACTCGATGGTGCTGCGCGACGCCTGGGCGGCTGCGAAGGCGACCGCGCTCGCCCTCAACAGCCTGATCTCGACCCGCTACCCGCAGGACGCCCTGCAGATCATCGGCTTCTCGGCGCTGGCGCGGGACCTGCGGGCCGGGCAGCTGGCCGAGCTCGAGCCGGACATGGTGCAGGGCACCAACCTGCAGCACGCGCTGATGCTCGCCGGCCGCCACCTGGACCGCCACGCGGAGGCGGAGCCGATCGTGCTGGTGGTGACCGACGGTGAGCCGACCGCCCACCTGGAACCCGGTGGCGTGCCCTGGTTCGAGTGGCCGCCGCTGCCGCGCACGCTGGAGCTGACCCTGGCCGAGGTGCTGCGGCTGACCAAGCGGGGCGCCACCATCAACGTGTTCATGCTGGACGAGGAGCCGCGCCTGGTCCGCTTCGTGCAGACGCTGGCGCGCCTCAACCACGGCCGCGTGTTCTCGCCCGCCACCGACCGCCTCGGCGACTACGTCGTCAGCGACTACCTGCAGACCCGCCGCGGCCGCCGCCCGGCCTGACCGCGGCCGCGTCTCTCCGCTGATCCACTGATAGGCGCTGAGAGCGGCCGCGCAGCGCCCGCGCCAGCGGTGACCTTGCCGCGTGGGGTGCGCCCGACCTTGCCACGTGGGGTGCACGTCGCCGCTCGGAGGGCACCTTTTGGCACCTGACCTTGCCGCGTGGGGTGCACGTTGCCGAGCTGAGGGCACCTTTTGGCACCCGACCTTGCCGCGTGGGGTCATCTACCTCTAGGTCCCGGATATGCTTCCACCCGGCCCCGACAGTGTGTAGAATCACATCGCTGTAATTTTCCCGCTGGCCCGCCCGGCGGGGACAGGATGGGCCTCGGGCCGCGAGGGGAAGCGTGGTCCGGGGCCCTTTCATGCATGAAGACTATAGGGAGGCGTGGTGGAAACTGTGGACCTGCCGGTGCGGCGGCTGGACGCCGGGCAGTCCCTGCCGGCCTACGCGCATGCGGGCGACGCCGGCGCCGACCTGTGCGCGGCTGAGGACGCGGTGCTGCCGCCGGGCGGCCGGGCAGTGGTCGGGACGGGAGTGGCCATCGCGGTTCCCGAGGGATTCGCGGCCTTTGTGCATCCGCGCTCCGGGCTCGCCGCCCGGCACGGGGTCACGCTGGTCAATGCGCCCGGGACGATCGACGCCGGCTACCGGGGCGAGGTCCGCGTGGTCCTGCTGAACACGGACCCGGCCGAGCCCTTCACGGTCCGCCGCGGCGACCGCATCGCCCAGCTGGTGGTCCAGCCGGTGGTCCGCGCCTCCTTCATCGACGTCCAGGAGCTGCCCCAGCCGCTGGCCCGTGGGGCGAACGGCTTCGGCTCCACCGGGCGGTAGCGCCCCCGCGGGCGAACCTGGCCCCACAGCGGCGGCGCCCGCCCTTGCGACCGGGAACCGATAGGCTGGTAAGGAGCGCCGGCAGCTGGCCGGTTACGTCGCGGGACTTAGTGCCTCCCTTACAGACGTCTGCCCGGCCGGCGCCTCGCAAGGCGATACGAATGCGCACGGTGGTGACCACGGGAGCCCGGCGCCGGCCGGGCAGTCGTTTTCGGGTCGGCACTAGCGGGAAGGCGGCAAGACGATGGACCAAGACAGCGAGCGACCTTGGGGAGAGCGGCTGGCCGAGGAGGGCGCCACCTCGAGCGGGGACGAGCGCTCCACCCGCGGGCTGGTCACCGACGCGATCAACTTGGTCCGCGGCCGCCTCGGCGACATCCTCCGTCACGGGATCCAGCCGCTGCTCGACGAGGCCGCCGCGCAGGTCCGGCCCGCGACCCTGGAGGAGCTGCGCGCCCGCTACCCGGGGCTTCCCGACGACGAGGTGGCCCGCCGGCTGATCGACCGGGCGGCGCGCGCCGCGGGGGGCGTGGCCCTCGGCATCGGCAGCGCGCTCGCCGCCCAGGAGGCGCTGGCGGCGGTCTCGGCGGCGGCCCCGCCGGCGAGCGGCACCGCCCTCAGCGCGGTCGGCATCACCGCCCTGGCCGAGGTGCTGGTGCTGTTCGTGCTCGAGGCGAAGCTCCGCGCCGACCTCGGCGCGCTGGCCGGGCAGCCCGCGCTCGGCCCGCGCGAGCTGGTGAGCGGGGTGGTCTCTGAGGTCCAGGCCGCCGGCGGCTGGACCAAGGTGCGTGGCCGCTCGCTGCGGCGCGCGCTGCCCGAGGCGGCGGTGCGGCGGCTGACGGCCCAAGTCATGCGGCTGGTGCCGTCCCGCTTCGCGCGGATCGTGATCCCCGAGGTGGTGGCGCCGCTGGTCGGCACCGCGTTCGCGGCCCGCCTGGCGATCAGGCAGGTCCGCGCCGCGGGCGAGGACCACTGGGCGCAGCTCCGCCCCGCGCCCCGCACCACGGTGTCCTGGGGGACGCCCACCGGCCCGCACCACCCCGCCGCCAGCGCTGGCGCCAGCGGCAGCAGCGGCAACGGGGGACGCTCGGCCCGCTCCCACCCCTCCACCTGGGGGAGTGACCCCGGCGCCTCCTCCTGGCCCCAGGAGCTCCCACCACCCGAGCCTCCCAGCGGCACCTGACCCCGCCGCTCACGCGTCAGAGCGAGAAGGTCGCTAGGGAGTCGGCGCCGGTGCCGGGCACGCCGTATCGTGGTCGTCGGGTTCTGGACGACCAAGAAGACGGCCAGGGAGGTGGCGACGGTGGGCATCTCGTCGGTGGTGGGTGGCCGCCCGGTGGAGGGCGCGCCGGGTGGGACGCTCGCCTCGGTCAATCCGGCGCGGCTCGACGACGTTGTCGCGGAGGTCGCTCTCGGGGACGCCACCACCTTCGCCGAGGCGTGCCGGGCCGCCCGAGCGGCACAACGAGACTGGGCCGAGGTCCCCGCGCCGGTGCGCGGCCGAGCGGTCGCTGCCGCCGGGCGCATCGTCGAGGCCAACAAGGAGGCGATCGCGCGCCTTGTCACCCGCGAGATCGGCAAGCCGTACGCCGAGGCGCTGGGCGAGGTGCAGGAGGTCATCGACACCTGCGACTTCTTCCTCGGCGAGGGGCGGCGCCTGTACGGGCAGACCGTGCCGAGCGAGATGCCCGACAAGCAGCTCTTCACTTTCCGGGTCCCGGTCGGCGTGGTCGCGGTGGTGACGGCCGGGAACTTCCCCGTCGCCGTGCCCTCCTGGTACCTGATCCCGGCCCTGCTGGCGGGCAACGCCGTGGTGTGGAAGCCGGCGGAGTACAGTGCCGCGTCGGCGCTGGTGCTCTACGAGATGTGCGTCGCCGCCGGCCTCCCGGACGGCGTGCTGGACCTGGTGCTCGCCGACGGCGAGAGCACCTTCGCCGGTCTGGAGCTGGCCCTGCGTCAGGGGCTGGTCGACAAGATCGGCTTCACCGGCTCCAGCCCCGTCGGCGCGAGGATCGGCGAGCTGGCGGGCCGCCACCTCCAGTCGCCCTGCCTGGAGCTGGGCGGCAAGAACCCGATGGTGATCACGCCGAGCGCCGACCTCGATCTCGCCGTCGAGGGCGCGCTGTTCTCCGGCTTCGGCACCGCCGGGCAGCGCTGCACGTCGCTGGGCACGGTGATCGTCCACGAATCAGTCCATGACGACTTCGTCGGGAGGCTCAACACGGCGGTGGCCGCGGCAGCGATCGGCGACCCGACCCAGGACGTGCTCTACGGGCCGATGCTGGACCGGCGCTTCGCCGAGCGGTTCGAGGGATACCTCGACTGGGTCGCCGACCACCACAAGACGCTCGGCTCCAGCGGCCTCGGCCGCATCACCGCCGCCAACCCGCGCCACGGCTTCGTCGGCGACCCACAGGACGGGCTCTTTTACCATCCCGTCGTGGTCGACGGCGTGCGCCCGGACGACCGGTTGTTCCTGGAGGAGACTTTCGGGCCGATCGTCGGCGTGGCCACCTACCGGAGCCTGCCCGAGGCGGTCGAGCTCGCCAACGCTCCCGGCTACGGGCTCTCCTCGTCGATCTACACGACCGATCCGATGGAGGCGTTCGCGTTCCGCCGCGGCATCTCGGCGGGCATGGTGAGCGTGAACAATTCCACCTCGGGCGCTGAGGCGCACCTGCCCTTCGGCGGCAACGGCAGGTCGGGCAACGGCAGCCGGCAGTCCGGCGTGTGGGTGCTGGACCAGGTCACCCGCTGGCAGGCGATGAACTGGGACTATTCGGGCCGCCTCCAGAAGGCCCAGATGGACGTCACCCACCTCGAGCCCGACCTCACCTACCGCCTCGACCCTTGACGGCGGCGTCAGACCCGGCGAGAGGGGGAGACCTCGTCGAGCTGCTCCTCCACCGCGGTCGGCCTGGCCTCGTCGTCGAGCGCGACCTGGACCAGCGGCGCAAGCGGGCTGCGGGGCCGCGCGCCGGTCTGGGAGATGATCCGCGCCGCGGTGGCCGAGCCCAGCCGCCCGCAGGAGACGAGGTCCCAGCCCTGGGCGAGGCCGTGCAGGAAGCCCGCCGCGTACATGTCGCCGGCCCCGGTGGTATCGATCGCCGGCACGGAGAAGGGGTCAACGGTGTGGAGATCGTCGCCGGCGATGATCACCGATCCCTTGGCGCCGCGCGTGAGCGCCGCCACCGACACGCGGCCGCGCACCATCTCCAGCGCCTCGTCGAAGCTGAACACCTGGAACAAGGAGGTGATCTCCTCCTCGTTGGCGAACAGCACGTCCACGGCGCCGTCGATCAGCTCGACGAACGACTCGCGGTGCCGGTCGACGCAGAAGGGATCCGACAGGGTGAGAGCGACCCGCCGCCCCTCGGCGTGGGCCAGGCGCGCCGCTGTGCGGAACGCCTCCTTGGCGCTCGGGCGGTCCCACAGGTAGCCCTCGAGGTAGACCAGCTTGGCCCGGGCGATCAGGCCGGGCTCGACGTCATCCGGCCCGAGGTCGGTGGAGGCGCCGAGGTAGGTGCTCATGGTGCGCTGGGCGTCGGGCGTCACCACGATGACGCAGCGCCCGGTGGCCGGCCCCTCGGTGGCGGGAGGCACCGAGAACTCCACGCCGGTGGTGCGCAGGTCCTCGGCGAACACGTTGCCGAGCCGGTCGTCGCGCACCCGGCCGATGTAAGCCGCCGACCCACCGAGGGAGGCGATGCCGACCATGGTGTTGGCGGCGGATCCGCCCGACATCTGCAGCGCCGGGTCCATCGCCCGGTAGAGGTAGTGGGCGCGGTCCTCGTCGATCAGGGTCATCGTCCCCTTGGCCAGGTCGTGCAGGTCGACGAAGTCGTGCGGCTTGTGGTCAAGGACGTCGACCAGGGCGTTGCCGATGCCTACGACGTCAAGCGCGACGGTCATGCAGCCACCCTCCGGGCACGATGAAAAGCGCAGGGCACCTGAGCGCGAGCGAACGTATATCACAGATGCCCGCGAAGGCTATCTAAGGCTATCTGTCGTCGTGTGAAGCGGACGGCCCCGGCGCGAAGCGCTTCGCGCCGAGGCCGTCGCATGCTGGCCGAGGGGGGGTGGCCAGCACGGGTCAGCGCTAGGGTCAGCGCTCGATCGGGACGCCGACCAGGGAGCCCCACTCGGTCCAGGAGCCGTCGTAGTTGCGGACGCTCGGGTAGCTGAGCAGCTCGTGCAGGACGAACCAGGTGTGCGCCGAGCGCTCGCCGATGCGGCAGTAGGCGACCACGTCCTTGTCCGAGGTCACCCCCTGGCCCCCGTACAGCTCGCTGAGCTGCTCGTCGGTGAGGAACTTACCGCTGGTGCCGTCCACCGCCTTGGCCCAGGGGATGTTCGCCGCGCCCGGGATGTGGCCGGGACGCTGCGCCTGCTCCTGTGGCAGGTGGTCGGGAGCCAGCTTCTCGCCGCGGTACTCCTCGGGGGAGCGCACGTCGACCAGCGCCTTGTCGCCTTGGCCCACGTACTCGTTGAGCACCTGGTCGCGGAAGGCGCGGATGGACAGGTCCGGCTTGCGCACCGGGTAGCCGGTGGTCGACTGGACGCCCGGGGGGTCGGTGGTGAGCTCGCGGCCCTCCAGCTCCCACGCCTTGCGGCCGCCGTCGACCAGCTTCACCGCGTCGTGGCCGTAGACCTTGTAGTACCAGTAGGCGTAGGCGGCGAACCAGTTGTTGTTGCCGCCGTAGAGCACCACCAGGGTGTCGGGGCCGATGCCCAGGCGGTCCTGCAGCTTGGCGAACTCCTCGGGGTCGACGAAGTCGCGGCGCAGCGGGTCCTGCAGGTCGGTGTTCCAGTTGACGGCGACCGCGCCGGCGATGTGGCCGCGACCGTAGGCGTCGGTGTCCTCGTCGACCTCGACGATCCGGATGCTCGGATCGTCGAGGTGCTGGGCGAGCCAGTCGGTGGTGACCAGCACGTCATCACGCTTGGCCATGGTTTTCTCCTTGCAAGAGCCGGCACGTGGGCCGGAGATGGGCAGTTACGAAAGGCAGGCACACCGCCAGGGCGGCAGGAGCGGGGAAGGCCACGGCGCGTCAGACGGCGATGAGCGACGCCGCGGCCGGGCGACAGGGCGGGCGGCCGGCGGCCGAATTGCCGGTCCCCAACCCCATGGGCGCGCAAGCGCGAGTCGTCAAGGCGGCCGGCCCAAGCGGCTCACGCGTGGCCGCGCCGGTCGCCAGCAGCTCGGACTCGAGCAGTGCGATCATGTGGCCCTACAGGCTGCCAGCTTGATGGGTGGCTCGTCAATCTCGTCCATCGGGCAGGACCCCGAGCGGGAGAGGAGCGCGTGGGAGAGGACCGCGTGGGAGAGGCGGATCCACCGGGGGGCTACGCTCGGCTCTGCTTCGCTGCCTGGTGCCTGGGTCCTGGCCTCGCTAGTGAGCCCCCCGGACCCCCCGGCCGGTTGCACGCTCGGTGACCAGTGCCCAACACTGGACGGGCCGAGGCGCGGGCGGCTCGGGCTGCTATGGAGGTGAGGGTTGGCGTCGCAAGCGCAGTCGAGGTCGAAGGCGCGGCAGTTCCGCGAGCACTGGGCCGACGAGATGGACGGTGCGGCGCTGTACCGCGCGCTCGCCGAGCGCGCCCAGGGCGAGCAGCGCGAGATCTTCCTGGAGCTGGCCAGCGCCGAGGAGCGGCACGCCCGCCACTGGGCGAGGAAGCTGGTCGAGCTGGGCGAGCCGGAGCCACGGGCCGCCGACCATCGCCAGAGCTTCAAGACCAGGCTGATCGGCTGGCTGGCGCGGCGTTTCGGCCCACGCGCCCTGCTGCCGATCGTGGAGCGGGCCGAGATCACCGACGCGGGCCACTACGACAACGTGCCGGATGCCACGCTCGCCATGGCCACCGACGAGCGCATCCACGCCCGCGTCCTGGCCGGCCTGACACCTTCCAACGCCAAGACCGGCATCCTCCGGGGAGAGCGCTGGCACCGCGGCGACTCCTCCGGTGCCCTGCGGGCGGCGGTCTTCGGCGTGAACGACGGCCTGGTCTCCAACCTGTCGCTGGTCATGGGCGTGACCGGCGGAGAGGCCGGCCGCAGCCTGATCCTGCTTGCCGGGCTTGCCGGGCTGCTGGCCGGCGCCTTCTCGATGGGCGCCGGCGAGTTCATCTCGGTCACCTCGCAGCGGGAGCTGTTCCAGCGGGAGATCGCCCTGGAGTCAGAGGAGATCGCCGCCATGCCAGACGAGGAGGCTAACGAGCTCGCCCTCATCTACCGGGCCAAGGGCATCGAACGCCAGGAGGCCGAGGCGATGGCCGCCCGCATCATGCGCAACCACGACACCGCCCTGGACACCATGGCCCGCGAGGAGCTCGGGTTGAACCCCGAGGAGCTCGGCTCGCCCCTGCGGGTCGCGGTCTCCAGCTCTACCTCGTTCGCGACCGGCGCGGTGGTGCCCGTGATCCCGTGGCTGCTGGCCGCGGGCACGGCCGCCTTCGTCGCCTCGATTATCGTCTCAGCGCTGGCCCTGTTCCTGGTTGGCGCCGGCATCAGCCTGCTCACCGGGCGCTCGGCGGCTCGCTCCGGCCTGCGCCAGCTGCTGGTGGGCGGCGCGGCCGCCGCGGCCACCTTCGGGATCGGCCGGCTGATCGGTGTGAGTGTGACCTAGCCGATGGCAACCGTTCCTTCTGAACTCAAGCACGTGCTCCTCGTGGGCCCCCCGGGCTCCGGCAAGGGCACGCTCGGTCCCCACCTGTCCGAGCTGCTCCACGTGCCCCACGTCTCCTCGGGCCAGCTGCTGCGGGCGTCGGTGGCGGCCGGTGACCCGTTCCACATCGCCGAGCAGGTCAGCCGGGGCCACATGGTCCCCGACCGGGTCGTCGCGCAGGTCATGGCCGATCGCATCGGAGACGGCTTCATTCTCGACGGCTACCCGCGCAACGTCCGCCAGGCGGACGAGCTGGACCGGGTGCTCGCCGACGACGGGCGGCAGGTGCAGCTCGTCCTCGAGCTGATCGTGCCGGACGAGGTGGCGTCGGCGAGGCTGTCGCGCCGCGCGCGGATGGAGAGCCGCAGCGACGACAACCCCGACACGGTCGCCGCCCGGCTGGTGACCTACCGGCGCGAGGCGGTCCCGCTGCTGGCCCACTACGCCGACCGGGTACGGCGGGTCAGCGCATCCGGCGACCTCGACGAGGTGTTCGAGCGCGCCGAGCGGGCGGTCAGCTCCCTGCCCAAGGGCGTCCGGGCCCAGTAGCCGAGTCGAGAAGGCCATGAGCAACCAGATGCAGGCACCCGAGGAGCAGGTGGCGCTGCTGGCGGCGGCGGTGCCGCCGCTCGACGCGACGGCCCGGGCCGCGGCCCTCGACCGGCAGGCGCAGCTGATCAAGCCCGCCGGCAGCCTCGGGCGGCTCGAGGAGCTGGGGGTGCGGCTGGCGGCCATCGCCGGTCGCTGCCCGCCCCCGCTGCCGGCCCGGCCGGCGGTGCTGGTCGCCGCCGGCGACCACGGCGTGGTGGCCCAGGGCGTCACGCCGTGGCCCCAGTCGGTCACCGCCGCCATGGTCGGCGCGATGTCCGCCGGGCAGGCGGCGGTCAACGCCGTCGCCGGCGTGATCGGCGCGGAGGTGCGCCTCCTCGACGTCGGCGTGGCGACCTCGCTGGAGGAGTCCGGGATACCCCAAGGGGGCTCGCTCCTGCGGGTCGCGAACGTGCGGCGGGGCACGGCCGACCTCGCCGCCGGGCCGGCGATGTCCAGGCGGGAGGCTGCGCGCGCGCTGCTGGCGGGCGCGGCAGCGGCCGCTGAGCTGCTGGACGGCGGCGCCGATCTCCTGGTCACCGGGGACATGGGCATCGGTAACACCACCCCGGCCGCGTGCCTGGTCGCGGCCTTCACCGGCCGCCCGGCGCGGGCGGTGACGGGCCGGGGCACGGGGATCGACGACAGCACCTGGGAGCTCAAGGTGAAGGTGGTCGAGCGTGCGCTGGCGCGCCACGCCCCGGACCCGGCCGACCCCATGGGCGTGCTGGCCAGCGTGGGCGGGCTCGAGCACGCCGCCTTGGCCGGCCTGCTGCTCGCCGGCGCGGCCAGGCGGGTACCGGTGCTGCTCGACGGCGTCAACGCCGACGCGGCCGCGCTGGTCGCCTGCGCGCTCGCCCCGCGGGTGGCTGGCTTCCTCGTCGCGGGGCACCGCTCGGTCGAGCCTGGGGCGAGCGCCGCCCTCGATCACCTCGGCCTGGTACCGCTGGTCGATCTCCAGATGCGGCTCGGCGAGGGGACCGGCGCCCTGCTCGCCGTGCCGATCGTGCGCTCGGCCGCCGCCGTCCTCGCCGGGATGGCGACCTTCGCCGAGGCCGGTTTCGCTGAGTGAGCGGCCGGGCCGCCAACGCATTGGCACGTGACCACCTTGCTCGCCGCCCTGGCGCGCCACCGCGCCCTCGCCACCGCGCCCTGTTGGCCCGTGGCTGATCAGGCGGGTCAGCCGGGTGTAGTTGTCGCGGTCGTATGAGTCGGCGCGGTCGTGGGGGGTGCCGTGGTCGTGGCCGTGGTGGGTGGCTCGGTCGTGCTAGATGGCACGGTGGTCGTGGTGGGAGGCCCGGTCGTGGTGGTCGTGGTGGTCCCGCTGGCCCAGACGTGCCACCAGAACGTGATGGCCTGATTGGCGATTGGATTCCCTGAAGCTGAGATCGCGCGGACCCTGAACGACGATCCTGTCGGGGTGTCCGCGAGCATCTGACCGAGAGTGTACGTTCCGCCGATCGGCGAACGGCCAGTCACCTGGATCTCGGTAGGGACCGCGCCGAGGCTATGCGGCACGGTGCAGTAGCCAAGAGAATTGGTGGTGCAGGAGCCCATGCCACCCTGAGGCGACCCTGGCGAAGCGCGTCTCGAGCCGGACGGCGAGGGCGGGTGGGGGAGCGTCCGCCAGCTCGTCGACCTGGCCGGCCAGCTCGCCCGGCGGAGCCCCGCGTGGCTCTCATGGCACCGGTGCGGCCCTCACGGCCCTCACGGCCCCGGCGTGGGGGGTCCTCATGGCACCCCGCCCTCCAGGATCTTGGCGAGCTTGGCGCTGTCGATGTTACCGCCGGAGACGATGCAGGCGACCTGGCCGCCGTCGACCAGGTCCGCGGCGGCGACCGCGGCAGCGCCGGCGCCCTCCGCGACCACCCGCGCGCCCTCGGCCAGGCGGCGCACGGCGACCGCCACGGCCGCCACCGGCACCACCAGCGAGCCGGCCAGGAGCTGTCGCGCCAGCACCAGCATCTCCGGGAACACTGTCTTGGCGCCGATCCCGTCCACGAACGACGGCCGGTAGTCGATGGACACCACCCTGCCGGCGGCCAGCGAGGCGGCCAGCGGGGCGGCGCCCTCGACCTCGACCGCGAAGACGCGGGCCGCGGGCCGTAGCGCCCGCAGCGCCGCGGCGATGCCGCAGGCCAGCCCGCCGCCTCCCCATGGCACCAGCACGGTGTCGGCCTCGGCGGGCACGTCCTCGGCCAGCTCGCAGGCGATCACGCCGTTGCCGGCCATGACCTCGGTGTCCAGGAAGGGGTGGACGAAGAAGCGGTCCTCGAGTCCCGGGTAGGAGCGGTCCACGAACGTCTGCCACCAGCGGTCGAAGCTGACCGGGATGACGTCGCCGCCGAGCTCGGCGATGCGCTCCAGCTTGGCGGCGGGCGCCGTGTCAGGCACGACGACCGAGCACGGCACGCCCAGGTGCCGCGCCATCCAGGCGGCGCCCTGCGCCATGTTGCCGGCGGAGGCGGTGAGCAGGCCCTGGCTGGTCGCCCGCGCCGGCGCGGCGGTCACCGCCGCCGAGGCGCCGCGTAGCTTGAACGAGGCGATCGGCTGCAGGACCTCGAGCTTGAGCCACAGCGTGCGGCCGCCCCACCGCAGTGGCAGGGTCGGCGTGCGCCGGACGATGCCGGCGGTGCGGGCGCGCGCGGCGCGCACGCGCTCGAGGGAGGGGGCCTCCATCGTCCTCACAGGCTGGCCTGGGTGCCGAGGCCACGCGAGCGCGCCTGGCGCTCGATGTAGGCGCCGGCGATCACGTCCTCGATCGCCAGGCCGAGCGACTTGAACATGGTGATCTCGTCGGGCCGGCTGCGGCCGGGGTGCCGGTCGAGCAGCACCTCGCCAACTTCGGCGACGAGGTGGTCTTCATCGAGGTCGCCGGCGCGGATGGGGATGACCAGGTCGCCGGCCTCGGCCAGGGCCGACTCGCGGCTGTCGGCGAACACGGTGGCGGCGGCCACCGCCTTGGTGTCGAGCTCCCGGGTACTCGGCAGGCAGGCCCCGACCGCGTTCAGGTGGACGCCGGGCGTGAGCATCTCCGCGAAGACCACGGGCTCGACGCAGGCGAGCGTGGTGCAGACCAGGTCGGCGCCGTGCAGTGCCTCGGCCACCGAGCCGGTCACCTCGACGAGCGGCCCGAAGCGGGCGCCCGCCCAAGCAGCCAGGCTCTCGGCGTGGTCGCGGCTGCGGCTCCACACCCGGACACGGCGCAGCGGCCGCAGCGCGGCCATCGCCTCCAGATGACTGCGCGCCTGCGTGCCGGAGCCGAGCACGGCGAGGTCGCCGGCGTCAGGCCCGGCGAGCGCCTCGGTGGCCACCGCGGAGACGGCGGCGGTGCGGATCTCGGTGATGGCGCTGGCGTCCAGCACGGCGTTGGGCACCCCGGTCTCGAGATCGAACATGGTCACCGTGCCCTGATGGGTATCGAGGCCCCGCGCCGGGTTGGCGGGGTTGATGGTGATGGTCTTGATGCCGAAGCCGCGGTCGGCACCTGCCCAGGCGGGCATCGCCACGAGCAGGCCTGGTCCATCCGGTGCGTGGACCACCGCGCGCAGGGGCTGGACGATCCTGTGGGCGCTATAGCGCATCAGCGCCTCGCGCATCTCCTCGATCGCCGCGGTCATGGGGAAGAGCTCCCGCACCGCGGCGGCGTCGATGACCAGCATGGCCGAGATCGCTCCTCGGAGGACTAGTGCGGGGGGCCTGGGCCCCCCGCAGACCCCCCAAGCGGTAAGGGCTTCGCCCATAGCTTAGAAGTTGACTCATTCGTGCACGACTAGCCCGCCTCGGCGGGCTAGTCGCCAGAGCGGAAGGCGCGAACAGCTTGACTGCACCTTACACGGCCACGCCTCCCCGGTCACCGCAGCCTCCGCCGACCCTCACCGCCTTCGCCGCCCTTGGGTTGCCTAGCGTACCGTCGCGCCATGATCCGCCAGCAGACCAGGGCCGTCGCTCGCCTGCCGTCTCCCGTGCTGGTGCTTGGGGCGATCGGCTCTGTCCAGCTCGGCTCGGCGCTGGCGAAGGCGCTGTTCGATCGGGCCGGGCCTCTCGGCATGGTGCTGCTGCGGCTCGGCGTCGGCGCGCTCGTGCTGCTCGCGCTCGCCCGCCCCCGGCCCGGCGGCCGCAGCCGGCAGCAGCTTGTGCTGGTGGCCGCATTCGGGGCAGCCCTGGCCGCGATGAACTCGTTATTTTATTCGGCGATCGACCGCATCCCCATCGGGGTGGCCGTGACGGTCGAGTTCGCCGGGCCGCTGGCGGTGGCGGTGGCCGGGTCGCGGCGGCGTCTCGACCTGGTCTGGGTCGTGCTCGGGGCGACCGGGGTGGTGCTGCTCACCCGCGTCGGCGGCGGCGCGCTGAACCCTGTCGGGCTGGGTCTGGCCGGTTGCGCCGGTGTCTTCTGGGCCGCGTACATCCTGCTCGGCCAGCGGGTCGGGCGTGCCTTCGCCGGGCCGGACGGGCTGGCGCTGGCGACGGCGGTCGGCGCCGTGCTGGCGGCTCCGCTCGGCGTGGCGCAGGCGGGCGCCGCACTCGGTGAGTGGCAGGTCCTGATGGCCGGGGCCGGCGTCGGGCTGCTCTCGGCCGCGATCCCGTATTCGCTGGAGATCGAGGCGCTCCGCCGCCTGCCGGCGCGCGTGTTCGGCGTGCTCATGAGCCTGGAGCCCGCCGTGGGGGCGCTGGCCGGGCTGGTCGTGCTCGGCGAGGCCCTGCGTCCCCGGGAGATCGTCGCGATCGTGCTGGTCTCCGTCGCCAGCGCCGGTGCGGCGTGGGCCGACCGCCGCGCTCCGCTGGACTGAGGGTCCATATCGGAGGCATCATCGCGGCCAGTATGGCCGGCGCCTGTGGCGGGCAGGAGGTGTTGGCCCAGGTGCGCCTCGATCGCCTCGCGAGTCAGTGCGGAGGTCGTGATCTTGCGCGAGGCCTGGTTGCGTCCGCGAGCCGACGATTGCGTCCGGCTGTCGGGAAGCGCGGCAAGATCGACGGCAGCTGGCCGGAGCGAGCAGGGAGGGTTCAATGGCCGAGCGCCTGGTCGGAGCCGGCGCCACGCGGGCCCGCGCGTACGACGAGCCCGACCAGTACTGGGTGGTGATGCAGGACCCGCAGGGCAACGAGTTCTGCTTGCAGTGACCACCGTGATGGCATCCTCGGTGAGGCATGGACGGGTCCGTCGCCGAACCTGGTCCTGCCATACGTGCTACCATACGTGGATGCAAAAGACGACGGTCTATCTACCCGAGGCCCTGAAGCGGCGCCTGGCCCAAGTTGCGCAGAGCCGTGGGGAGCCAGAGGCGGCACTCATCCGTGCGGCCATCGAACGGCTGCTGTCCGCGGAGCCGGCGCCACGACCCACGCTGCCGCTGTTTCGAAGCGGCGACCCGACGCTCGCCGAGCGCGTGGACGATGCCCTCGCGGGCTTCGGCGAGTGATCGTCCTCGACACCAGCGGTCTCCTCGCCGCGCTCGATGCCGACCAGCGGTATCACGAGCCGGCCCGCCGCGCGCTCCAGTCCGATCGGGGCCCATTCCTGCTTTCGCCGTTCGTGCTGGCCGAGCTGGACTATCTGGTGTTGACCAGGGTCGGTCCACAGGCCGAGGCCGCACTCTTGCGCGAAGTGGCCGAGGGTGCCTATGAGCTCGTCACCTTCCTCGCGGAGGACGTCGCTGACGCAGCAGGGCTGATCGAGCGCTACGGAAGCCTCCAGATCGGCCTGGCAGATGCGTCGCTCGCCGTCATCGCGGCCAGGTCGCGGACGACCCGTATCCTCACCTTGGACGAGCGGCATTTCCGCAGTATCCGCCCACTCTGGGGTAAGGCCTTCACGCTGCTGCCTGCCGACGGTCCCTGACTTCCCTCGCGTCAGGCCGGGGAGACTGGTGGGATGGTCGATGATAAGGGCATGGAGGTACTGAGCAGCCGGGTGCTGCTGCAGCCGGCGGACCTGGAGCGCAGCCGCGCGTTCTATCAGGACGCCCTGGGGCTGGCGATCTACCGGGAGTTCGGCAGCGGGCCGGAGCGCGGCACGGTGTTCTTCCTCGGCAGTGGGTTCCTGGAGCTGTCCGGGCAGTCCGGCGACCCGCCCGGCGAGGCGATGGCGCTGTGGCTGCAGGTCCGCGACCTCGCCGCGACCCGCCGCGAGCTAGCGGAGCGAGGCGTGCGTATCGTCCGCGAGCCCGAGCGGATGCCATGGGGCCTCGAGGAGATGTGGATCGCCGACCCGGACGGCGTGCGCATCTGCGTGGTCGAGGTCCCGGAGGACCATCCTCTGCGCCACCGCGAGTGAGGCGGGCGCCTGCGCCCACCCTGACGAGTCCGAGGAGCCCGATCCTGGTGTCCCGCCCTGAACCTGTCCCGGGCCTGGCCTCGGCGGCACCGCTACGCTTGGGGCATGCGCCGCTCGCCGATGGTTCCGCCGCTGACCCTGCCGTTCCTGCTGATCCTCGTCGTGCTCTTCCTGGTGCTGCTCGGGCTCGTGCAGGTGGGCACGCTCGTCTAGACGAGAGACAAGTCTTCTAGCAGCCGAATCAGCCGCCGCGCTGCTCCTCGAGCCACTGGAGCAGCTCATCCCTGCGGTAGCGCACGGCGCCGGCATGGCGGCCACCCAGACGAAACCAGGGTGGCCCGGTGCCCTCGC
>JBKPDO010000001.1:0-50717 GCA_046727955.1 bacterium | reverse complement strand
GCTGGAGCAGGCGCGGCTGGCGTTCGAGAAGATGTTCACCTACGCCAACCACCTGGGCCTGTACGCCGAGGAGATCGGGCTGACCGGCGAGCAGCTGGGCAACTTCCCGCAGGCGTTCACCCACCTGTCGCTGATCAACGCCGCGATCAACCTGGACTACCAACTCGACCACGGCGCCGGCACCGACCCCGTCCGCCACCCCAGCGGATAGCGCTGGCGGATAGCGAAATCACCTGGAATAGGTGAGGCACGCTCGGTTACCAAATCGCACTCTCAACCGAGAGACGTCCCGAGCGAGGACGGCCTGGTGGCCTCGATGGCATGGGGTTGATCGACGTTGGGTCGGAATGCGCGCATCTTTTGGCCTCTTATCCAGGTGAAATCCGCGATGGGGTGAGGACGTCTCATCCGCGAATGAGCCTGAATATCTGCAGGAGCAAATTGAGCGGTCGATGTGGAGGGGGAAGACGGTGGCTTTGAGCCAAGAGATAAAGGGCGAGGTGCGCACCCGACCGGGCTGGTACCAGGTCGAGGCATCCGCGGTCGCCCGGGAGCTCGGCGTCGAGGTCGAGCGTGGGCTCAGCGTCGATGAAGCGCGCAGCCGGCTCCAGTCGCACGGCCCGAACCGGCTCGCCGGTGGGAAGAAGGAGTCAGGGCTGCAGGCGTTCCTGCGGCAGTACCGGGACTTCATGCAGATCATCCTGCTCGCGGCGGCCGCGATCAGCCTGATCGTCACCGGAGACGTCGCGACCGCCGTCGTCCTGGCGGGCCTCACTGTCTTCAACGCGGTGATCGGTCTGCGCCAGGAGGCCAAGGCGGAACAGAGCGTCAAGGCGCTTTCGCAGATGCTCAAGACCGTGGCTCGGGTCCGGCGGGACGGCCAGGCGCTCGAGATCGACGCCGAAGAGCTGGTGCCGGGCGACGTGGTGCTGATGGAGGCGGGCAACCGGGTTCCGGCGGACGGCCGCATCTGCGTCGCGGCGACCTTTGAGATCGAGGAGGCCGCGCTGACGGGGGAGAGCCTGCCGGTCGGCAAGAGCACCGAGCCGGTCCCCGGGGACGACGTGCCGCTCGGGGACCGCACGTGCATGGCCTACATGAACACCTCCGTCACGCGTGGCCGGGGCGAGATGATCGTCACCGCCACCGGAATGGACACCGAGATCGGCCACATCGCGGATCTCCTCGCCAAGACGGAGGCCGACAAGACGCCGCTGCAAAAGCAGCTCGACGGCCTGTCGAAGATCATCGCGGCGATCGCCGGGGTGGCGTTGCTGCTGGTCATCGCGCTCGGGCTGGTGCGCGGCAAGTCGTTCGACACGCTGTTCATCACCGGCGTGGCACTCGCCGTCGCCGCGATCCCGACCGGGCTCCCTGCGGTGGTCACGGCGCTTTTGTCCATCGGCACGCGCGAGATCGCCCGCCGCAACGCCATCGTCAAGCGCCTCCCGGCGGTCGAGACGCTGGGCTCCACGTCGGTGATCTGCTCGGACAAGACCGGCACGCTCACGTTGAACAAGATGACCGCCCGGGAGCTGGCGATCCCGGGGCAGCACCGCTTCACCGTCTCGGGCGAGGGCTACCGGACCGACGGTGAGATCAAGCACGTCGGCGGAGCGCACATCGACCTGGACCCGTACCTGCTGCCGATGATCCTGTGCGCGGACGCGGTGCTGGACGGCGAGAACCTCATCGGCGACCCCACCGAGGGCGCCCTGATCGTGCTCGCGGCCAAGGGCGGCCTCGACGTCGAGGAGACCCGCAGCAGCTACCCCAGGATCGCCGAGGTCCCCTTCGACTCTGACTACAAGTTCATGGCGACCTTCCACGAGATGGCCGGCGCGGGAGGCGATCGTGTCGTCCGGTGCTACGTCAAGGGCGCGCCGGACGTGCTGATCTCGCGGGCGGGCTCCTACCGGGACCCCGACGGGACGCTGGTGCCGGTCACCGACCAGAACCGCTCGCTGGCCACCGGAGCCAACGACCGCATTGCCAAGGCGGGCGAGCGGGTGATGGTAGTGGCCCAACGCGACTTTGACCCGGCGTCGTTCGACGCCAACGGGGACCTGATCGGCCTTGTGCAGGACCTCACCCTGCTCGCGATGGTCGGGATCGTCGACCCCCCCAGGGCCGAGGCGAAGGCCGCGATCGCCGAGTGCAAGAGCGCCGGCATCCGCGTGCGGATGATCACCGGCGACCACGCGACCACGGCGGCCGCGATCGCCGAAGAGCTGGGCATCGAGGGCCGCGCCATCACCGGCACCCAGTTCGCGGCCATGAGCGACGACGAGCTGCTCCAGCAGCTGCCGCAGATCGGCGTCGTGGCCCGCGTCGCCCCCGAGGACAAGCTGCGCCTGGTCCGGCTGCTCAAGCGGACCGGCAACGTGGTGGCGATGACCGGGGACGGGGTGAACGACGCCCCCGCCCTCAAGGCCGCTGACATCGGTGTCGCGATGGGCATCACCGGCACCGAGGTCTCCAAGGAAGCCGCCGTCATGATCCTGACCGACGACAACTTCGCCACGATCGTCAACGCGGTCCAGTACGGCCGCACCCTCTACGACAACCTGCTCAAGTACCTGCGGTTCCAGATGTCCACGCTAGTGGCCTACATCGCCATCTTCATCGGCGCCGGCATCTTCAACATCGCCAACGGGACCCCGCTGACACCTCTGCAGATCCTGTGGCTGAACATGGTCATCGACATTCCCATCGCGGTCGCGCTCGGCTTCGACCAGCCCACCGGCGGCCTGATGGATCGTCCACCCCGTCCCGTCGGCGCGCCCGTGCTCTCGGCGGCGAACTGGGTCCGCCTGTGCGTGCAGGGGTTCGTGATGACGGTGGGCGCGCTGGCTGCCTACCAGATCGGGAAGTCGAGTGACGGGGCCGTCGTCGCCTCGACGATGCTGCTGACGGCGCTGTCGTTGTCCCATCTGGCGGTCGGTCTGCTGGCGCGCGACCAGCGCAACACCATCTTCGACCGGGCGGCGCTGCCCGGAGCCACACAGCTCCGCCGATACGGGATCTCGCTGCTGGCGATCATCGCGGTCACGACGATCGGTTTCCTGGAGCGGATCTTCCACACCACTGAGCTGAGCTTCTCGCAGTGGTCGATCTGCATCGGGCTCGCGGCGAGCCTCGTGGTCGTCGAGGAGCTGATCAAGTTCGTCATCCGGCAACGCGACCGTCGCAGTGTCGCCGTGGAAACCAAGCCCGCATTGTCCGGCGCACATACATATCGGCTGAGCTGAAGGCGGCCAAGTACGAGGCTACGAGCGGCCGCGCCTGGTTGGCATGAACATCGCCCTGATCTTCGAGAAGACCTCCACGCGCACGGCTTTCGAGGTCGCGGCGCACCGTCGCTAGGCTGAGCCGAAGCAACTTCATCACAAACGGGTGATGCCTGCGTGTTCGTGTGGCTATAGCGTCCGCAATGTTGGCAGTCGAAATGCAGAAGGAGTGCAGCGTGATACTCGCCGACGTCTCGTTCATGGATATCTTCTGGTCGATGCTGTGGTTCTTCTTCCTGTTCATCTGGATCATCGTCTTGGCGAACATTCTTACCGACCTGTTCCGCGATCGATCGCTTTCGGGTGTGGCCAAGACACTGTGGGTGGTTTTCCTCGTGTTCCTGCCCTTCCTGGCTGCGCTCGTCTACTTCCTCACCCGCGGGCGGGGAATGGCCGAGCGGGCCGCGGCTCGGCAGGAGCAAACTCAGGAGCAGTTCGCCGGCTACGTTCGAAGCGTCGCGACCAGCGGCGACGGGACGCCCGCCGAGCAGATCGCCCGAGCGAAGGAGCTGCTCGACGCCGGTACGATCGACCAGTCGGAGTTCGACCGACTGAAGGCCAAAGCCCTCTCCTGAGCTGAGCACTAGCTCACCACCTTCGGGTGAGGAATCGGCGCCGCTCGCCCTCTACGGTCTGGACCCGTCATCACCCGTGGCGAGTGATTCCTTGCAGCCCGATTCACGTCTGGGTTGTCGAGACCGCGCGTGCGCGCGCGGGTGGCCGTCCGAGGAACTCGATAAGCGCGAGCGCGACCAGCAGCAGCACGGCCAGCAGGATGATCACCTTGCCGGTTGGCCGACTCCAGAACACCAGCGCCAGGCCGGCCACGGCGACCGCGCCGATGCGCAGGGCCCGCTTGTTGGCGTACACCCAGGTCCCCACCGGGCCGGTGCGCAACCCCGCCCGCTCCGCGCCACCGCGCAGCCAGCCGATCCCGTGCGCCAGGCCCTGGCGGGCGCGCACGGCCGTGACCGATGGGCCGGTCAGGAAGGCCCCGATGGCCACCACCAACCCCAGGACCAGCACGGCGCGCAGCCCAAGGCGCAGGAACCGCACGATGGTGTCGTACAGCACCGCCGCGGCATCATGGGGCAGCACGTTGGCGGGCACCGCGTTGAGGTAGGCCGACCGGAACAGCGCCAGCCCCAGCGCCAGCACGATCATGCCTGTGGCCAGCCCCAGGCCCGCGCCGACCAGGGCGCGGCGGTGGTCCTTGGCGACGTAGACGCCGACCGCGATGAGCACCAGCACGATGATCGGCAGCCAGATCGCCATGGTGTTGAGCAGGTCGAAGCCCCGCTGCGCCTTGGCGATGTCGGCTGACTGGAACAGCACGAAGGAGGCGTTCACCGGCGGGATCCGCGCGGCCAGGCTGAACCCCGCGGCGACCAGCTGCTGCTTGACCGTCTGGACGAACGGCGCCAGGTTGATACTGACGGTGTTGTCCTTGACCGTGACCGCCCCGCCGCCCTCGCCGGTCAGCGCCTTGACCAGCGCGGCGTGGGCGGCCCGGTTGGCCTGCACCCACGCGGTGGCGAACGCGTCGCTCTGCACGATCTTGCCGACCTGGGTGCGGGTGAAGCTCTGGACCCCGCTGGCGACCGGACCGGCAAGCCCTCGCAGCTGGTCGGCGACCCGCGGGGGCAGCCCTCGGCTGGCCAGCGCGTTGACGGCTTGGGTGGTCACGCCGTTGACGTCGATGTAGGTGAAGATCTGCGCGGTGATCTGATCAGCGATGGCGTTCTGGACGTCGGGGTCACTGGCCAGCGGCGCCACCGTCTGCACATACCGGTCGGTATTGCCCACCAGGTTCCTGGTCCACACCGCCGCTACCGACAGCGGCGCCAGCACGCAGGCGAGCACGATCAGCAGGGTGGCCACGATCGTACGCCACCGCTGCCGCGCCGCCCGCCCAGCCGCGGCCACCCTGGCCCTCTGCCGCGAGCGCAACCCCGCCACCTCGGCCCGCAGCCGCTCCAGCTCCGCGCGCTCGTCGCCGCTCATGGGAGGTTGCTCCGGCATCGCGTCACCATCCCTCTACCTCTCTATCTCCGCCGACCTCCAGCACCGCCGGGTCGAGCTGAAGCCGAACATCCCGACATCGCTGTCATCGGCAGTCTCTCCAGCCTTGAGCGATCGGTCATCACCTGCGGCGGGTGATTCCCAGATAGAGAAACGAGACGAACGGGACATTGACGCGGCGCGCCTGAGGTGCGCCGCCAAGCGTGCGCGAAGCGGCGATGCCCAGCAGCTCGATGAGGACGTCGGGGTCAACCAGCCCGAGAGCCGCCCGCCGACAACCAGCACGGCGGCCACGACCGCGGCCAGGCCTGCGGTAAGTCCCACCGAGGAGCCTGCTTGCGCCGACATCGACTGCCTTAGACGAAGCGCCTCCTTCGTCCAGGCGGCAGTGACAGGCCGGCGCGCTCAGCCATCACCCTCTCGGGATGACTCCGCGCGGCCGCCGATCGTTCCCGTGGGGAGCACTTTTCACCCCTTGTGGGTGATGACTGCTCACCCGGCTCGGTGCGACGGTTCCCGCTGACGGTCCAGCCCGGTCCGCCCGCGCGGCTGGCCGGAGAACGCAAGCACAGGAGGGGAAGATCGGCAGATGACCGAGCAGGTCTCCCCACGGTACCGGTCGGCAGACAGGTCCGAGGAGGCCAACGGCTGGGCGGTCGGCTTCATCGTGTTCGCCACTACCCGCTGTGGTCGCTGCTGGTCATCGCTCTGGACGTGTTCGTGATCTGGGCGCTGGTGGCCCACGGCCGCGAAGTCACTACCTGAACCAGGAGAGACCAAGAGAGGAGGCCGGTATGGCGATCGGACCGGTGCAGCTGCTGGTGCTCGGCTTCAGCCAGCCCAACTTCCAGGGGGAGATCCGCGGGGAGCTCCAACGGCTCAAGGACAACGACCTGGTGCGGGTGATCGACGCGCTGGCGGTCCACAAGGACGCTCAAGGCAACGTGCAGACCCTGCACCAGAGCCAGCTCAGCGGCGAGGAGGCGGCCGAGTTCGGCGCCAAAGTGGGCGCGCTGGTCGGGCTGGGCGCCGCGGGTGAGGAAGGCATGGCGGCAGGTGCCGAGCTGGGCGCGAGCACTGTCGAGGAACGCGGTGGGGTGTTCAGCGACGAGGAGGCCTGGGACGTGCTGGCGGAGATCCCCAATGACACCGCGGCCGCGCTGATCCTGCTGGAGCACCGCTGGGCGATCCCGCTGCGCGACGCGATCGCGCGTGCCGGCGGGTTCCGGCTGGCGGCGGAGTTCATCAGCCCGCTGGACCTGGTTGCACTGGGTCTGGTCAAGGCCGAGGAGGCCGAGGCGCTGGCGGCCGCCCAGGGCGACGCCGTCTGAGCCCGTCAGCAACGCAAGGAGGACGACATGCTGCTTGGACCGACTCGCCGGGTCGTGCGGCGCACCGGGCGGCGCGCGGGACGGCGCACCGCACGGCGGGTGTCGCGCCGGCGCTTCTAGGCAGGCCAGGCGGTCCGGCGGGTCACGAGCCCGCCCCGACGTAGTGGCGGATCGCCTGGCGCCAGGCGATCCGCGCCAGGGCGGCGGTCCACGCGGCGGCCAGCGGCGTCATCCACAGCAGGCCCGCATCCAGGCCCGGCGGACCGGCGCGGCCAAGCAGAGTGAGCGCCGGCACGTACACGGTCAGGCCGAACGGCAGCAGCCAGGTGAACAGGATGCGGATGGCCGAGCCGTAGATCTGCATGGGGTAGCCGCTCAGGTACGGCCCGCCGAACAGGGCGACGTTGACGGCCTCGCTGCCCTGCACCGTGTAGAAGGTGAGCGCCGCCCCGGCCACCAGGACCGCGAACACGACCACCGCGCAGCAGGCGATCGCCAGCGCGGCAACGCCCAGGTGCGGCAGCGTCCAGGCGACTCCAGCGCGCTGTCCCGCCCAGACCAGCATGCCGACGCCCGCGAGCAGCCGGCCGGCGTAGCGGATATCGATATAGCTGGACACGACCCAGCCGAGCGGCGACACCGGGCGGGTGAGCACCTGGTCGAAGGTGCCCCTGCGGAGCAGCAGCGAGATGTTGTCCGGCTCGAGGCGGTTGCCGAGCGCCAGCGCCAGCGCCTGCCCGCAGGCGCCCAGCCCGACCAGCAGCACGACCTCGGACGCGTGCCAGCCGCCGATGCTGCCGAAGCGGTCCAGCAGCAGCACGACGCCGATCATCTCCACGATCGAGATGAGCCCAGTGCCCACGGCGGGCGCGCACGACCAGCGTCGCGGGGCGCTGGACGTTGCCGCGCAGGGACGCCAGGGTGAGCTCCAGGTACGTGCGGGACACGCTCACGGTCATGTCGTCAACCTCCGTGCACCACGAGGCGCCGGCTCGCCACGGCGAGCATCGAGCGACTCACCGTCGCGAGCGTCAACAGCCAGAAGACCTGACCAGCCAGAGCCACCGCCGCGCCGCGGCCGATGGCGACGCGGACGGGGGCCATCATCATCGAGTACAGCGGGCTCGCCTGCGCCAGTCCCCTTAGCTTAGCGCGGCGGGAAAGTAGTCGACCGGGATCACGAAGCCCATGGCCAGGTAGAGCAGCGGGCTGACGAGGCTGTAGACCGCTCGGTAGTCGGGTGTCCAGAAGGCCGCCACGCCGAATAGGAAGCGCATCTGGAAGGCGATGGCGACCGCGAGCGCCACGCTGGCCGCAAGCGCCAGGACACCGCCTGGGCTTGCCGGCAGGTGGAGCGGCAGTACGGCGGCGGCCACGGCGACCACGGGCACAGACCGGGTGACCAGCAGGTTGAGGCTGCGGCCGAGGTCGAAGGCGGCGATGCGCAGGTAGGGGTCACCCGGACGCAATAGTTCGACGGCGAAGTCGCCGGAGCGGACGCTCTCGGGGAACTCCCATACCCACGTCGCCCAGACCACCGGGAAGAGCGCTTCCAGCAGCCACGTGTAGGTCAGCGCATCGCTGAAGCCCAGGCCGGCGACCAGCCCGCGGTCGTGGTACAGGGCGAGGAATACGGCCGTCCGCACTATTCCGAAGAATCCGTTGGTGAGAAGGCCGCTGACCAGCGCCAGGCGGTAGGCGGCCTGGCGCTGGCAGCCGGCCAGGAGCAAGACCCAATAAATACGCACGAACTCGACAGCATCCCACGCGCGCCTGACCGGTGGCGAGTCAATTTCCACCCGCTACCGTAGAGGGGACGTCGCCGGACCAACCCGATGCGGGTGAGCTCGGCTTCGAAGCCGCAGCCAAGACCACGGGAGGTCCGCCCTCGACATGATCCGGCTGGTGGCGAGCGATCTGGACGGCACGCTGCTGCTGCCCGACCTAACCATCTCTGATCGCACCAGGGCGGCGATCCACCGGCTCCGCGAGGCGGGCATCACCTTCGTGGCGGTAACTGGACGGCCGCCCCGCAGTGTGCGCCAGCTCGCCGACCGGATCGGGCTCGAGGGGATCGCCATCTGCGCCAACGGCGCGCTCGTCTACGACCTGGAGCGCGAGACCGTGCTGGACCAGACCCCGCTCACCGTCGAGGTGGCGCTGCGGATCGTGCGTAGGCTGCGGGCGGCGGCGCCCGGCGTGGCGTTCGCCTGGGAGGACGACGAGAGCTTTGGCCGCGAGCCCGGCTGGGGCCGAGACCCCTTGCTCCCGGTCGACAGGACCGAGCTGGGCGACCCGCTCGAGCTGCTGACCGCGCCGGTGATCAAGCTCCTGGCCCGCCACCCCGAGATGGACTTCGGCGAGCTGGCCGCCCGAGCCCGCGCCGTCGCCGGCGACGAGGCGGTGATCACCTGGTCGACCCGCGAGGTGATCGAGATCTCCGCTGCCGGGGTCACCAAGGCCTATGCGCTGGAGCGTGTCTGCGCCCGCCTCGGGATCGGGCCAGAGGAGGTGGTGGCGGTCGGCGACATGCCCAACGACCTCGCCATGCTCGCCTGGGCCGGGCACGCTGTCGCGGTGGCCAACGCCGACCCGGAGGTGCTGGCCGTGGCCGACGAGGTGACCGCGGCCAACACCGGCGACGGCATCGCGCTGCTGCTCGAGCGCCTGCTCGCCTCCAGGGACGGCGACGGCGCGGGATGCTCGCGGCCATCCGGTGACACGGCGAGGAGGTGAAGGTGGACCTGGGGGAGCAGGTGCGCGCGGCGCTCGAGTTTGCCGCGCGCTTCCAGGAGCGCTGGGGACCCTACCGGCCGCACTCCGCCAGCCAGGTCGACCCCGGCGAGCTCGCCGCTGCCTGGGCCGAGTACGGCGACCGGCTCCAGGACAACTACCCCTTCTTTCACCCTCGCTACGCCGGGCAGATGCTCAAGCCGCCCCATCCGGTCGCGATCGGCGCGTACCTGGCGGCGATGACGATCAACCCCAACAATCACGCCCTGGACGGCGGGCCCGCCACCGGCGCGATGGAGAAGGAGCTGATCCGCGATCTGGCGGCGCTGTTCAGGCTGCCGACCGCCACGCTCGGGCATCTCACCTCCAGCGGCACGATCGCCAACCTGGAGGCGCTGTGGGTCGCCCGCGAGCTGCACCCGGGCCGGGCCATCGCGTACAGCGAGGACGCGCACTACACCCACGCGCGCATGTGCGCGGTTCTGGGCGTCGAGGGCGTGGTGGTGCGGGCCGACGACGCCGGCCGCATCGACCTGGAGTCGCTGGAGCTCGAGCTGCGCCGCGGCCGCATCGGCACGGTCGTGCTCACCGCGGGCACTACCGGCCTCGGCGCGCTCGACCCGGTGCACGAGGCGCTCGCCCTCCGTGAGCGCTACGGCTGCCGCCTGCACGTGGACGCCGCCTACGGGGGCTTTTTCGCTCTGCTCGGCTGGGCCGACGACCCGCTGGTCCCGGCGGCGCCGCTGCGGGCCATCGCGGAGTGCGATTCGGTGGTGGTCGACCCGCACAAGCACGGCCTGCAGCCGTACGGCTGCGGCGCCGTGCTGTTCCGCGACCCCTCGGTGGGCCGCCTGTACCGGCACGACTCGCCCTACACGTATTTCACCTCGGAGGAGTTGCACCTGGGTGAGATCAGCCTGGAGTGCTCGCGCGCGGGCGCGGCCGCCGGCGCGCTCTGGCTCACCCTGCGCGCGCTGCCGCTGGCCGCGGACCACGGGCTCGGCCCGATCCTGGCGGCGGGGGTACGCGCGGCGCGCGCCTGGGCGGACCTGATCGAGCGGTCGGACGGGCTGGAGCTGTACCTGCGGCCGGAGCTGGACATCCTGACGTTCTTCCCGCGTCCGCGCTTGGCCTCCTGCAGCGCCGTGGACGCCGCGTCGGCGAAACTGCTGCGCGAGGCAATGGCCGACCCGAGCCCGGTGTTCCTGAGCACCCTGCGGGTCGCGGCTGAGCGGCTGCGCCGTCGTGACCCCGGCCTCGCCGCCGACGCCCCCGAGGCCCGCGTAATCCGCAGCGTGCTGATGAAGCCGGAGCACGAGCTATACGTGCCCACCCTTCACCACGAGGTGCTCCGCATCGCCGCCCGCGCGGTTTCTGGATGACCTCGCCTTCGTCAATTACCACCTTCGCGTCATCGCGGACTTGCCGCCCGACGTCTTGGCGGCCAGGCTGCTGGGCATCGGCCGCAGCACCCTGTATCGGCAGCCATGAGCAGTGGACCAGCGCGGGACTTGAGTGGGCTCAAGGGGACGCGAAGGTGCGCGAGGTCCTTGGGCTGTATGACACAAACCTACCCATGCCAGCATCGCGTTCCTACAGGTTCGTCGCCTCCGCGCAGCACGCTCCACCGGCCGGTTTGTGTTTTGCGGGGCGCCGGGAGAGCCTACCTGCGCCCCGGATGCGATGCTTGGAGAGAAGGAGCGGGTGGGGATGACTCGGCCAAGGTGGGCGGTCGCTGCCGCCGTGCTCGGAGTCCTGGTGCTCCTGGCGGCCGGCTGTGCCAAGCGCGGTGGTGGCGCCGACAGCACCGCGTGCAAGACCGACAGGTTCGGCTGCGTGGTCTACCAGAAGGGCGCCCCGATCCGGGTCGCCACGCTGCTGGCGATCACCGGGGAGAACAAGAACCTCGGGCTCGACAGCCAGCACGGGGTGCAACTCTACGTCGACTACCTCGACGGCACCTTCGACGGCAAGGGCGGCCAGATCCTCGGCCACGACCTGCAGCTCGTGAACGAGGACGACGGCTGCAACAAGCAGGTCGGCCAGGCGAGCGCCACCAAGATCGCCGCCGACCCGACGATCGTCGCGGTGATCGGGACGAGCTGCTCCAGCTCGGCCCAAGGGGTGGCGGACACGATCCTCTCCAGGAAGGGGATCCTGCTGGTATCGCCGTCCAACACCAGCCCGGCGCTCACCGCGGACTCCAGCCACCAGCCGTTCTACCTGCGCACCGCGCACAACGACCGGATCCAGGGCGCGGTCGTGGCGGACTTCGCCTACAAGCAGCTCAAGGCGAGGACCGCCGCCACGATCCACGACGAGAGCCCGTACGCCGACGGGCTGGCGGCGGTGTTCCGTGACGTCTTCAGCAAGCTCGGGGGCAGGATCGTCGACCAGGGCGACCAGTCGATCCGGTCGACCGACGAGGACCTCAAGCCGGTCCTGAACGCCATCGCGCAGGGCAGGCCCGACCTCGTCTACTACCCCGACTTCATCCCGGCGTGCGCGCTGATCGCCAAGCAGGCGCGGACCATCCCGGCGCTCGCCCAGACCAAGCTGATGGGCTCCGACGGCTGCCAGGACCCCCAGTACCTCAAGCTCGGCGGCACCGACGTGCTCGGCACCTGGTTGTCCTCCGCCGACGTCACCGCGCAGACGAGAACGAACGCCTTCTACTTCAAGCAGTTCCTGCCGGCCTACCAGAAGCTGTTCGGCACCCGGGCCCTCTCGGTGTACAACGCCCAGGCCTACGACGCCACGAAGATCCTGGTCGATGCGATCAAGGCGGTCGCCAAGGACGACAGCGGCACGCTGATGATCCCGCGGACCGCCCTCAGGGACGCGATCTTCCAGACCAAGGGTTACAACGGCCTGAGCGGCACGATCACCTGCAGGCCGTCCGGGGACTGCGCAACCTCGGTGTCGATCGCGGTGTACAAGGTCCCGGGGATCCCGATCGAGGGCGGCGACAAGAACGCCAAGCCGGTGTTCACCGAGACCAAGTCGCTGCAGCAGACCTCCGGCGCGTAGCACGGGCGGCACAACCGGGGGAACGGAGACGGCCGTGGGAACGCGCACGCGCCGCGGGCCTCCTCACTGCGGTCCGCGCTTCGCGGCCGCGGCTCCGCGGCGGCGGCACCACCGGCACCGGCACCGGCGCCCGGCCCCGGTACGGCCGGCGGCCTAGAGCGCGCGGAGCCCATACAGCACCCTCTCCAGGAGGACGATGTCGGGGCGGTCGCCGACCTGGTTGGGGCGGTGAACCTGCACCAGTCCCTCGTCGGCCATGTCCCCGACCAGCACGCGCGCAACCCCGAGCGGCAGGCTCAGGCGCGCCGAGATCTCCGCGATCGACAGGACGTCGCGGCACAGCAGCGCGATCGAGTGGCGCTCCGGGCTGAGGCTTCGCGCTGCCTCGCCGAGGACCGTCGTCGAGACCAGTGCCTCCAGCTCCAGGTCTTCGCCGCTGGGACGCGTGCGCCCACGGGTCACCGCGTAGGGCCTAACCCGCCGGCGCCCCCGTTCGTCCTGGGGCTCGCGCATCATCGCGTCCCGTCACTCAGCGGCTCATCAGCAGCGCAATGTCCTCGTCCGGGGCACCTCACAGCCTTGTTGCTGGTTGGGCGTCCGACGGTGCTCCTCAGCGTGGCAGGGCGCCCTCCTGCACGGTCATCTGCACGGTCATCGTCGCTCCCCGCCCGGGCTGCCGCCGCGCTCGCCCGAGGCCGTGTGCCGGCCACGCTCCCAGCCGGCACGGTAGTTGGACAGCATGCTGCGGACCTCCTCGGGTGAGCGACCCAGGCCCGGCGCCGGCGCAGGCCCGTCCGGGTGGGCCCTACCCGGCTCCTCGGCGGCGAGGCCCAGGGCAAGGTTCGCCCGCGGCACCCGCCGGGGCAGGCCCGCCCCGGTCGGGGGCTGCGCCGCGGACGCCGCCGCCGCTGCCTGCGGTTGTGCCCCCGCCACTGTGCGGTCGTCGGCCGGACCGTCGCCCTCGGCGGCATCGAGCGGCACAAGCTCCGGCTGCTCGAGCTGCCCCAGCGACGCCGGCGCCGGGTCCCCGACCTGCGACGGCTGGGCGGCTCGGGCGCGCGGCGAACGGCGCTGCGGCTGCGGGAACCGAGACCCGCTGTCGGCGGCCTGAAACCACGCCGAGCGGGTCTCCTCGAAGATCGGCGTGTGGCCCCGGGCGGGCCCGGCCTGGGGCGCCGCCACCGGCGAGCCGAGCTGCGGCGGCAGGCCGCCGGTCGAGGGGCCGCCGGACAAGGCAGGGGTGAGCTTGTCCGGCTCGGGCCAGAGCATGACTGCCGAAGGCAGGAGCACCAGCGCGGTGATGCCGCCGTACCAGGAGTGGCGAAGCTGCACCTTGATCCCGTGGCGCTGGGCGAGCTTGGCGACCACGTAGAGGCCGAGCACCCGCGAGAGCGCGAAGTCGATCGTCGGCGGGTTGGCGAGCCGCTCGTTCGCCCGCACCAGCTCGTCGTCGCTCATGCCGAAGCCGCGGTCCTCGACCTCCAGGACGTAGCCGCTGGCGACCTCCTGACCGCCGACGTGCACCGACGTGTTCGGCGGCGAGAACGAGGTGGCGTTCTCGATCAGCTCGGCGAGCAGGTGGATCACGTCGACGGCGGCGTGGCCGGGGACCTGCCGCTCGGCGAGCGGCAGGAGCTCGACCCGCTGGTACTCCTCGACCTCGGCGACGGCGGCGCGCACGACGTCGACCAGCGGCATCGCCAGTGACCAGCGGTTGACCTCCTGCTTGGTGCCGGAGAGCACGATCAGGTCCTCGGCGTTGCGGCGCATCCGCGTGGCGAGGTGGTCCAGCTTGAAGAGCTCCTCCAGCCGGTCGGGGTCGGCCTCGTTGCTCTCCAGCACCTCGATCAGCTCGAGCTGGCGATCGATCAGCGTCTCGGAGCGGCGTGCCATGTTGAGGAACATGTCGCCGATCGAGCGGCGCAGCCCGGCCTGCTCAACCGCGACGCGCAACGCGACCTGGTGGATCGCGTTGAACGCGTAGACGGCCTTGCCGATCTCGTCGCGCGCCGCGACCGCGATCGGCGCCGGCTGGCTGGCGAGGTCGAAGGCCTCCGGGTCGGCGCTCTGCTGAAGGCGTTCGACCGCGTCGGGGAGCTGCCGGTTGGCCACGTCGAGGGCCGCGCGGGTCAGGCGCTGCAGCGGCCGCTCCATCGACCGGGCGATCGTCAGCGACAGCAGGATCATCAGTAGTAGCACCACGCCGATGAGGACCGCCTCGGTGACCGCCCGCCGAACCGCTGCCCGCTCGGCCGCGTTCGCCGCCGCGGTCACGTCGGCGGCGATGCCGACCTCGACCTGGCGGACCAGGTCGATCTTGGGGCTCTGGAAGGTCAGCCAGATGGTGGGGTCGATCTGGGTCAGGTCGACGTCGGCGCCCTGGCCGCTCTGGCCGGTGCCGCCGCCCAGCGCGCTGGCGGGCTTGATGAGGCCGAGCAGCTTGTTCTTGGCGTTGTCGGCGCGGTCCACGAGCAGGCCGGTCACGGTGTCGCGGTACAGCCGCTGCTGGCGCGCGTCCGCGCTCTGCAGGAACTGCGTGAACCACAGCTCGCGCGAGTCGCTCAGGCTGGCGACCTGCGCCAGGTCGGCCTGGGAGGCGCGGGTCTGGCCGAGCAGTGCCGCCAGGTAGCCGCGGATCCTCGCGTCCAGGTCCTGGACGCGAGCGAGCGCCACGAACGCGGCGGTGTCGTTGGCCAGTTCGCGGCTGGTGGTGTTGGCGGTGACCCGACCGATGACCGCGATCAGGTCGCCGATCGTGTCGGAGTAGTAGCCGAAGACGCTCCGAAAGTCCGCCTGCCCAGCGCTGACCTCGCGACGGACCTGCTCGAGCCGGCCCAGCTTCGCCACCGCGGCGTCGAGGCTCTCCTTGACGCGCCGGTCGCCTGCCTGGGCCAGCACGGGCACGGTCCCAGAGCGGAACTCGCGGAGCAGCCCGTCTACGACCTGGCGCTGCATCGTCAGGTTCGTCCCCATGGTGGCGTGGAACCCCAACGGCAGATCCTTGTTGGCGCTGGTCAGGTAGGGCGCCGACAGGTCGCGCTCGACCTGCAGCTCGCGGATCAGGTCGCTGGCCTGGACCGCGAAGCTCGCGAGCGAGGCCGTGTCGCGCGCCGCCAGGGCGCTCGACACGTTGGACCGCACCTGCGCGGTGACGACCGCCGCAAGCGCGACGATGGGGATGACGATGATCGCGGCGAACTTGGCCCGGATCGAAAGGTTCTGAAACATCCCCTGGGTTCCCTTTGGTCTTTGAGGCCGGGCCGCCGCGAAGGGTGAGGGCGCACCCGATGACCTGGGCGGCGTCCGGGCTCGTGACGAGACATACCGGGTGGACGCGCTGGGCACGGCAATCTAGAACGATTAGCCATGACTTGCAAAATCGGCTTGAGCACAATGCCGTTGCGTTAGGCGGTTTGGCGGTCTGGCAGTGTCCGGAGGTGGTCACACTCGGATGCCACGCTGGCCAGACCAAGCCACCGGTGGTGCCCCGCCTGCCGGATCGGACCGCGATCGGGTGCTGACCCATACCTTCCCGCCCGAGCCGAACCTCATGGTCGAGTGGCCTGCTTGCCGGGCGAGCGCAGCGATGTCCGCGACCTCATCGTGATGCCAGCCGAGGAAGGGCATGCCGCCGATCGAGCCGCATCAGGCTCCACACCCTGGTGCCATCCGCGCGAAGGTAAGGCTCGACCTAGGACGCGCAGCTTCCCGTCCTCGAGCGCCGGGAGATGCACTTCCTGACCGCCGTCCAGGTCGAGGCCCTCGCGGAGGCGATCCGGGAGCCATACGGCGTCCTGGTCCGGTTCGCCGCCTACTCGGGGCTGCGGCCGGGCGAGCTGGTCGCGCTCAAGGTCCGCCGGCTCGACCTGCTCGCAGGAACGGCGCGCGTGGTCGAGGCAACCGCTGAGGTCAGCGGGCGTCACATCACCGGCCCCACCAAGACCTAGAGAGCCGGACGGGTATCGGCGATTGTCCGATTTGCGAGTGGCCAGACCGGCTCATGACCTGCTTTGTTCCGTATGCAGCAACGGCGCAATCAGATCGATCTGGATACCCGTCCGGCTCTCTAGAGCACCGCACCGTGCGGTTGCCGCGGTTCCTGTGCGCCGAGCTCGGCGCCTACCTGGCCAGCCGGCCGAGCGACCCTGACGCGCTGGTGTTCACCGCGCTCTCGGGTACCCCACTGTGGGAGAACAACTTCGTTCGGCGCCACTTCAAGCCGGCCATCGGTGCCGCGAACGAGCAGCTTGTGAAGACGGCCCGGGCGGGGGAGCGGCCGGCGCTACTGCCCGAGGGCCTGCGGTTCTACGACCTGCGCCATTCCTGCGCCTCACTGCTGATCGCCAAGGGCGCCAGCGTCAAGGCCGTGCAGAAGCAGCTCGGCCACAAGTCCGCCGCGATGACCCTGGACGTGTACGGGCACCTGTGGCCGGACGAGACCGAGCGCCTCGCCGAGCGCATGGACCAGGCCCACGCGGCGGCCGTCTCGGAGCGCTCGCGGCCCCAGCGCGGCCCGACCGTCGTGCCGCTCCGGGAAGGTGCTGGTAGATAGCCTGAAATGTGGGTGCACCCAACGTTCCACAATCCGAACACCCTGCCACCGGCAACACCCCTGGTCAGCGGCCCGGTTATCCGCCTGCCGGCACATCATGGCAAGGTCCGCCGGGACGGCTATCGTTGCGGCGGGGACATGACCGGATTGAGCTAGGAGCGCAAGCACGCTTGCCCGCCAGGACCGGATGCCCTGCCAGCGCCGCAGCGTCCAGCAGCTCCTGGGCGAAGCGCGCCACGCCTGCACGCCTCCATCTCGAGATGTGTCGGACCCGGAGCCGGTCTCTTCTAGCTGTGGCTGGTAGCCAAGGCCGAGCATTGCGTCCGCTAGGTCCGCAACGTGGCCAAGCGGACCCGAATGGTGTAGAACGTCCGGCACCGGCGCACCTTCATCGCCGTCAGTCCAACGGACGTGCTGATCCTCCGCAGAGAAACGGCACACGCGCTCGTCCTTCCAGTCGATGTGCCTGCCTGATGGTTTGCAGCTCGGCCGCCGATCTCTTGCTCAGTTGCCCGCTGTGCTGGGATGCACCTGCACATCGATGGTGGCTTGGTGGGAACCCCAGCGGAGTGCGAGCCGCCAGCAGCCGGCAGTTGGGAGGTCGATGACCGATGGGTAGATTTCGCCTGGCCCAGAGTCGGCTTCCCGGTGGAAGACGACCGCCTGTCCGGGTGCCCCCATCGGTCGGGCCGTAATGACCAGCGGCTGGCCGTTGCGAGGTGCTCCCACCACCCACAGGATCTTGTTGGTGGGAGCGGTAGGGTGACCAGCGCGTAGTGGATAGGCGAAGAAGAACGCCGCGACCGGCTCGCCCGAGCCGAGCGCATAGGGCGTTGGCGACGGGACGCCTGCCGACACCGTCCACGGCGGCGGAGAGTCCCTGCGGACAGGCGCTGGGATGCACGGCCCACCTGGGTGGCCGAGGCCGGCCATGGCATCCGGCCCAGAGCTCGGCGCAGCACTGCCAGGGCTTTCGTCGGGTCGGTTGGCTGGCGAGCAGCCGGCGGTCAAGAGCAGCAGGAGCATTGCAGTAAGCCGTATGGCCCTGCCTGCCAGCGAACCGGTACCCATCGCAGCGCTCCTCCCCGTTCAAGGACCTGTTCTGGATAGGCCGTGGCGTTCGAATCGCCACAGTTCGGCATGGACTACTCCTTCCCAGGTCCATATACTACTCCTGTCCTTTCTCTGATCATTGGTCCCAAAGCGCGAAGTGCTGGTACGGCGATGCATGGCCGCCTCGTCGTGCTGTGCGGGCTAGGGTTGATGGGACGGAATGGGGTCAGGATGGCAGGGAGCCTGTGGGCGCTGGTCGGCCTCAACTGGCTGGCGGCATCTGTTCTCATCGTGTCTGGCGTCGCTAAGCTGGTCTCTCCCCGGCAACTGCTGCGCGCAGTCAAGGAGCTGTCACGACGCGACGGCGGGCTGACCTGGTTGACAACGAGTGCGCTCCGAGCCTTTGCGGCCGTGGAGCTGGCGGCCGCTGTGGCATTGCTTGTGCCAAGCACAAGGACGGCGGCCGGGCTGCTGGTCGGCGCACTCGGGTGGTGCTTCGCCGCGTTCGGGATCGCCGGGTGGCTGCGCCGGAGCACCGCGGCCTGTGGCTGCCTCGGCAGGTACAGCGACCGGCCCCTGGGGCTCCGCAGCGCTGTCGTCGGCCTGGCCATCGCCTCGGTCCTGCCCGTCAACCAGCTCATCGTTCTGCCAGCAGCCGACGGGCGCGCCTATGCCCAGCGAGGTGTCGTCGCCACCGCCCTCGGCTCACTCCTGCTCTGCCTGTGGGCGAATCGCCAACTGATCCTTACCCTTCTGCGACCCGCCGGCGCTTCGGCGAGGACGGTGGTGCGGTGATGGATGTCTTCTTCGGGTTCGTGCTGCTGGTGCTGGCGGGCGCGGTCGTGCTGCTGTTCGCGATGCTCGGCGAGCTCACCGCCCGGTTGCCGACGCTCCGCGTCCCGTACCGTGACCCATCGGTTCGGCCGCTCGAGGAGGCGCGTCTCGGCCGGGTTCCGAGCACCTGGCCGGCTTCCATCAGTTCTTACAGCTCTTCCCCACGGGCACCGGCAACTACAGACTCGCCGCACCTGACAGCCGGAGTCGAACGTCCCGGCCCCATACCCTAGAAACACACCGACGGCGCCTGCAGGGCCATTCCGGGAATCTCTCGCGCCAGCCACTCCTTGAGCTGCTCGACTCCGTGACGAGCCGAACCACCAGAAGACTCCTGACGCGGCGTCGCGGGTGTTCGGATAATGTACAACTCGCTCTGACAGCGCGGAGTGCTGTTTTCCCTGCTCATCGCAGGTTCAGGGTCTACGGATGTGCATCCACGAGCACGCTCCGTTGACTGCATCCGCTGCTCGGTGCCTGGTCTGGACCCGGCCGAGCGGCCCCCGCTCGATCGAGATCCGCGACGGACCGCCGCCGTTGATCCCGGCATGCCCACGTTCGGCCAGATCGCCTTCTGCACTACCAACACCAGGGAGCCCTTTACCCTTCGTCCGCCCGGCCGAGGAGGACTCCGTCTGCTACACCCGAGCGACCGGGGTTGCTATGAGCCGCCCTCGGGGCCAGGCGGCGATCTTCCCCGTGTTCGGGTGCCAGCCTTCGGCCCCGAAGAGGGGTGTTCGAGCAATGTACGGATTGGTGCGAGCGGGGGGACTCGAACCCCCACGGCCGAGGCCACCGGGACCTAAACCCGACGCGTCTGCCAGTTCCGCCACGCTCGCTGGTCCGTTCCACGTGGGCAACCAGGATATCCGCTGACGGCCGCTGGGGGCGGTCCGCCGCGCCCCGAGGCAGTTTCTCGGCCCACCCGTATCGGTCGAGAGCCTGGAGCGCCCTTACCCTCGGAAGTCCGAACAGGTCGATCGAAACAGGTCGATCGAAACCGGCGGACACTCCATATCCTGCTGGGTCGCTATCTCGTTCCACGGCACGCGCACGGCCGTGCTCTCCCCCTCCCCGCTCCACGGCCGCGACCTGGCGGCCTGCGCCCCGCAGCCCACCGCGGTTGCGCCCACCGGCGCGGGGAGCGCCCAGCTGAAGCGCTTGGGCACTCGAGCACGCTCGTACAAGCCGTTGGTGTCGCCCGGGTAGGCCGGCTGGCACCCCAGATGTCCCCCAACGTCCCTGCACGTTCCATCGCGGAGCAAAGGAGAAGCAACAGCGTGAAGATCTGGAGCAAGCGCGCCGTCGGCGTTGGCGCGATCATCGGCGGACTGCTGGTGGCCGGCACCGTCGCCGCCGGCGCGGCCGACCTTCCGGTGGTGGGGGGCGCGCTGCGTACCCTCCCGCTCGTCGGCCGACCTCCAGGAGCTCGATCGGGCCGTCCCCGTTCCCGCCGCGTCCGATATCCGGGGAGCCGCATCGTGACAGACACGCACACGTACCTGCAGGTCTGCACCGCCGTCCCGGCAGAGGAGGAGGCCAGGCTGCTGGCGCGGCACACCGTCGAGGCGCGGCTGGCCGCGGCGGTGCAGGTGGTCGGGCCGATCCAGAGCACCTACTGGTGGCGGGGGGAGATCCGCACCGCCACCGAGTGGCTCTGCGTCGCCAAGACCACCACCCAGCGCTTCCCGGAGCTGGCCGCGCTCATCCGCACCCTTCACCCCTACGAGGTCCCCGAGATCACCACCACGGCCATCACCCACGGCAACCTCGACTACCTGAAGTGGATCAGCCAGGAGACCGGGGATGGCAATCAGTAAAGGTAAACAGTGGCCGTTCAGCTCAGATTCGCCGCAGGCCGTCCAGGACCCGCTCGAGGAGGTCGCGGTCCCGGTCGGGCCGGCCGTCGGCGTGGTCAGGCCGGTGCAGGTCCAGCAGGCCCTGGTCGGCCATGTCGCCGACCAGGACCCGCACGACCCCGAGCGGCAGCCGCATCAGCGCCGAGATCTCCGCGATCGACTGCGGCTCGCGGCACAGCAGGGCGATGGAGCGCTGCTCGAGGGCCTGGGCCCTGGTGGTCTCACCCAGCCACGTGGTGGCCGCCAGGGCCTCGATTTCCAGCTCTTCGTGCCGGCGGCGCGCGCGGCCGCCGGTCATTGCGAAGGGGCGCAGCAGGCGCCCCGGATCCGCTTCGCTAGGGTCCTGCGATGGGGCCATGCTCGTCGCCGCCGTCTGGGTACGGATCGAACATCGGGCCGGCCTGTGGCGTACTTGCGTGCCTCGGCGTGGGTGGCACTGCCGGAGGGAGCAGCTCGGTGCGGCCAGAGACCAGCCGCTCATGGTCGCTGGTCGGGATCGTGAGCGCCGACGGCAGCAGTACCAGGGCCGTCACCCCGCCGTACCAGGAGTGGCGAAGCTGGACCTTGATCCCGTGCCGCTTGCCCAGCCGGCCGACCACGAACAGCCCGAGCCGCTGCGACACCGCGGCGTCGATCGCCGGCGGGTCGGCCAGCCGCCGGTTGGCCTCGACCAGCTCCTCGTCGGTCATGCCGAGCCCGCGGTCCTCGATCTCCACCACGTAGCCGGCGGCGGCCGGCTGGCCGGCGATCTGCACCACCGTCCCCGGCGGGGAGAACGAGGTGGCGTTCTCGACCAGCTCGGCCAGCAGGTGGACCACGTCGGCGACGGCGTGGCCAGTCAGCTCGATCTCGTCGACCGGGAGCACCTCGATGCGCTGGTACTGCTCCACCTCCTGGGCCGCGGCGCGCACCACCTCCATCAAGGGGATCGGCTGGGCCCAGCGTCGCGGCGGCTCCGCGCCCGAGAGCACGATCAGGTCCTCGGCGTTGCGACGCAGCCGGGTGGCCAGGTGGTCGGCGCCGAACAGCCTCTCCAGGGTCTCGTCGTCGGCGTCCTGCTCCAGCTCGTCGAGCTGCTCCAGCAGCCGGTCGATCAGCCGCTGCGAGCGGCGCGCCAGATTCAGGAACATGTCGCTGATCGACTTGCGCAGGGCGGCCTGCTCGGTCGCCTGCCGGACGGCGGCGTGGTGGACGACGTCGAAGGCGCGGGCGACCTCGCCGATCTCGTCCGCCGAGGCGTCGCCGATCGGCACCACCTCGACCTGGAGCTCGCCCTGCCTGGTCATGCGCAGGCGCTGGACCGCCTCGGGGAGGCGGTGCTCGGCGACCTCGAGCGCGCTGGAGCGCAGCCGCTGCAGCGGCCGGACCATCGACCGCCCGATCGCCAGCGAGGTCAGCAGGCTGATGGCGAGGATGAGGACGATGACGCCGCTCGACACCTCGGAGCGGAGCTGCGCCGCGTCGCTCAGCTCGCGACTGTGCCGGGTCACCCTGTCCAGGAGCTGGGACTCGACGATGCGCAGCAGCTCGATTTGCGTGGTGCTGGCCGCCAGCCACTGCTGCGGGTCCAAGTTCAGGTCGCGCTGTGACTGGCGGTTGACCGCGGTCTGCTCGATGCGCGCCACCGCGAGCACCGCCTGCCCCTTGACCTCGTCGGTGAGCAGGCTGCGCTGCTGGTCGGTGGCCTCGGCCTGGAACTGGTTGAGGGCGGCCCGCTGCTGCGCGAGCAGGTCGGCGAAGTCCTGGAACTCGCCGAAACCGAAGCGGGCCCTGGTGGCGATGGCGTACAGCGAGCCTCTGACCTGCGCGGTCAGCTCCTTGGCGCGGGCGAAGTCGGTGAACGCGCGCACGCTCTGGGTGAGCTGGTCGTCGCCGCCCCGCAGCGCGGTCTGCAGGTCGACGTCCAGCAGCGCGGTGATGATGCGGGAATACTCCTCGAAGATGGCCCCCTCGGTGAGCGCCGCCGACCTGCTCGCGGTCCGCAGCGCGCCGAGCGTGCCGAGGCGTGTCCGCACGGCGTCGAGCTGTGACCGAAGCAGTGGGCTGGCCCCCCGCTGGCGCGCGGCCTCGGCCCGCAGGTAGTCGGTGGCCGCCTGGTCGACGGCGGTCTGCTGGCTGACGATGGGATCGACGGCGGTCTGCTTGTTGGCGTTCTTGGCGATGGTGGTGCCGCCAACCGGCTTCCCGGCGGCCACGGCGCCGGCGACCTGGTCGCGCTCGAGTTGCAGCTCGTGGACCAGCGCGGTGGCCTGGCGCTCGAGGTCGGCGACCTCGCCGCCGCCGCGCAGCGTCCGCGCGCTCTGCAGCGACGAGACGATGCTCACGCTGGCCAGCACCGCGAAGGCGACGGCCGGGATCGCAAGGACGGCGATCAGCTTGGACCTGAGCGGCCAGTTGCGCAGTCGCAGCAGCCTGGCGCCTGATACCCCTCCTGTCCCGGTGGCGTGGGATGGGGGCGTTCGCATGGGGATCTGTAGATGCACTGGGCCCTGAGACCTCACTCGGCTCGAGGCGTACGGGCTCTGGTGTGCCCAGCCCGGCGCCTACATGTAGATGATGACAATTCGTAATGACAGCGGGGGTATGGCTCCCTTACATAGAAGTGCCGCGAGTAGACATCCCGTGCGATGTGTGTGGGATTATACTTATGCGCGGCCGATAGTTAGTATTCCATTCAGTGAGACAGACCCTTCTCCCATGTCTCACTCCCTGCACAACGAATGGAGAAGACGTCTGAAATGACTGTATGGCGCCGCTTGGTGGCCGTGGCCGTTGTTGCCCTCGCCCTCGCCGCCTGCACCGGGGGACCCTCGACGGAGCAGCCCGGCACGTCGGCGCGGGTGCGGATCGGGCTGCTGACGCCACTGTCCGGGCCGAGTTCGGCGGTCGGACGCGACGCGCTACACGGTGCGCAGCTCGCCGCCGAGCTGGTGAACCAGTCGTCGTCGGTGCCGCTGCCATTGGCGGCGGGCGCTGGGCTGCCCGGGCTCGATGGGGCGACGCTGCAGATCGACTCGGCCGACACCGCCGGGGATCCGGAGCGCGCCGCCACCCAGGCGGCCCGCCTTGTGGCGCAGCCCATCGGGGGACTGGTGAGCGTCGGCGACACGCAGACGACCGCGCTGGCGAGCGAGCGGACCGAGCGCGTCGGCGTGCCGTTCATCGACGGCGGCGCCCCGGCCGACTTCCTGAGCGAGCGCGGCATGGACTGGTACTTCCGCACCGGGCCGAGCGACCGCATGCTCGGTGAGCGGCTGCTGTCCATGCTCCAGCAGACGGGCAGTGGCAGCGGCCCGCGGAAGCTGGCGATCGTCCACTCCGGCGACGCCGCCGGCACCGACATGGCCGCGGCGCTGGAGGGTCTCGCCGGCGAGGGAGGCTACGAGGTCGTGTCCAACGTCGCCCTCCCGACGCCGCCCAGCAGCGCCGACGCCGTGGTCCACCAGCTCCGCACCGCCGCGCCGGAAGCCGTCATCGCCGCCACCTCGCAGCCGGCCGACTCCAACGCCCTGCTCGCCAGCTTCCAGGCGCTCGGCTGGCACCCGGCAGTGACCATGGCGATGGGTGCGGGCTTCGTCTCGCAACTAGACCCCCCGGCGTTTTCGGCGGATCCCACCGGTGTGCTGCTCAGCGATGCCTGGTCGTCCGAGGTGGCCCAGCGCAACCCGGTGGCCAAGCAGGTGGCCGACCTCTACAAGCGGCGCTTCGGCGGCCCGATGAGCGAGGCCTCGGCGAAGGCCTTCACCGCCACCCTCACCCTGGCCCAGGCGATCGATGCCGCCCGCTCAACCGACGCCAGCCGGGTGCGCGTGGCCCTGCTCGCGCTGGACGTGCCGGGCCGGGACACGATCATGCCCTGGGACGGCGTCCGCTTTGACGAGGCCGGCCAGAACTCCCGAGCCGGCGCTGTGGTCGAGCGGCTCACCCCGAGCGGCGTGCGCACCGTCTTCCCGCCCGAGCTCGCCACGCCCGCGTGATCGATGAGTGGCTCCGGTCCATCGAATGAGACGGCTCGCCCTGTGCTGACGTTCAGCGGTGTGAGCAAGCGGTTCCCCGACGGCACAGTCGCGCTGGCCGGCGTCGACCTCGAGATCGCCGCCGGTGAGTTCGTCAGCGTGGTGGGTCCCTCCGGCTGTGGCAAGAGCACGCTGCTGCGGATCGCCTCCGGCCTCAGCGACGCCACCGACGGCTCGGCACAGGTCAGCACCGGCCAGCTCGGCTACGTCTTCCAGGACCCGACGCTGCTGCCATGGCGCACCGTGCAGGGCAATGTCGAGCTGTTCGCCGAGCTGCGTGGACTGCCCAAGGAGGAGCGCCGTCGCCGCGCCCATGAGGCGATCGAGATGGTGGGGCTCAGCGAGTTCGTGCGCCACCATCCCCGATCCCTCTCCGGCGGGATGCGGATGCGCGTGTCGCTCGCTCGCTCCCTGACGCTGCGGCCCGAGCTGTTCCTGTTCGACGAGCCCTTCGGGGCGCTCGACGAGATCACCCGTCAACGGCTCAACGACGAACTGCTCCAGCTCTATGTGACGCAGCGGTTCACCGCGTTGTTCGTCACCCACTCCGTCACCGAGGCGGTCTTCATGTCGACGCGGGTGATCGTCATGTCGGGCCGTCCGGGCCGGGTGCGAGGTGACTTCGCGGTGCCGTTCGAGTACCCGCGCCCGCCGCGGCTGCGGTTCGCCGACCAGTTCACGCAGCTCGCCGGCGAGGTGTCGGCATGCCTGAGAGGAGAAGGCCGGCGGGCGGGCCCACCCCCGCCGTCGCGCCGTCCAGCAGGGGAGACCGTCCACTGGTGAATGTCAACACTGATCACGTCGGCCCGACGGACGCCACCGCGCAGGGGCCGGCGATCACCGCACGGCTACTGCCGTCGGGCCGCAAGCGGTGGGTCTCGTTCTGGGGGCCGCCAGCCGCGGTCTTCATCGCGGTGCTCGGGATTTGGTATGGCGTGAGTTACCTGCTGCTAGATCCACAACGCCGCTTCCTGGTCCCGCCACCGCACGAGGTGATCAAGGTCAGCTTCCTCGACCACTACAACCTCGGGGAGCTATTCGACGCCCTGTGGCTGTCCACCAGGGTGGCGTTCATCGGCCTTGCCGTTGCGACCGGCCTCGGCATGCTCCTGGCGATCGCTATGAGCCAGGCCCGCTGGGTCGAGCGGTCGCTGTACCCTTACGCGGTCCTGACCCAGACCATCCCGATCCTCGCGATGGTGCCACTGTTTGGTTTCTGGTTCGGGTTCGGCTACTTCAGTCGTGTCCTGGTGGTGATCCTCTTCGCGGTCTTTCCGATCACCGCCAACACCCTGTTCGGGTTGCGATCGGTGACCCAGGAGCATCACGACCTGTTCACGCTCCACGGTGCCAGCCGGCTCACCCGACTGTGGAAGCTCGAGTTCCCCGCCGCGCTGCCCGCCATCTTCACGGGGCTGCGGATCTCGGCCGGCCTGGCGGTCATCGGGGCGATCGTCGGCGACGAGTTCTTCAAGCAGGGGGAGCCAGGAATTGGCGTCCTCATCGACCTGTACCGGACCAGGCTCCAGTCCGAGCAAATGTTCGCCGCAATTATCTTGTCGTCATTGCTAGGAGTTATCGTGTTCTGGTTCTTTGGGTTCCTTGCCCGTCGGGTCATCGGCAGCTGGCACGAGTCTGCCCGTGGCCTCGGCTCCTAGCTCCTCATCCTATGACACCGGATCCTCAAGAGGAGGGGAAGTGCGCAGACTTCGCGTGGGTGTGGTCGCTCTGCTGACAGTCTTCGTCGTCATCCTGGCAGGCTGTTCCGGCGGCGGGAACGAAACGAAGGGGAACGCAGCGGCACCGCCAGCGGCCCAGAGCGATCGCCTGAACCTAAAGGGTGTCTGCCCGGACAAGGTCGTGGTCCAGACCGACTGGGATCCCGAGTCCGAGTACGGCATGCTCTACTACATGCTCGGCCCCGACTACAAGATCAACACTGCCAAAAAGCTGGTCAGCGGCTCGCTGGTAGCGCAGGGGCAGAACACTGGTGTCCAGCTCGAGATCCGTACCGGTGGCCCGTCGATCGGCTTCAATCCGGTGACCCAGCAGATGTACACGGATCAGAGCATCACCCTCGGCCAGATCAACAGCGATGAGGCAATTCGCTTCTCGGCGAAGCAGCAGACACTCGCGGTGGTCGCCCCCATGGAGATCAGCCCGTACATGATCATGTGGGACCCGCAAATCTATCCGCAGTTCAACACCATCATCGACATCGGGCAGACCAACACCAAGGTGCTCTATTTCGGGGGCGACACCTACATGGAGTACCTGGTCGGCACCGGTATCCTGCGGCGCTCTCAGGTCAACGGCTCCTACGACGGCAAGCCGGGCAACTGGGTCAGCCAGGGCGGCAAGATCGCCCAGGCGGGGTTCGCCACCTCCGAGCCGTACATCTACGAGCACGAGCTGCCCGGAAAGTGGAACAAGCCGGTGAAGTACGCGCTGGTCCACGACACCGGCTACCCTATGTACCCAGAGGCGCTGTCGATCCGCGCCGCCGACAAGGGCAAGCTCGCGCCCTGCCTGAAGAAGCTGGTGCCGATCATCCAGCGCGCAACGGTCGACTACATGAAGAGCCCGGAGAAGACCACCCAGCTGATCCTCAACCTGGTGAAGCAGTACAACGACGGTTGGCAGTACTCATCCGGCCTGGCCAATTACGCCCTGACCAAGATGCGCTCGGACTTCGTGAACAACGGCCCTGACAAGACGTTGGGCAACTTCGACATGAGCCGGATACAGCGCATGCTCGACATCGACACGCCGATCTTCGTATCGCAACGAAAGCCGCCGCGCGCGAACCTCAAGCCACAGGACCTCGTCACCAACGAATTCATCGACCCCAACATAGGGATCAACTCATGACCAGTTCGTCGCGGTTGGCACCGTCGCTTCGTGCTGAGCGCATGCCGCTCGACCGGATCCCAATCGTGGACTTCTCGGCCTTCCGCACCGACGGCCAGGCGCAGCTGAGGCGGGTGGCGCTCGAGCTCGGCAACGCCTTCCGCAACGTCGGCTTCGCCTATCTGGCTGGTCATGGCGTCAGCCAGGCGCTGATCGACAAGACCTTCGCCGAGGCCGGACGGTTCTTCGCCCTGCCGGGTGAGAAGAAGGCGGAGGTGTCGGTCGCGGGGTCCTCCTGCGACCGCGGGTGGTTCGACTTCGGCACCGAGAACCTGGACCCGGACAAGCAGGAGGAGGGCGACCTCAAGGAGGGCTTCCGGATCGGGAACGACCTTCCGCCGGACCATCCGCTCGTCCGCCGGGGCATCCCGTTCCATGGGCCGAACCAATGGCCGGCCGACCGTCCCGGCTTCCGCGAGACAATGGAGGAGTACTTCGCCGCTGTGCATGACCTTGCCGGTCAGGTGACCCACGCCGTCGCGGTGGCCCTGGAGCTTCCCGAGGACTATTTCGACGCGTGGTTCACGACCGCGATGCTGGTCATGAGCCCTCTCCACTACCCACCCCAGCAAGTGACGGGAGGGGAGGAGATCAGCGAGGCGCGGATCGGCGCCGGAGCCCACTCCGACTACGGCTGCCTGGCGCTGCTCGCCCAGGACGACCGCGGCGGCCTGCAGGTCCGCAACACCGCCGGCCGCTGGATCGACGCCAAGCCGATCCCCGGGACCTTCGTCGTGAACGTCGGTGACATGCTCGCGCGGTGGACCAACGACCTGTTCCCCGCCACGCTGCACCGGGTCATCAACACCTCGGGCCTCGACCGCCAGTCGATCCCGTTCTTCTACGACCCGAACTACGACGCTCCGGTCGAGGTCCTGGAAACCTGCCTCGCCGAGGGGGAGCGGCCCAAGTACGAGCCCACCACTTCTCTGGCCCATCTCCAGGAGCGGTTCGGCGCGACCATGCCCAACCTCGATCCCGCCCTGCTCGAGCCGAAGCGAGGCTAGAGGAGCCGAACGACCCTGCCCAGACCGGCACACAGGACTACACGCAGGGGCTAGATCGAGATGTCCTCCGTCGGCGGCTGAGGCCATCGGTGCAGCCAGCTGGCGAGGCGGGCGGTCTCCGTGTCGTACCAGCGGCGGCGGCGCTCGAGCTCGTCCGGGGTGAGGGGGCGAGCAAGGTCGCCGAGGGCGAGGGCGGTGCGGCAGCGGTCCTCCAGGCACCAGGCGCGGGCGAGGGCCTCGTCGAGGGTCGCGCCAACGGTGAGCGCGCCGTTGCCGCGCAGCAGCAGCGCCGGCGCCTCCCCGAGGGCCGCCGCGACCTTGCCCGCCGCTGCCACGGAGGTGATCAGGTCGGGGTCGTCCCAGACCGCCACCGGCTCGACGATGCCGCCGAAGCCGTGCAGCAGCGGCGGGCTCGTGCCGGTGCAGGCCCAGGCGGCGGCTGCGGGCGGGTGGATGCGGCAGATGCCGCCGACGTCGCCGCGGCGCGCGTAGATCGCGATGTGCATCGGCGCCTCGAGCGGGCAGGACGCCGGCACGCCGGAGCCGAGCTCGCCGCCGCCGTCCAGCTCGAGGAGCTCGTCGGGGGCGAGCGTGCCGAGCGGCGAGTTGGTCGGAGTGAGCAGGATCCTCCCGGCTGGCGCGCGGGCGCTCACGTGCCCGAAGGCGTTGACAAAGCCGAGCCGCGCCAGGATCCGGGCAGCCTCGACGACCGCTTCCTTGGTGCTCATGGTGCCGGCGTGAACACGCGCAGGGCGACTGGGGTGATCCGCCAGCCGTTGCAGGGGGTAAGGTCCTGCGGGCAGGAGCTGACGACCACGCCGAGGTCCTCCAGTGCCTCCAGCTCAATGTGATCGCCCGAGCCGTGGCGGGGCTCCTCGGTGACCACCGACCCGTCCGGGGTGATGGTGTTGTGCATGAACACGTTCCAGGCCAGCTCGCCGCGCGGCGTCCAGCTCTCGCCGGCGGCCTGCAGGCCGGTTCGCATGCTCTCCAGGCACGACGGGTGGTCGTCGAGGCCGTAGTCGCGCTGGTAGCGCTCCGGGTCGCAGCAGGGGACCACGAGGTCGTGGCGGCCGACGGTGTCACGGCAGACGCGCAGCAGCGGCCGACGGTGGTTGGAGAACAGCTCCTCGCCCTCGCGCGGCACCAGGTGGGTGAGGCAGGAGATGGTGTGCGCCGGCGAGAGCGTCTCCTCCGGCCGGTCGGGGCGCCAGGCCATCAGGTCGGCGACCTGCTGGCCCTCCACGTCAACGAGCTGCAGCATCTCGCCACGGGCGACGCGGACCGCGCGCGCCTCGCGCGACGGGATCACCACCTCCCGTCGCAGGCGGAACCCGGCGGGGTCGGGCGTTGAAGGGATCACCTGGGCCACGTGACGGTCCTCCTTCCCTCGACGGTGGCCTCGCGGCCGGGCGCGGGGGTGTTGCGGCTGCGGAGAGCGCGCACGGCGCCATCCACGACTACCCCGGCGATGCCGGGGATGTCGCCGATGGCGATGGCAGCGAGCGGATCCGGCTGGGTGCCGCCGAGCGGCTCCTGCAGCAGGACGAGGTCGGCGGGACGCCCAGCCTCCAGGATCCCCTCCTCGACGCCGAGGACAGCGCCAGCGTTGCCGGTGGCGAGCGCAAGCGCGTCGGTGACGGGAAGGGGACCGAGCGAAGCCAGCTCGACTGTGGTCTTGAGCAGCCCGAGCGGCATCACCCCGGTGCCGCTCGGCGTGTCGGAGCCGAGGATCACGCGATGGAGCTGGCCCCGGTCGGCCGCGGTCCGCAGCAGGTGGAGCGTAGAGCGGAGGTTGCCGGCCTGGACGATCTGCAGGGCGATCCGCGACTCGTCGACGAGCCGCTCGAGGTCCGCGTCCGGCAGGCAGGTGGTGCCGCCGTTGGCGTGCCCGGCGATGGTGGGGTCCATGGCGAGAAGGTGGTCGACGGTGATCGGGCTCGACCCGGGGATCGAGGCGCCGCCGGAGTGGGACATGACCACGAAGCCGGCCTCGCGTGCCCACCTGACCAGCGGCGCGGCATCGGCCGGGTCGCGGAACGCGCCGAAGCCGACCTTCATGTAGCGGACGCCCTCGGCAGCCAGTTCGGCGAAGTCCTCGCGCTCCAGACCCGGCTCGCAGATCAGCGAGCCGCCGCGGACCTTCATCCCGCCAGGCCGGAACGCGGTCCAGGCGCGCTGGGCGGCGACCGCGAGCGCCTTGACGCCGACGCGGTCGCTCGGCCGGCCCGGCAGGTGCACCTCGGAGGCGGACATCACTTGGGTGACACCACCGTGCAGGTAGCTCTCGAGGAAGCCGATCGCGTGCTGGCGGGGGGTGTAGTCGCCGAGGACGACGTGGCAGTGGGTGTCGATCAGGCCGGGGACCGCCACTGCCCCGCGGGCGTCGACCACCACGTCCGCGGCGGCAGGGGTGGCGCCGACTGACGAGACGCGCCCCGCCTCGATCCGCAGGGTCTCGGCCTCCAGCAGCGGCTCCCCCAGCCGCCCGCTCACCACCCCGCGGAGGTTCCGGATCTGCAGGCTCCCCTCGGGCGGCCCGAAATAGCCGAGATCGAATGTCCCGTCCCAGGTCACCTAAGGCCGTCCTCGCCCTTGACGTCCTCCTTGCGCAGGCCGCCGAGGCGTGCGTTGATGCGGCCTCGGTTGGTGATCGCGAGGCCGACCACGATCTCGTCGACTCGCGGCGCGTCGGGGACGCTGGCAGTGACCGCGTCGTAGTGGGAGCGGACCCAGATCGCGTCGCGGTAGCAGACGGGGATGTCGACGGCGCTGCCCGCCACGACGCGCTTGGTCACCGAGGGCAGCCAGGCCTTGCCGCCGCCGACGGCGGCGCGGAAGGCGTCGCCGAACACGCTGGTGAGGCAGGCGTTGGCGTGCTCCTGCTCGCCACCGAGGCCGACCATGGCGGCCTTGCCATAGCTCTCGACAGGGTTGCCGAGCGCGTCCATTGCGGCCTTGGCCAGCTCGGTGGCGAGCTCGCCGGATGGCTCGACCAGCTCGTCGAGCGAGGCGCTCCAGGCCCGGCCGGCGTAAGGGTTGGGGATGACCGCGAGCGCGGCGACCTTGCGCAGCGGGCCGCCCTCGTCCCCGCGGCCACCCTCGCTGCGGACGTCTTCGACGTGGACTACGAGCTTGCGGACATCCAGTCTCATGGTGCTGGCGACCTCCTCGCCGTCCCGCGCCACCCCGACCGCCGAGGCGTTGACCCTTCGCCGGAGGCCCGCCTACACTAGCGCCAGATTACTGTCCGAGACAAGAGACAGCGACATCGTGGGCGGAAGCCGGATGAAGGGAGAGCGGATGCCGGCGCAGGAGGTCGACCTCAAGCTCGTCAACGGACGCGTCGTGACCGGCGACGGGGTCTTCGACGCCGGGGTGGCGATCCGCGACGGGGTGATCGTCGCGGTGGCTACTGACGAGCTACTGCCGCCCGCCCGCCGGGTGATTGACGTACAGCGCAACCACATCCTGCCAGGGATCGTCGACTCCGAGGCGCACCCCGGCTGCTACGTGCCCTTCGAGTACGACCTCGAGCCGGAGAGCAGGGCCGCCGCCTGCGCCGGCGTCACCACCTGGGGGATCCAGGCGCCGAGCACGCGGCTCGGCACCCGGCCGTTCAAGGAGTTCGTGCAGGCCGCTGACGTCGCCCCGTTCTCCCGGTCGTTCCGGACCGCCAGGGAGATGATCGAGCGGTTCTCGTCGGTCGACTGCTTCCTCACCTTCATGATGGAGACCGACGCGCAGGCCGAGGAAATCCCGCTGTACTGCGAGGAGTATGGCGTCACCTCCTACAAGCTCTACATGCAGGCGCGCCGCATCCCCGCCGAGGACCACAACTGGCCGAGCCGCCGCGCCGGCCTTGGCGTCGGCATCGACGACGGCACCCTCTACCTGATCATGGAGCAGGTCGCCCGCTACGGCGCCCCAGCGATCTGCTCGATCCACCCGGAGAACTGGGAGGTCGCGCGCGTGTTCGAGCGACGCTTGCGCGAGCTTGGCCACAACGACCTCGCCGCCTGGACCGACCGCTCGCCGCACATGCTCGAGGCGCAGCACGTGCGCGCCTATACCTACGTCGCCGAGAAGCTCGGCGCCCGCATGTACATCCAGCACGCCACCACGCCTGAGACTTTCGAGGAAATCCGCGAGGCCAGGCGCCGCGGCGTCGAGCTGTACGCCCAGACCGGCCCGGCGTGGCTCGGCTTCACGCCGTTCGATGGCTACCGGATCAACGTGCCAATGCGTTACCAAGAGGTCCAGGAGGAGATCTGGAAGGCGCTCGCCCGGGGTGACGTCGACGTGGTCGGCTCCGACCACGTGGTCGCCTGGGAGCCGGCGACCCGCGAGGCGATGTGGAGCGACAACATATGGGACTGCCGCACAGGTTTCTCCCGGGTGGAGACGTTCCTGCCGGTGCTGCTCACCAAGGGCGTGTACGAGGGCCGCATCACCCTGGAGCGGCTGGTCCAGGTGAGCTGCGAGAACCCCGCGCGGATCTACGGGCTGTTCCCGCGCAAGGGCGCGATCCAGGTCGGTTCCGACGCCGACCTGGTGGTGGTGGACCTGTCCCGCGATGTGACGGTCGGCAAGGAGCATCTGAACACGCGCGCCGGCTGGTCGATCATGGAGGGCAGGACCTACCACGGCTGGCCGGTCATGACCCTGCTGCGCGGCCGGGTCGTCGCCGAGTGGGCCGACGACGCGCCCGGCCCGCGCCCTGTTGGCGAGCCTGGCGGCCACTACCTGCCGCGCGCGGTGCGGCCCGACGTGCCGCCCGCCCCCAAGGACCGCTTGGTGCGCACCGGCCCGGACGCGACTCTCGCCGGCATCCGGGCGGGCGTCTGAAGCTGATCAAAGAGGAGGTGCCGCCGTGGCGGTGTGGGACGACGTGCTGCCCGAGACCGACCGGATTGTGTTCGAGGCGGCCGGCTGGGGCCGGCGCGCAGGGCTCGGCGAGCGGCCCGTGCTGATGGTGATCGACGTCAACTACAACTTCGTCGGTGACCGGCCCGAGCCGATCCTCGACTCGATCAAGCGCTGGCGCTACTCCTGCGGCGAGCGTGGCTGGCGGGGTGTGGCGGCGATCCGGCAGGTGCTCGACAAGGCGCGGGCGCTGCGGCTGCCAGTCCTCTACACTTCCAGCCCGCGCCGTCCCGACGGTTTCGATCTGGGCGTGTGGAATCTCAAGAGCACCCGCGCCAGCGACGAGGTCGACGTGCAGGGCCACCTTGGCAACGAGATCGTGGCCGAGGTGGCGCCGCGCGACGAAGACATATTCATCGAGAAGAAGAAGCCCTCGGCGTTCTTCGGCACGCCGCTGGCGAGCTATCTGGTGCAGCTCCAGGCCGACACGATCATCCTTACCGGCACGACGACCAGCGGCTGCGTGCGCGCCTCTGCGATCGACGCGATCTCCTACAACTTCCGCGTCGGCATCCCGGAGCCGTGCGTCTGGGACCGGGGCGAGCTGACTCACAAGGTCAACCTGTTCGATCTCCAGCAAAAGTATTGTGACGTGCTGGAGCTGGACGAGGTGCTTGCCTACCTCGAAAAGCTCCCCACCGGGCTGTTCGATGAGGTGTTCGCGGTGGGGCAGAGCTAATTACTTCCCCATGAAAAAGTCCTCGGGTGGGAAGTGACCATCCAGTGGCCTTGGGTCGCCTCGGAACAAGGAAGGTCGTCGGGCAATGGCGCTGTCGGCGCAGGACATTCAGCAGGCGCTGAGAGAGCGGATCCTCCGTGCGGTATACCCGCGGGGCAGCACGCTCCCGTCGGTGCGGACGTTGGCCGCGGAGCTCGGGGCGAGCCCCAGCACGGTCGGGCGCGCCGTCCAGGAGCTGGACCGCCAGGGTTGGATCGCGGTCGCGAACCGGCGCAGGGCGGTAGTCCGCAAGCGCCTGCCCTCCGGCGAGTCCGGCGAGCGCGACGTCGAGGCGGCGCTGCGGCGCCTTGCATTGCGCTGGCGGCTCGGCGGTGAGGACCGCGGCGCCTTCGAGGGGCTGGTGCGACGCGTCCTCGACGAGGTGTTCCAGCCGGAGCCGCGCACGCTGTTCCTGGAGTGCAACCCGATCGACCTGCAGCGGATGGCGCAGCAGGTGCAGCAGGAGAGCATCGTCAAGGTCGAGCCCCTGCTGATCGAGGAGGCGCGCGCCAACCCCGCACTGCTGGACGCCGCCGTGCTGCTGACCCCGTACTTCCACCTCGCCGAGGTGCGCGAGCTCGCGCCAGAGCGCGCCGAGGTGGTCCCGCTCAACTTCGTCGCCTCGCAGGAGACCATGCGGGCGCTGCTCGACCTCACAGCGGAGGCGCGGATCGGGGTCGTGGCGGCAAACGACCGCTCGCGCCGACGGCTGGAGGCGATTGTGCACCAATATGCGCCGCTGGTCTCGGTCCGCAGCGTGCTGGTCGATGAGGCCCGCGCCGTCGAGCGGCTGATCGGCGGGTCGGACCTGGTAGTGACTACACACGCGGTCCAGCTCGGCGAGGAGCTGCTCGCGCGGGTGCGGCGGCTGGTGTGCGTTACCTTCGTGCTGGAGGCGGGCGGGCTTGACCTGCCTGTAACGGCCCTCTAATCTCCTGTGCCAGACAAGAGACAGAGTCTTCGGCCGCGGAGGTCTGTCCATGGAATTGGTGCTCGCGTGGCCGGGATGCCTGGTCGCGCCGACGAACCGGTTGCTGAAGGTCGCGCCGTGACCGTGCTGGTACGCGGTGCCTGGGTGCTCGCGATGGCGCCCGAGCGGACGCTCGTCCGCGACGGCGCGGTCGCCGTCGGCCAGGACGGGGCGATCGCCGCGGTCAGCGCCTTCCAGGAGTTGCGGCGGCGCTTTCCCGACCCCGCCGAGGTAGCCGGCGACGGCAACGGCATCGTCCTGCCCGGCTTCGTCAACGCCCATACTCACCTCACCGAGGGCCTGCTCCCCGGGATGGGGGAGACCGCCAGCCTGTGGGAGTGGCTCGAGCGGGTCATCAACCCGGCCGGGCGCGCCCTCACCCGCGAGGACGTGCGGGTAGGCGCGCGCCTCAAGGCCGCCGAGATGCTGCTCTCGGGCATCACCACCGCAAGCGACATGTCCTGCCACCGCAACCTCGGCTCGCTGGCCTCGCTCGGCGCCGCCGACGGCCTCGCCGAGCTAGGCATGCGCGGGGTGGTGTCGTTCGGCGCCGAGGACTGCTACAAGGGCGCGCCGCCGCCTGCGGAGTTCATGGCAGAGCACGAGGCGCTCGCGGACCGTGTCGCTGGTGAGGCGCTGCTGTCGTTTCGCGCCGGCGTCGGCACCGTCCTGGCGATCAGCGAGGAGTTGCTCGCCCGCACCGTCGCCGCCTGCGCCGAGCACGGCTGGGCGGTCCACACCCACCTCGCCGAGGTGCGCGAGGAGCTGACCGAGTCGCGCCTGCGCAACGGCCACAGCACCGTCGAGCATGCCCACCAGGCCGGCCTGCTGGACCACGAGGTGCTCGCCGCGCACTGCGTGTGGTGCAGCGAGCGGGACCTGCGCCTGCTCGCCGCCCACGGCGTCGCGGTCGTGCACAACCCGGTCTCGAACATGCTGCTCGCTTCCGGGGTGTGCCCGGTCGGGCGGCTGCGCCGCGAGAAGGGCGTCACCGTCGCGCTTGGCACCGACGGGGCGGCATCCAACGACAACCAGGACATGTTCGGCGTCATCAAGACCGCCGGGCTGCTCCACAAGCTCGCGGCGCTGCGCGCGGACGCGATCACGGCGCGGGAGGTGCTGCACATGGCGACCGTCGAGGGGGCCCGAGCGCTCGGCCTCGACCGGCTGGTCGGCTCGCTCGAGCCGGGCAAGCGTGCGGACCTCGTGCTGCTCGACGGCAACACGCCGGAGCTGGCCACCATCCATGACCCCTGGCAGCAGGTCGTCTACTGCGCCACGGCGCGCTGCGTGTCCGACGTCTGGGTCGATGGGGTGCGCCGCGTGCAGGGCGGCCGGCTGCTGGGCGCCGAGGTCGCGGCGCTCGCTCGGCACGCGCGGGAGCTGGGCCGCGACCTGGCCATACGCGCCGGGCTCGGGGCCGAGTCGGTCTACGCCGGCGTGCCTGAGGGAGTGGGATTGTGACCACCCGAGTGGACGTGGTGGTGATTGGCGCTGGCCACAACGGGCTCGTCTGCGCCTGCTACCTTGCCCGCGCTGGGCTCGCGGTCGCCGTGCTGGAGGCATCCAAGACGCCCGGGGGCTGCATTCACACGGTCGAGTTGCCCGATGGGCGCGGCCGCTTCGAGCTGGGCGCCTACGAGCACGGCGGCATCCGCGGCAGCGGTGTGGCCGCTGCCCTCGAGCTGGAGGCCCGCTTCGGCCTGCGCTTTCACCTGCGCGAGGAGGTCACGCTCGCCCCCTGCGACGACGGCACCGCGCTGGCCGTGCACGACTCGCTCGACCAGACGGTCGAGGGCCTGGCCGCGACCGTCGGCCGTGATCAGGCCGAGGCCTACCGCCGCTTCGCCCGCTGGGCCGCGGCCGGCGTAGCGCTGCTGCGCCAGACCGAAGCCGGCCCGCCGCCATCCCTGCGGCAGCTGGCCGCGCTCGCCGAGGCGGCGCTCGGCGCGGAGGCCCAGCATCTGCTGCAGGCGCTCCTCGGCTCAGCCTCGGTGGTGTTGCGCGGCACCTTCGAGGACGAGCGGCTGCAGGGCCTGCTGGCGCACTGGGCCGCGCACTCGCAGCAGTCGCCCGCCGACCCGGGCACCGGCGCGGGCGCGTTGCTGCTCGCCGGCGGTCACGGCAACCCGGCGGCGCGCCCGGCCGGCGGCTCGCGCGCCACCATCGACGCGCTGGTGGGCTGCCTGGAAGCGGCCGGGGGGGAGCTGCGCTGCGGCATGCCGGCCAAGCGTGTCGAGGTCGCTGGTGGCCGCGCTGTCGCGGTTGATGCCGACGGTGAGCGTTTCGAGGCGGCCAGGGCGGTGGTCTCGGCCGTGGACGCGCGCCGGCTGTTCCTCGGTCTGCTTGACGAGGGCGACGTCTCGCCGCGACTGCTCGACGAGGTGCGCCGTATCCACGTCGGGCGGCGCAATGTCTCTGAGCTGAAGATCGACGCCGTGATCGAGCGCATGCCCGACGTGCCTGGCCCTGCCGGCTTCGAGCGCTCGTTCATGCTGTCGGCGAACACGATCAGCGACATCGAGCGGGCGTTCGCCAGCATCCAGCTCGGCGACCTGCCCGCGCGCCCGCCGCTTATGATCGCCTTCCCCTCGGCTCTCGAGCCGGGCTGGGCGCCGCCGGGCCGCGCGGTGATCTGGCTTTCGACCTTCCTGCCGTGGCGGCCCGCCGCCGGGCCCTGGGACCGGCAGGCGCTGGAGCGAGCCGCCGACCACGCCTGGCGCGTCGCCGAGCGGGCGCTTGGCAGCGAGCTCGCACCGGTCGAGCGCCGCATCACCGGCCCGGCGCAGTGGGTCGCGCGCCACGGCAACCCGCACGCCAACCCAAACCACGTCGAGATGAGCATCGACCAGCTCCTTGCATTCCGGCCGTCGCCGAGCCTGGCCCGCTACCGCACGCCGGTCGAGGGGCTGTTCCTGACCGGCGCCGGCACCCACCCTGGCGGCGGCGTGACCGGCATCCCTGGCCGCAACGCCGCTGCCGTTGTGCTCAACGCGCTCGGGCTGGGGCGCCGGCGCCGAGCCGGCCAGCGGGCACGCGAGCAGCTCGCCCTGATCCGCGACGCCGCGCGAGCCGTGCGGGCACTGCGAAGCAGCCGACCCTGACGCCCGACCCGCTGCAGCTCCGCTGGCTGGGACTCGAGTAGGGGGTTGCCCAGGCACAGGCCGGTCTTGGGTAGCCGTGGGGGGAGCGAGCTCCCCCCACATGGATAAATCCCTGCGAGGCTGCTCACCGCCTACCAGCACTCGGCGGTGCTGATCGGCGGACGACCTTGGGAGCCCGGCCCTGGTGGACGTGTGATGAGCCAGAACATGTCACGGTGAGCGCTGAGCCGCGGACCGCCGGCGTCTCGATAGTGGTCAGCGTCGGCCACCTCCCCGCTTGGACGTTGCCTCCTCCTTGCGGGACCAGAAAGGAGCCAGCCGCCACCGTCGGAGCAGCAGGGCGCTGAGTGCCTGCGTGGTGGCGTCAGGCTGGCTCCACTCCCGCTGCCGGGTCCGCCTGACCCAGCGGATACCGTGCAGGGAGTTGGTCAGGAACATTCCCTCCGCCGAGATGAGCCAGCGCTGGTCGATCGGCGAAACGAGCGATCGGATGCCGCGGTCATCGGCGAGGTCGAGCACGATCTGCCGGGTGACGCCGGGCAGGATGCGCCCGTCGAGCGGCGCGGCGCAGAGCGTTCCCTCTCGAACGACGAACAGCGAGTCCCGTGTCGACTCTAGTAGCTCGTCGTCGCCGAGCAGGACCGCGGTCTCTCCGGGACCACAGGAGGCCTCGATCCCCTCCAGCCAGCGACGGTCGACGAACTTGTGCCGCTCCAGGCCTCCCGGCACCGGCTGCGGGACCACACAAAGGCCCGCCTGCTCACCCACAGGGAGCGGGCTTGGCTGCGCGGCGACCTCAACGGTCGGCGCCGCGCCAGTAGCCGGGCACACCCGCACCCGGATCCGGTACGTGCCCCGCAGCGGCGCGCACCGCCGGCGGACGAGGTCCGCGAGCTGGGGGTCGAGACGATGCCGGTACACCTCCCAGCACGATCGCCGCAGCCGGCTCAGATGATCGGCGAGCTCGCACACCTCGCCGTCGACGGCGAGCATGGTCTCGAACACCCCTGCCAGGCGGTCCGCGAGAGCCGGCGAGCCGGCCTCCCCGATGCTGGCCGGAACTGCTGGAGCTCCCAGCGCCTGGAGCAACGGACGGGCCTTGACCAGGCACTCGACCCACTCCTCCACCGGAGTGGACTCAGCGGTCACCCCGCCGCCGACGCCAAGCCATGCGATGCCATCACGAACCTCGAAGGTCCTGATCGCAACGTTGAGCTCCAGGCCGGCCACCGGGCTCGCATAGCCAACAGCACCCGTGTACACGCCCCGCGGGACGGTCTCCAGCTCGTCGATGATCTCGATCGCGCGGACCTTCGGCGCCCCGGTCACCGAACCAGGCGGGAACGTGGCGCGCAGCAGGGCCCCGTTGGAGACCTCCGGCGGCAGCTCGCCGCAGACGTAGGAGACCAGATGCCAGACGCCGGGATGTGGTTCGACGGACAGCAGCGTCGGCACCCGGACGGTGCCGGGCACGCAGACCCGGCCGAGGTCGTTGCGCATCAGGTCGACGATCATCACGTTCTCGGCCTCGTCCTTGGCCGAGGCCCGCAGGACCTCGGCCTCCCGGCGCTCGTCGGCTACGCCGCTGCGCGGCCGTGTCCCTTTGATCGGCGCCGTCAGCACGCGAGTGCCTCGTCGCCGCAGGAACAGCTCCGGGGACAGGCTGAGCACCGACCCCCATGGGCCAGCAAGGTATGCCGCCCGGGCGGGGTGCAGCGCCTCGACCAGGCGCGCCCACGCCTCGGCGCTGCTGCCCCGCAACTCGGCCGCCATCCTGGTGCAGACGTTCGCCTGGAAAATGTCGCCCCGGCGGATTGCGGTCACGCAGCGCTCCACGGCGACCACGTGTTGCACCCGATCCGGCCATCGGACTCGGTCGAGACGGGCATCGGCCGTGCGCACGGCCGCCGTGCCGAGCTGTTCGAGCACCGTGTCGCGCCAGCGACGGATCGAATCGCGTTTCGACTCGGTTATCAGCGCCTCGAAGTACCAGCGTGCATCGGGCTCGTCGTAGCGCAGGAGATGGTCGTAGAAGGCGAGATGGAAGTCCGGCAGGCGCTCGCCCTGGGGCTCCGGGGCCTTGATCCGCTCCAGCCGCCGGGCCAGGCGATAGCCGAGATAGCCGAACCAGCCTCCCCCGATCGCGCGGGGGTGCGACTGGCTCGGCACGACCGACGGCAGCCGGTCGACGACCGCGAACGGGTCCTCGTCGATCGCCGCCACGCATATCGGGTCGCTCGTCACCACCGCGCCCCCATCGCTCCACGATCCGGTCAGGGCAAGCGGATAAGGGCGCTCAGCAAGCGCGCGGAGCACGCCCGTCGGCGAAGCCGCAAGCTCCACCGGCTCGACCTGAAGCCACGCCTGCGTGGCATCCTCCTCGGTCGGATTCCCGCGAGAGTCGGGCATACGTTCCTCTTCCACCAGTGCTGCCTCCCCGCCGTTTCTACCACTGGATCCATTCGACGCGTGGGTGATGCGCGGGCAGGAAGTGGCCTATGCCCACGCCAACTGAGTCGCACGCACCGTCCCACTAGTCGCAATTTCGGCAATCAAGAGATCAGGAGTTGTCCAAAGATGTCGGGCCGTGTCGTCGCGCTGGCACTCGGAGCGGAACAGGCTAACCGGGCGTCACACACGAATGACCCCCGAGCGTCCAAGTGCCCGTGGCCTGGACCACGAGGAGCATGGCACAGGCCGGGCGGTCGGAGTGCTTAGAAACATCTGACGCAAAGCCCAGCACCGCCATCTGGGATGCGGTCCTGGCGCAGACGCACTGGCACTTCATCGACGGTGTCGCGCTCCTGTTTGCGGCCGCGATACTGGCGCCGATCCTATTGTGAGGAACGATTTGTGAGGAATGATTAGCCCCAGCTCAGAGGTGAGAGCTTGCGCCGTGACGGTGACGGACCCTGAATCAGGGCACCAACCGTTTCATGCAGGCCGCAAAGGCGGTGCGGCAGATGCTGACGTGCGTGCGCCAGGCCGAAGCGCTCAAGACGAGAACATCAAGGCAGAGTGGTTGGGCGGTAAGGATGCCACGGATGCTCGTGCTCATGGTGATGACCGGCCTTCTCGCGGGCTGCTCGGCCACTTCAAGGCAAGCGACTGGCACGCCACCCACCGGCCGCGCGACCTCGGCCACGGCGGCGCGGCAGACGCTCCCGGGGGGCCTGCGGCGACCACCCCGCAACCGGGCCGGCTGGGCCCACCACCCAGAACCTGCCCGCCGGCTCCCAGGTCGGTCGTGCCGCGCCCGGTGGGGCCCTGGAGCGAGGGTGGGGTGTTGGGTCGCAGCCCCGCGTGGGCGGTCGGCTTCGGGGTGTTTGGCCGCTCAGGTCGTGCGGTCCTGGCGGTCGACCCTGCGGCGCCGCGCGGGCAGCACGGGTACCAGGTCAAAGTGCTGTGGGTGGTCGCGCCCGGCTACAAGCAGCCGGTGCAGCTTCATGGCGACGACCGCGCGACCGGGTCGCCGTTGTGGTTTCAGGTCGGCACCGAGTCCACCGCACCCATACTGGATCCAGCGCACCCCGGCGCGACCGACTCCGGGAACCCGCAGGCGGCCGACCCGCAGAACCGCTACGCCAACTTCCCCTCCTACCTGCTGATTCCTGTCGCCGGCTGCTACACCCTCGTGGTCACCTGGCCGGGCGGCAGCTGGACGGCGACGTTCGCCGCCGGCCTGGCGTCCCCGTGACCCCAGTTCGACGGCGAACTGTTCGACAAGCTGGCGACCCGTGAGAGACGCTGAGGCACCGCTGGCTGGTAACGGCCGGCTGCCTGAAACCAGACGCAGACGTCTCAGGTAACGGCAGGCAGATGGCGGACGAGGCCTGGCGGCAGGCCGTCCAGGACGCCGAGCGGGTCGCCGGCTGACGGACCGGGAGCCTCGCCCGCGTCGCGAACGCACCGCGGGCTCTGCACGCGGGTCCCGCACCGCCCCCCCGGATCGATTCCGGAGGGGCGGTGCGCCCGACGGCGATGCTGCGTCGATGGGTTTACTGGAACTGGATGTCGAAGACGTGGAATTGGCCCCCGGTGAAGGTGGCCGGCAGGGTGATGCTGGTCGCGGTCTTGCCCGCGGTCAGAGGGGCGTTGAGGGCGAATACGTAGGTCTTCACGTTGTCGTGCACGCCGCACACGCAGTTGCGGTATGCCGTGGTGACGGCCGTCGTGTTGCCGAAGGCGGGCCCGAACGCCCCCGCGCCCAGCGTCCAATCACTGAAGCCCACGGTCACCTGCTGGCTGGTGCCGTCGCTGTAGTGGACGACCATGGTCCCCTGGGAGCCACCGCTGCCGACGTTGGTGGCGCTCCCCAGCAGGCCGATCCTGGTCTTGCCGGACGTCGGAGCCAGCTGGATCGTCTGGCCTCCGGCCTCGATGTTGTCGAGCTGGCCAGCGGGGAAGTCCGGCCACACGTAGCTGAAGCCGTCCGCGCTCACGGTGCTCCCCGGGGTGACGCCGGCGGCCGCCAGCGCCTGGGCGGAGTAGGCGAAGCCGACGCCGTCGAAGTTGGCCGTCTCCATGTTGGCGTCGTCGGAGACGCCGATGTTGTTGTAGTAGGGCCAGAGCTCACCAGGCTTGGCCACCGCCAGGCCCAGGACCACGTCGCCGACCCTCACCCCGCTCGACGACGTGAGGTGGAAGGCCACTGTCTCTCGACCCTCGGTGGTGCCTCCGGTGACCCTGACCGGCACGCTCCTGCGCCCGCCGCCGTTGACGACCAGGGAGCCACTGCTGGGGCTGACGGTGACGCCACTGGATGGTGTCGCCGTCCAGCCGATCGTCTGGGGAGCGTCCCAGGTGGATTGGACCCCGAGGTCGACCGCAGCGGTGCCGCCGGGGCTGACGATTGCCTGGCTGTCGGGGGAGACGAAGCCGATGGCGGCGACGTGCTGGGTCCCGTACGAGGGTGGCGTGTCCTGCGGGGCCACGCCCCAGGAGGTGTTGGGGCTGGAGCCCATCGTGTAGTCGAGCGTGCCCCCGCTGCTGATGAGCGACGGGTCGAACCACAGCCGGCTCTGCGGGTGCCCGTTGAAGTTGAGCGACTGGATGTAGGGGCTGGTCGGCGAGGCGCCAGGGGCGTTGATGGTGATCGTGTTGCCGTTGGCCAGGTGGACGATGGCCATAGGGAACGCCGGGCCGTTGATCTCCAGCTCGGCGCTTCCGGGGATCTCCGGGTACATGCCCAGCGACGACCAGACATACATCGACGACAGGGCGCCGAGGTCGTCGTTGTTTCTCAGCCCGGTCGGAGTGAGCTGGTAGTTCTCGTTTCGCATGCGGTTGACGACGGCCTGGGTCTTCCACGGCTGGCGGGTGTAGTCGTACATCATCTGCACGCCGAGCTCGAACTCGTTGGCCAGGAAGGCACCCGTGGGACTCGAGCCGTCGAGGGTCGTGAAGAAGCTGTCCAGCAGCGCGTTCACCGCCTGGTTCCCGCCCAGGGCGGCGATCAGGCTGGCGTGGTTGAAGGGGACGATCCAGCGGTACTGCGCGGCCGTGCCCTCGACCATGCCCTGCGAGCTGCTCGGGCCGATGCCGCTCACGAACTGGCCGCTCAGCAGCTTGGGCTGCATCAGGCTGGTGTTCGGGTTGAAGACGTTCTGCCAGTTCTGCGCGCGCCGGACCAGCACGGCGGCGTCGGCGGTGTCCCCGAGGGCGCTGGCGTACTGTGCCAGGGCAAAGTCCGCCTGATTGTCCTCCAGCAGCGTGCCGACCGAGCCGTAGAAATTGCAGCAGCCGTAGTGGCCGTCCTCGGGCAGATAGCCGTGCTGATCTTCCAGCGCCTGCCCGGGACGCACGTTGTTGACGGTGGTGGCCTCTTTCATCATGACCTCGAGCGCGGTGGCGGTGTCGAAATTGCGCGCTCCGAAGGCGTAGTAGCCGGCGAGGAGGGCCGTGCCAGGGTCACCGACCATGACGTAGTTGGCGCTGTTGGCGAAGCCCCACGGTGGGATCACCCCATCGGGGGACTCGGCGGCGTCGTTGAGCAGCGACTGCGCCTGGTCGCTCGACTCCTCTGGGGCCAGCAGGGAGCTGAGCTGCACCTGGCTGTGATAGGTGTCCCAGCCTGAGAAGTTGGCGTACTGGGCCTTCTGCGGGGCCTTCACGGTGTGGATCTTCTGATCGAAGCCGATGTACTCGCCGTTGGCGTCGCTCCAGACGTTGGGATGGAGCAGCACGCGGTAGAGCATCGTGTAGAACAGCGCCTGCTGGTCCGTGGTGCCGCCGCCGACCTGGATCTTGGAGAGTTGGTCGTTCCAGGTGTCGTGCGCCGCGGACCGCACCGCGTCGAAGTCCCAGCCGGGATTGTCGGTCTCCCGGTTCAGCTTGGCGTTGGCCGCGCTGACGAACGAGATGCCGACCTTCGCCTGGAGGACCTGGCTGGCGGTGGTGTCGAAGGTCAGGAAGACCGAGTTCGGGCCGGGCTGACCGGGCTCGCGGATCACCTTCGATGCCGTGAACGGGTGATCGAAGGTGATGTCGAAGAAGAGGTTGTACAGGTCGGGCGCGCCGCAGAAGCCGCCGCTCCTGGCCATGCCCTGCACCTCGCTCTTGCCAACGATCTTCGCGTCGCTCGCCACCGTCCCGTTCTGGCTGTCCAGCAGCTTGAGCAGCACGTTGGCGTCGGTGGTGGCCGGGTAGGTGAAGCGGCCCATGGCGCTGCGCAGCGTCGAGGTCAGTTCCGTGGTGATCGCGGGGGAGTCGACCTTCCTGGAGACCCTCACGGAGTAGTAGCCGGCCGTGGCTACCTCACCGGTGTGGGTGAAGTACCCCATGAAGGAGCCGGGGTCGCCAGTAGGCAGGCCGCCGGTCAGGGGCAGGATGGGGACGTCCTGGTAGGCGCCGCAGCCCGGCCCGCTGATGTGCGTCAGGCTGAAGCCTCTGAGCTGGGTCTGGTCGAACCTGTAGCCGCCGCCGTCCGTGCGCCTGCGGGTGTCGGGACTCCACTGGATCATGCCGAACGGCACGTCAGGGCCGGGGAAGACGTTGCCGCCGCCGGTCGTGGCCACCAGCGTGTTCACCATGGAGGCGGGGTCGCTCACCAGCGCGGGGCCTGCCGCGCCGCTGGCCGGCGCGCCGGCCACCAGGACGGTGGCGAAGAAGATGGCTGTGCTGGCCGCAAGAGAGAAGGTTCGCCTTCGCTTCGCTGTCACGGATTGCTCCTTTCGCCGTAACCAGCTACGCCGCGTTCCTCGATACGCCACCCCCTTCCATCGCCCGCATTCATCACTGCACGGGCACTTGGCGGGTCACGACAACGTTGTCAACATAGCAGCTCGTGGTATGTCCGACTAGCCATTTTTTTTCATGACATGGACATGGAGCCGCCGCCGGGGCGGATGCCTCTCGCCCGGAGGGATGCCTCTCGCCCGGACGCCCTGAGCGGCACCTTGAGCGGCACCTTGACAGGGTGAGAGGTGCATGCCTTGATAGCTGACAACGTTGTCGGAACACGGGCTCTGACAGTGGCAGAGGCGCAACTACCGAGACCGACCATGTGGGACGTGGCCCGGGAGGCTGGGGTCAGTCTCAAGACGGTCTCCAGAGTGGTCAACGACGAGGGCGGCGTGCGCCCGGAGACGGCGTCGCGGGTCCACGAGGCCATCGCCGCGCTCGGGTTCCGCCGCAACGACATGGCGCGCGTGCTCCGCCGGGGGCGGTCCTCGGGCACGATCGGCCTGGTGATCGAGGACGTCGCCAACCCCTTCTACTCGGCCATCACGCGAGCGGTAGAGGAGGTGGCTCGTGAGCGGGGCTATCTGGTCATCGCCGGCAGCTCGGACGAGGACCCGGGCCGTGAGCGGGACCTGATCCAGCTGCTGTGCGAGCGGCGGGTGGAAGGCCTGCTGGTGGTGCCGGCCGGCGCGGACCACCGCTTCCTGCTGCCGGAGCTCAGGATGGGCACGCCGGTGGTGTTCATGGACCGGCCGCCGGGCAGGCTCGAGGCCGATACGATCCTTCTCGACAACCTCGGCGGCGCCCGCCGGGCGGTCGAGCACCTGCTCGCGCACGGCCACCGGCGCATCGGCATGGTCGGCGACCTGCCGGCGATCTTCACCGCGGTCGAGCGGCGCCAAGGCTACGTCGAGGCGCTGACCGCCGCCGGGATCGGGCTGGAGGACAGCCTGCTGCAGCTCGGCTCGCACGACGTCGCCGCCGCCGAGGAGGCCACCCGCGCGCTGCTCGGGCTGCTCGACCCCCCCACGGCCATCTTCACCGGCAACAACCGCAACACCGTGGGTGCGCTGAAGGCGATCCGGGCGGCGGGCGCGCGCACCGCCATCGTGGGCTTCGACGACTTCGAGCTCGCCGACGTGCTCTCGATCACGGTGGTGGCCCACAGCCCTGCCGAGATGGGTCGGCAGGCGACCGAGTTGCTGTGCCGGCGCCTGGAAGGGGACCGCTCCCCGCTGGCACGAATCGTGCTGCCCGCGCAGCTGATCCCGCGCGGCTCCGGGGAAGTGCCACCGTGAGACGAGGGTCCGTGCCAGCTGTGGATGACAACGTTGACTGCGGGCCGCGCTTGGCTCCAAGCTGTCACTCGCAATCCCAGACGTTCACCACGTCGAGGGCTCGAACGTACAGGCAGGCCAGGTGGGGAGATATCGACTGATAGCGCTGGCTCTGGCGCACCTGCGCGACCAGATCTCAGGCGCCCGGATCTCATCTGCTCGACCAATGGGAGGTTGACCATGCGACTGAAGCGACGGTGGCCCGCACTGGTGGCGTTGTTCGCCGCCATCGGCCTGGTGCTCGCCGGCTGCGGCGGGAACGAGAGCAACAAGTCGAGCGGGTCCTCGGCCAGCAAGGTCGAGGTGTTCTCGTGGTGGACCGGCGGCGGCGAGGCCAAGGGCCTCGAGGCCATGGTCGCGGACTTCAAAAAGAAGAACCCCAACATCCAGTTCATCAACGCCGCCGTAGCCGGTGGCTCCGGGACCAACGCCAAGGCGGTGCTCGCCAGTCGCCTGCAGGCGAACCAGCCGCCGGACTCCTTCCAGGGCCACGCCGGCGCCGAGCTGCTCGACTACATCAAGGCCGGGCAGCTCGAGCCGCTCGACTTCCTCTACGACCAGCTCAAGCTGCGCGACGTGTTCCCGCAGGAGCTGGTGGACCAGATCACCTTCGAGGGGCACGTCTACTCGGTGCCGGTGAACATCCACCGCGCGAACGTCCTGTGGTTCAGCCCCGCGGTGCTCAAGGAGGCGGGCATCGCCAAGCCGCCCGCGACCATCGCCGAGTTCATCAGCGATCTGCAGCAGGTCAAGCAGAAGACCAAGAAGATCCCGCTCTCGCTGGGCGCGCAGTGGACCGCCGACCACCTGCTCGACGCGGTGATGCTCGGCGATCTGGGCGCGGACGGCTGGAACGCTCTCTGGAAGCAGGGGGCCGACTGGAGCTCTCCGCAGGTGGCCAAGGCGCTGGGGGACTACCAGACGATCCTGCGGTACACCAACACCGAGGCGGCCTCCACGGACTGGCAGCTCGCGGCCAAGGACGTCGTCGACGGCAAGGCGGCCTTCAACATCATGGGCGACTGGGCCGCCGGGTACTTCAAGGAGCTTGGCAAGACCCCGAAGGTCGACTACGACTGGGCGGCGGCGCCGGGGACCGACGGGACCTACCAGTGGCTGTCCGACAGCTTCACGCTGCCAAAGGGCGCGCCGCACCGCGATGCCGCCGTCGCCTGGCTGACCGAGGCCGCCAGCAAGGAGGGCCAGGACCTGTTCAACCCGCAGAAGGGCTCGATCCCGGCCCGCAAGGACGCCGACACCTCGCTGTACAAGGACTACCTGGCGTGGGCGTTGCAGCAGTGGCAGAGCGACAAGCTGGCCGGCTCGATGTGGCACGGCGTCACCGCGAACAACGCCTGGCACACCAACATCGACACGGCCGTCGGCCTGTTCCTGAAGAACAAGAACGTCGGCAACTTCCAGAAGTCGCTGGTGGACGCGGCGACCACCGGGCTTGCCCAGTGAGCAGGCGTTGAAGACAACGACGTCGCGGCGGGGGGTGCCGGCTGCGGCGGGCCGGCACCCCCCGCCGCAGCGGCCCAAGCGGCGAAGACTCCTGCGCCGGGTCCGAACCTGGGGTCCAGGCCTGCTCCTGGTGTCGCCGTCGATCATCGCGATCGGCGTCTTCGTCTACGGGCTGATCGGCTGGAACGTCAAGGTGGCCATGAGCTCCTGGCACACGGTCATCTCGCCGCAGCGCTTCGTCGGGCTCCAGAACCTCACCAAGCTGTGGGGCGAGGAGCGCTGGAACAACGCGGTCCAGCACGCGGTCCTGTTCACGGTGGTCTTCGTGGTGGGGGCCATGCTGCTCGGCTGGGTGCTCGCGTTGCTGCTCGACAAGGGGGTGCGGGGCGAGAGCGGGTTCCGCTCGGTGTACCTGTTCCCGATGGCGGTGTCCTTCATCGCCACCGGGATCGTCTGGCGCTGGCTCATGAACCCGGCCCCCGGCGACCGGGCGTCCGGGCTGAATCTCCTCTTCGACAAGATGGGCCTGGGCTTCCTGTCGAACGACTGGTGGCAGAACGACAAGTGGGGCATGGGCGCGATGGCGATCCCCGCCATCTGGCAGATGTCGGGCTACGTCATGGCGCTGTTCCTCGCCGGCCTGCGCGGCGTGCCCGAGGAGCTTCGGGAGGCCGCGCGGGTCGACGGCTGCTCCGAGTGGCAGGTCTACCGCAAGGTCGTCATCCCGCAGCTCCGGCCGGTCACGCTGGCCGCGCTGATCATCCTCGGCCACATCTCGCTCAAGGTGTTCGACCTGATCGTTGCGATATCCGGTAAGCAGATCATCACCGACGTCCCGGCCGTCTACATGTGGCAGATGGTGTTCGACGCACACGACTTCGCCAAGGGGGCCGCGATCGCGACCTACATGCTGCTGGCCGTGGCCGTGCTGATCGTGCCGTATCTGATCTACACGATCCGGTCCGAGAGGCAGCAATCGTGACCGCGATCACGCAGGCGCCGCCGCGGCCGGCGGTCCCGGGAGCACCGCGCTCGCGGGTCTGGGGCCGCCGGACCTGGCCCAGGCTCGTCAAGTTCCTGGTGCTGCTGGCTTTCGTGGTGCTGTTCCTGATCCCGATCTACGTGCTGCTGGTGACCAGCTTCAAGCCGCTCACCGAGGCTGACCCGAGTCGTGCCTGGGCGCTGCCGAAAGTGTGGACGGGTGAGGGCTGGCGGGCCGCCTGGACCTCCCTCTCGCCGGCGCTGTGGAACAGCGTCAAGCTCGCGGTGCCCGGCGCGATCCTGTCGTCCCTGCTCGGCTCGATGAACGGCTTCGTGCTGTCCAAGTGGCGCTTCCCCGGCGCCGACGCCGTCTACATGCTGTTCCTGTTCGGCATGTTCATCCCTTACCAGGCGGTGATGATCCCGCTGGTGCAGCTCATGACCAAGGCGCACCTGATCGGCGGGATCCCGGGCCTGATGCTGGCGCACATCGTCTTCGGCATCCCGATCTGCACGCTGATCTTCCGCAACTACTACGCCACCATCCCGAAGGAGCTGACCGAGGCGGCGCGCGTGGACGGTGCTGGCATGCTGCGCACCTACCGGTCGGTGATCCTGCCCAACTCCGGCCCCGCGTTCGCGGTGACGCTGATCTGGCAGTTCACCTCGATGTGGAACGACTTCCTGTTCGCGGTGTTCCTGACCGGGCCCACTAGCTGGCCGGCCACGGTGGCGCTCAACAACATCTCTGGCTCGATGGTGGTGCCCTACAGCCAGCAGATGGCGGCGGCGCTGCTCGCCTCGATCCCGACCCTGCTGGTGTACCTCCTGCTGGGCCGCTTCTTCATGCGGGGCCTCATGGCTGGCGCGCTCAAGGGCTGAGCACCGGACGCACGATGCAGCGGAAGCCAAGGTGGCCGGTCGAGGTGTCGATCGTCTCGCCTTGCCGCGCCGCGGGCCGGTAGCGCAGGCAGTAGCAGGCAGTAATTGGGCGCGCACAGGTGCGAGCCGCCTCGGTGGTCAAGCCGCGACTTCCCGGCCGTGCGCCACCAGCGCCCAGATCACGAAGAAGTCCACCGCGAGCATCAGCAGCGACCAGAACGGGTAGTACGGAATGAACAGGAAGTTCGCGAACGCGCTCAGCACCGCCAAGATGACCCCGATGGTGCGCGCCCACACCGCGCCGGAGAACACAAAGAAGCCGGCCACCGCGACGACCGCCCCGCCGATCAGGTGGATCCACCCCCAGCCCGTCAGGTCGATCGTGATCAGGTAGTTGCGGGGGGTGGACACGAAGAACTGGTCCTTCAGGATCGCGGTCAGGCCCTCCAGCGCGTGGAAGATGCCGAGCATGATCATCATCACGCCGGCGAAGACCACGAAGCCGACCCCCCAGCC